>JAQJDB010000004.1 GCA_032139905.1 Nitrospira sp. MA-1
TTGGGTCCTTTTGCCGAAACAAAAGGACCTCGGCTGCCGGGCCGACACCCGGCATTCAATTCACAATTACCCAATTCGTACAATTCTTGTTAGGCTGTGCGACAGAAGTCGTTTTGCTCTTGTGCCCTCTTTAAGTATGATCTGAAAAATGGGCTGAGTTGTGAGAAATTAAAGTGAATGGAGCATAATCGTGGCTGATCAATTCCCGGAACTGAGTAATGAGTTGCGCCAATTTATCGGCGCCCAAAAAGTGTTTTTTGTCGCGACGGCTGCCCCCGACGGGAGAATCAATCTCTCACCGAAGGGCCAGGATTCCCTACGTGTGCTCAATCCTCACGAGATTCTCTGGATGAATTTAACCGGGAGCGGGAACGAAACGGCAGCCCATCTTTTGGAATCCGATCGAATGACGATGATGTGGTGCGCTTTTGAAGGGCCGCCACGAATTCTTCGGGTCTATGGCACCGCACAAGTCTTTCATCCGAGGGATGCTCGTTGGGCGGAGTGTTCGACTCAATTGCCTTCTACCACAGCGACGCGGCAGTACTTCCTGGTGTCTATCGATCGTGTGCAAACTTCCTGCGGTCATGCCGTGCCTTTCATGAACTACGTGGAAGACCGCCATGTCCTTTCGACGTGGGCGGAGAAAAAGGGCGATAAGGGTATCTCAGAATACTGGCAAAAAAAGAACCGGCTCAGTATCGACGGGAAGCCGACAGGGATTCTTGGTTCTGAGAGTGATTGAGAGGATGATGAATTCCGCAAGCAAGGATGAAGGATGAGTGAGGGTTTGCTCTATTATTTTGCCTATGGTTCGAACCTCCACCCTGTGCGGTTGCGGGAACGCGTGCCTTCTGCCGAGTTGCTGGATGTGGTTGAGTTGAGACGCTATCGACTGGCTTTTCAGAAAAGGGGTCAGGATGGATCGAGTAAGTGCAACCTGGTCCGCACGGGAGAAGCATCTGATGAAGTATATGGGGGCATCTATCACATAGATTCAGCCCATAAACCCATACTTGACCGTTTCGAAGGCAAGGGAAAAGGTTATCACGATAGTCAACTCCCGGTAGACCTTCATGGGAAAGAGTACGCCTGTCTTACATATCTGGCTCAACCATCCTACATTGAGCATAACCTAAAGCCCTATCATTGGTATAAAACCCTCGTGGTGTTGGGTGCCAAACACTTACGGTTTCCGGATGCCTATGTTCGTTCCATCGAATCGATTGAGTCGGTTGAAGATCCGGACGAAGAAAGTCGGATCCAACATCAAAGATTGATCGAGCGAATTCGTCAATACTCCACCTCATAACTCAGAACATTCGGTGAGTGAGTACGTTGAATTTTTTGAAAGAAGTCTTCAGTGAATTTCAAAGGATTCAACCGCGTGGAATCTTTGGTGGTCATGACCTCGGCCTATTTCATTTTCCCTCCGTTCCCCTCATCGACGCCTGCCGCCCGTGCCCCTGATCGGACGCTCTTATTCTTGACGGGCTTGTTTGAGCCCCGCGAGTTAGCCCGTCTCCCCTTTCTTCGCGTCCGGTCAATCTAATGAGGCCGGGCGGGGCGTCAATGGTTTTGGGTCCTTTTGCCGAAACAAAAGGACCTCGGCTGCCGGGACGAAACCCGGCATCTAATTCATACATTTTAAAATTATCCAATCCGTGCAATTCTTGTTAGGCTGTACCACAGAAATCGTTTAGCCCTGGTGACCTCTTTAGGTATGATCTGAAAACTGGGCGGCGTTATGAGAAACTAAAGCCAATGGAGCGTAATCATGGCTGATCCATTCCCGGAGCTGAGTGATAAGTTAAGCCTGTTTATTGGTGAAAGCCTCAATGAATAACAGGAATAGAAGGGGTTCAACTCACTCTTCAGCAAAGTTTCGGTTCGTCAACTCGTCGCTTTTCCGCTATAATGCCACGAATCTTGTAGGAGGCTGATATGAAAAATTTGTCCAGAATTACTACAGATCCTCAAGTCATGGGTGGCAAACCTTGCATCCGAGGACTGCGAATTACAGTCGGAACAATTGTGGGACTTATCGCTAAGGGACATTCCAGGGATGAGATTCTCAAGCTCTATCCGTACTTAGAAGAAGCCGACATCCCGGAGGCATTAACCTACGCTGCCTGGCGTGCGGAAGAGGTTGAGGTTCCTCTGGGGCACCTGTGAAGGTTTTGGTTGATATGAACCTTTCCCCCTCTTGGATTGCTATCCTTGAGCGTAATGGGATTTCGGCTGTTCACTGGTCCGCTGTAGGGAAAGGTAGCGAATCCGATTCAGTCGTCCTAGGGTTGGCCCGCGAACATGACTATTTGGTCTTTACCCATGACCTGGATTTCGGTGCTATCCTGGCATCGACAAAAGCCTCTGGACCTAGCGTTATTCAAGTGCGCACTTAGGATGTCTCACCTAACCCTCTTGGCGAAATTCTCGTGAAGGCCTTACGCGAGTATCATGAGATTTTAGTGCAGGGCGCTCTCATTACCATTGACGAGTCTCGTCTGCGGGCTCGCATCCTTCCTCTCGTTCAATAGAACATTGATGCCGAAAAAGGGTTCGAGAGTCAATAAGCGTTATCTTCCCATTCTGATGACTATGGACCTTAAGTGTGTGGAACTGGCGTCAGGCATGGGTATAGGTTTACATCAATAACGAAATTAATTTTTCGTATCCCAATCGTTTTCCTTCATCATAAGCAGTACAAGTTGTGTTGTCCCAAGATGTGTGTTCTCCTCGCTTTTCGGTCTCGCCCATGTATCGTTGATCGTTCCCCCTCTTATGCTGACTCCCAAGAATTTGATTTCGGACATTCGATTCATTCGCCCTTGCCAAATCCATCCTGAACTTCTCGCGAATGGCTTCCTTGTGATATTGAAATAACTGGTGAAGAAGTTTAAGAAAAGGAAATGAAGATCTGAGATCCGCAGTGAGGGGGCCGTCCATGTGCTAGATTCTTTGCCTGCGGCTCAGAATGACAACAATGCTTAGGGTCACCCATTGAAATAGCTGAGTGAAGCCGAAAACGCATTGCTGGATGGCAATGTCTGACTCCAGAAATGACGAATGATCCGAGGATACAGGATCTTCTACAGATGGCTTCCATTCATTCCAATTAATTTTCACTTTCATACTTTCCCTGCCCGACGCCTGCCATTCGGTCCCATTATCGGACGCTCTTCTTCTTGGCGGGCTTGTCTGAGCCTGGCGAGTTGGTCTTCTATTAAATCCCCCATTGTTTCTGCAGGCTTTCCTGGCCTTGTAGTGTGGCCGAGCAGTGCAGCCGACCCCGGGTAAAAGGCGCGCATTGTTTGAGCCAAGCGAGTTTGCGCGCCGCCGGGGTCGGCGAACCGCACAGGGAACCCGAAGGGCCACAGTATGGCCAACATGGTTTTGGGTCCTTTTGCCGAAACAAAAGGACCTCGGCTGCCGGGCCGACACCCGGCATCTCCAGTAAGCTTAAATATGCGCCCGAACAGAGCGGAAATTATTTGAACACAATACAAGGTTTTTGCTGACAGCAACTCATACGCTGTATTCTAAAGCCAGCGAGACGTTGTCCATTGCGAAATCTTATATATAGATGAAAGATGACTCCATGACCGACCAACAGAAACCAAACCCACGCGGACCCCAAACAATCATTGGCAAACTGTCCGGAAAATCGATCACCATCCCCGATGTCAATGCCCCGCCCATGCCCGCACTGGCACCTCCCGGCGTCATTCACAATGGCATGAAAGCCGAAGGTTTCGAAGCGATCAACTCGTCCATCGGATATCCCGATGTGCGGAGCTTCAGAAGAAAGTTCGGGCTGATAATTCCTGCCACGAATACCAGTATGGAGCACGAACTATGGAGCATCATTTGTAAGAACCAGGGACCGGACGGGTTGCGAGGGGTGGGCCTTCACACGGCGACCGTCATGACCTCGAAGCCGAGATTGGAAACCGAAGAAGATCTGAGGGCGTATAAGAAACAGTTTCTGGGCGGACTAAGAGCCGCGGTGGATGTGGCGTTGTTGGCAGAGCCACATTACCTGATCATGGGCATGAGCCTGGAGCATATTCTTGGAGGCCTTGAAGCCATTCGAGCCCCGATGGAGGAGATTGAAGAGTACTCCGGTCTGTCCTGGGCCACCTGGCATGATGCCATTCACGCGGCGCTGAGGAAATATGGCGCGAAGCGGATCGGCCTCCTGACGCCGTTCGATAAGAAAGGCAACGAGTTTGCGACGCAGATGTTTGAAGAACTGGGATACGAGGTGGTGTCGAGCGTGGGGTTCTCCTGCGCGAACGCGCTGCATATCGCGCATGTTCCGGACTCGGCCAAGGAAAAGGCCATTTTGGAATTGTTGGCGACTGAGGAACATGCATTGGATGCCGTCGTCCAGTGTGGCACGAACATGAGCTTGATTAATGTGACAGAAAAGTTGGAGCCGGGTCTTGGAATTCCGATCCTGGGGATCAATGCCGTGACCTTCTGGTATGCGCTACGGGAAAACGGATTTGAAGGACCGTTGGCGGGTGGGGGAAGGTTGTTGCAAGAATTCTAGGCCGGACGGGAGCCCTATGACAATCCTAGCGCCGACGAGCGGTCTGATTTTTCGCGCCAGTCTCCGGATTCATGAGAAAGGAGATTAGGCTGTGAAAACCAATGGTGAAATTTTGTTCTAGGGAAAGGAGGTCAGCCGAACCCTGACGATCTTCGGCCAACCAGAACTCTCATGCTTCGGATCTGGAATTCAAACATCACCTGATACAACGATGGCCGGACGATGGGACGCATGGTGGCCAATGTTTTGTCCACAGAACATCCACACTGATGGAAAGGTCGGGATCAATCTGCCTGGCAACGGGATAGAGATGTCCTGAGTCTAGCCTGCTTTTTTCACCTTGCAACGATGACGAGGACAGTATGAGTCAAGAGTCACTGTATGAACGTCTTGGCGGGTACGAGGGCATTCTCGCGTTTACAAATGATTTGCTTCCCCGGTTGCAATCCGACCCTCAATTGGGGCGATTCTGGCAGAATCGAGGTGATGACGGGATAGCCAGGGAGCGCCAACTCCTTATTGATTATTTGTGTGCCAATGCCGGAGGTCCGATGTACTACACCGGCCGCGATATGAAGCTCTCCCATAAAGGCATGAAAATCAGCGAACGTGATTGGGCGATTTTCCTTGAACATGCCGGGGCGACGATGAAGGCGTTGGACGTTCCGCGGCAGGAATGTGACGAGGTGGCGGTGTTTGTCTCCAGCTTGAAGCCGGATATCGTCGAAGTCTAAGGCGAGGGATGACAAGATCTATCCAGTCCACCACTATAAGGTGCCGGGCTTTGGTCCGCGCCAAGCAATAGCTCAGCTGCCGGGGCGAACCCTGGCAACACAGAACATCACGCCGACACCAACTCAGCGCGTATAAGGAAGTGTTGAGGTACGAGGTAGTTCTCCTGGTCCGACGCCTGCCGCCCGTCCCATGATCGGACGCTCTTTCTCTTGGCGGGCTTGTCCGAGCCCCGCGAGTTAGCCCGCCTCCTCCTACTTCACTCAATGGCGGTGACAAGCTGCTCAGCGATCTGTTTGGGGGGGAAGATGCGTAGGCGGTTATTTTTGGTATAGAATACCGCCTCCGTGGGAACAGATGATGGCGACTCCTTCGAAATTTTCCGATTCTTTTCTGCCTTCCGGCACATCCACCTGCTTTCGAATTCTTTCCGTATTCTCCCGCTATGGTCTGATCACCAATACCGGACTTCGTGTGGCGATTCGATAGGTTTGTGGCCCTGTCGGGTGCCGGAAGAATGGCTCTCGGGGCTGCCGTTCGACTGTTTGGGCGGGCGTCGAGGCCGGCAGGAATTGGCCCAACAGGCCTCACGGTCTTTTCTGAAGGTGTTTCCATAAAAAACTAGGCAAAAACGTGAGACCTATGCAAAGGAGGCAGGTATGAAACCGTTAGAACACGCCATGATCGACAAATTCAAGACACACTTCGGGGGGGAGGCACTTCTTCCTGGCGACGCCGGCTATGACGAGGTGCGGCAGATCTGGAACGCCATGATCGACCGCCGTCCCGCGTTGATTGCCCGCTGTGTGTCAACTGAAGATGTCGTCCAGGCGGTCGGGTTCGCGCGCAAGCACAACCTGCTTGTCTCGATCCGAAGCGGCGGGCACAACATCGCGGGGAACGCCGTCTGCGACGACGGCCTCATGATTGACCTCTCGCTGATGAAGAATGTTCAAGTGGATCCGAAGGCTCGCCGGGCGACCGTCGAGCCCGGCTGCACCCTTGCCGATTTCGACGCGGCCGCGCAGGCCCACGGCCTCGCCACCCCGCTGGGCATCAACTCGACCACGGGCGTGGCCGGCCTGACGCTCGGAGGCGGGTTCGGCTGGCTGAGCCGGAAGTACGGTATGACCATCGACAACCTGCTTTCCGCGCATGTCGTCACGGCGGAGGGGCGTCAAGTGCATGCCAGCGCAACGGAACACGAAGACCTCTTCTGGGGGCTGCGTGGTGGTGGTGGGAACTTGGGTATTGTCACCAGCTTTGAGTTTCAACTCCATCCCGTCGGGCCGGACGTCTTAAGCGGGCTCATTGTCTTCCCCTTCGACCAGGCGAAGTCGGTGCTGACGCAGTTCGCCCGTTTCACCGAGACGATGCCGGACGAGCTTGCCGTCTGGATGGTCACCCGGAAGGCGCCCCCTCTGCCCTTTCTACCGACGGAGGTCCACGGGAAAGAGATCGTCGCCCTTGCATTGTGCTACGCGGGTGACCCCACTCTGGGCAAGAAGCTGATCGAGCCGCTGCGCAGGTTCGGCACGGCTCACGGTGAGCACATCGGCGTGCAGCCCTACATGGCCTGGCAACAGGCCTTCGATCCGCTCCTGACGCGGGGTGCGCGCAACTACTGGAAGTCCCATAACTTTTCGGAACTGAGTCACGGCGCGATCGACGCCGTTATTCAATATGTCGGCACCTTTCCGTCGCCGCAATGCGAGATTTTCGTCGCTGCGATCGGTGGCCAGACGGCCCGCGTCGCGCCCGAGGCGATGGCCTACTCAAGCCGGGACGCCAACTACGTGATGAACGTGCATGCCCGTTGGGAGGGAGCTGCCGATGACGAGGCCTGCATCGCCTGGGCGCGCGAATTCTTTGCCGCGTCACAGCCGTTTGCCAGCGGTGGTGCGTACATCAACTTCCTCACCCAAGACGAGACCGACCGCATTGCGTTCGCCTACGGTGCGACGTACAACCGGTTGGTGGAGCTTAAGAAGAAGTACGACCCGACGAACCTCTTCCGGATGAACCAGAACGTCAGGCCGGTCTGAGAGGAGGTGAGGGGCCTCATACTCGCATGCAGCAGAGGGCGCGTCGGATCCCTGCTGATGCGGGTCGTGATGCCTAGACAACAGGTCAGGAGCAATCCTAGGTCCGAATACATTGAATATCTCCAAGAGGTATGTGCGCCATTGGGCCGATTTGGACACGCCGGCTGTTCGGTGACGATGGTCACTTACGCAAGGGTGTGAGGTTGGGTCTGGTTGCGGATGATTGATAAAACCAGAGGTCACCAAAACAACAAAAAAGGACCCATCAGTTCCTCATTCTTACGATGAAACACATCATTCCTCCTGCTCCCTGTGGAGCTTCGCAGAGGGTAGAATATTAGGATGGACGTGAAGGCTCTGCAGAGTCGGATTGCGGGCAAGGTGACGGTTGCGACCGACGCCGGGTACGAAGATCTCAGGCGCTCGCTCATTTGGAATCAGTTGACGCCGGGGCGTTATCCGCAGGTGGTTGTGCAGGTGGCGAATGAGCAGGATGTCATCGAGGCTGTCCGGTTTGCTCGCGCTCAGAATTTGAAAGTTGCCGTGCGAGGCGGGGGGCATAGTTGGGTCGGGTTTTCGTTGTGCGACGGGAGCCTGTTGATAGATCTCGGGCGTCTGAACCAGGTTTCGATTGACCCTATGAGTCGCACGGCAGTGGTTCAACCGGCGGTGACGGGGCGGGAGTTAAACCGGCAGTTGTCCGCGCATGGGTTGGCCTTTCCCGTGGGACATTGCCCTTCGGTCCCCATGAGCGGATTTTTACTGAATGGCGGTTTGGGCTGGAACTCTAATATATGGGGACCGGCCTGCTTTAGCGTCGAGGCGGCCCATGTTGTGACGGCCGATGGCACCTTAGTCGTGGTTAATCAGGAGCAACATGCCGACTTACTCTGGGCAATTCGCGGGGCGGGGCCTGGCTTTTTCGGGGTGTTGACTCAATTCGTTCTCAAGCTGTATCCGGTGCCGCGGGCTATTACGACCAGCACTTACTTTTACCCGTTGTCACACATGGAAGAGGTTGGCGCATGGGCAGAGGGAATTGCCGGACAGTTGCCGCGAGAGGTGGAATTGGCGATGTTCTGCGCTCCGGCGCCACCGGCCTATATCGAACAGTGCCGGTCCGGCAACGGCTTTGTCTGTCTCCTGACTGCGACGGCCTTTCTCGATTCCCAACGTGATGCCGCTGCCAGGCTCAACCTCCTGGAGGCTTGTCCCGTTTTATCCGAATGTCTGGGAAAGGAAGTGGTCCAGCCGACTTCGCTGGACGCCTTGCTCGATAAGGGGGGGATGTTATGGCCGGACTACCATCGCGCCCTGGCGGAAACGTTTTGGTCGAACTCTTCACCTGTACGGCCGTTGGCGACGATGCGCGAGTCCTTTTTGCACGCGCCGTCATCAAAGTCACTGGGGGCATGCATATTTGCCACCGGTTCGGAGAGTAGTGCTGCAATGCTCCCCGCCGCCGCATTTTCGATGACAGCCAGGACGTTACTTCTCTGCTATGCGATATGGGAACGGCCGGAGGATGATGATGCGAACAGGGCATGGCATTGTGAGACAATTGCGGCATTGAACCGGTTTGCGGTGGGTCATTACGTGGGCGAGTCCGACATTATCGAGGAACTGGTACGCGCCGAACGGTCGTTCGCGCCTGCGAACTGGCAACGCCTCCAGTCGCTGCGCCATACCTACGACCCTGATAGACTTTTTCATACCCACTTCGGGACAGGGTGACTATCAGGGATCTGTCGTACTATCCTTCCCTGCCACTCAGTGGAGGCACAGTTCAGTCCCAATTCTATGAGTGAGGGCGTTAAAATTTTCAAAGAGGAATTCGAACAATCCAGACCCATCCATCCCTGTCGGATGCAAATAATGCTTGAGTGATCATATTTTGCTATAGATACAGCCATGTCTCATCTGTCGTGCCAGGGGACCGCCTTCGGTGGCCGTTGAACTCCAACGTGAGGCCCCACTGAGAAGTGAGGATGATTTCACTGTGCGATAGCATATCGGGACAACCCCCACATTATTGAGAGGGACTTGTTATGAACTGGGCGATTCTTATTATTGCCGGATTATTCGAAGTCGCATGGGCAATTGGGCTCAAATACACGGAGGGCTTTACGCGTCTGTGGCCGACTGTCGGGACTGTGCTGGCCATGGTAATCAGCCTTGGCTTGCTTGGTATTGCAATGAAAACACTTCCCGTCGGGACGGCTTATGCGGTTTGGGTCGGTGTCGGTGCTGTCGGTACTGCCATATTGGGAATCTTCTTGTTTGAGGAGCAGGCGAATCCCGCGCGACTGGTTAGTCTGGCATTGATCCTTGCAGGCATCGTTGGCCTCAAGCTCGCAACCCATGCCTAACTCTTTCTTCCAGTAGACGGGTTTCTGGGGCCGCTGAATTCCAACCTTTGTCGTAAAAAAGCACCCCGGACAATAAATTTATGAGCGAATACGTGGAATTTCTCAAAGAGGTGTTCGAGGAATTCGGACCCATTCATCCACGCCGCATGTTTGGCGGGTATGGGCTCTTCCATGATGGATTGATGTTCGGGCTGGTGGCGGATGATGTGTTGTATTTGAAAGCTGACGAGGCATTGGCCCCATTTTTTGAGGAACGGGAATTAGAGCCCTTCCAGTATAAAAAACACGGCAAGACATTCACCATGTCCTACTATATGGCCCCCGAGGAGATCTTTGAGGATACGGCGGAGGCGAAGGGCTGGGCGCTTCGGTCGTATGAGGCGGCCGTTCGTGCAAAAAAGCCGGTGAAGAAGGTCAAGCAAAAAAAAAGCCGGTCACGGTTTAATCTTTAGTTCCAGGAAATTTTTTCCTAAAAGTGCATTCGCTGATAGCCCGCGCAGGAGGAAAAATTCAGGATGACGCGGACATCAAACGATATTCCAGGAGACACATTGAGGGGCGAGATGATCGGGACGGTCTATATTGCCACCAGCGTTGATGGTTTTATCGCCCGCGAGAATGGCGGTATCGACTGGCTTCCCGGGGTGGGAGATGCCGGGACGGAGGATTACGGGTATCATGAATTCATTGATTCTGTTGATGCCATTGTTATGGGACGGGCCTCATATGAGATGGCATTATCCTTCGGGGCATGGCTCTATGGGGAAAAGCCCGTGGTGGTGCTCAGCAGTCGTCCGGTGGCTATTCGCAAGGACATCGCAAGAACAGTCGAGTCCATGAATGCACCACCGCATGAGGTGGTGCAACGCCTGGCGGGACGTGGATGGAGGCATCTCTATATTGACGGGGGCAAGACCATTCAAGGATTCCTTCGCGAAGACTTGATTCACCGACTGATCATTACGAAGGTTCCAATTCTTCTCGGCACGGGCGTTCCCTTGTTCGGGTCGCTTTCCCACGAGATCCACTTGGAGCATCTTGACACACGATCGTTTGAAAACGGTTTGGTGCAAAGCCACTATGAGGTGCGACGGAATATCGCCGGGTAGAAAACCTCTTCCTGGCGTGATTGCACCCGGCCACTCAACCCATGGGCGGTGAATTTTTTTTTAGTGTGGCAAGGCGTGTCACGTGACATCCAATCCTCTGACTCAAGTATACTAAGGCCGTCTTATGCCATACGTGAATATTCAAATGACGACGGGTGCCTCCAGAGAGCAGAAGGCGGAATTGGTGAAAGACGTCACTGATTCCCTGGTTCGCGTGTTGGGAAAAAATCCGGATCACATCCATGTCGTGATTCAAGAGATTAACGAGGAAGACTGGGGATTTTCCGGACTTCTGACTGATGAATGGAAAAAGCAACAGGACCGATCGTCCTCAAGCAAATGACGATTAACCATTTGGGGGCAGTGGGACCTATGAACCTCAGACTGCGCCATGGTGGCCCTTCCGATGCTGAACCGTGTGGCACGATCTGTTACGAAGCGTTTAAGTCCATAGCCGAACAACATAATTTTCCTCCTGATTTTCCTGCCCCGGATATTGCCGTTCAGTTATTTTCTCACCTGTTCTCGCGTCCTGACCTTCATTCAGTCGTAGCTGAAGTGGACGGGCGAGTCGTCGGGAGTAATTTCCTCTGGGAGAATGCCGTTATTGCCGGGGTCGGTCCGATCACCGTGGACCCGGCGGTCCAAAATGGGGCCGTGGGTAGACGCCTGATGGAACATGTGTTGGAGCGGGCGCAGGAGATCCGTTTCGCGAGCGTCCGGTTAGTGCAAGCGGCCTATCACAATCGTTCACTGTCTCTCTATACCAAATTAGGTTTCCAAGCCCGTGAACCGCTTTCGACGATTCAGGGTCCGGCCCTTGGTCTCTCGATATCCGGCCACGCTGTTCGTCAGGCGGTTGAAAAGGATTTGGCGGGTTGCAATCGGTTGTGTCTTCAGGTCCATGGGCACGAACGGGAATCCGAACTGCTGGACGCCATCAAACAACAGACGGCCACCGTGGTCGAACGCGATGGTCGCATTTCGGGGTATGCCACTCTGGTTGGTTTTTTTGGCCATGCGGTTGCCGAGAACAATGAAGACCTGAAGGCGATCATCGGTGCGGCTACCGGTTTTCCCGGTCCGGGATTTTTGCTCCCCACGCGCAATAGTGATCTGCTTCGCTGGTGTCTGGAAAAAGGGCTGCGGGTCGTTCAGCCCATGACGCTGATGAGTATGGGGTTGTATCACGAACCCGACGGGGCCTTTCTGCCTTCTGTGGTGTATTAAATGGGCTGTTGAAAAAAGCTGCCAGCGGCGTTCTCGCCATGTTTCCGTGCTCACGTACTGGACGTACGCTCTGCGCGCAAAACAAACGTTGTGGCCTTCGGGACACGGCAGGCAATTTGCGGCCTTGCTGGACGAATCCTTCGAAAGGCTCAAGGCATGCTTTTTTGACCGGCTTGAGGCCTCTGATAGGCCACGTGCCTGGGGGTCAATATGCCAGTGGAAATGAGTATAATTCAACACTTCCTTAAACCGCATATTGCCCCTCTCTGAGGTCATCTGAACATTCATCCCATTGTGCAGGAGCCCATGTGAACGAAATCAGCATATTCGTATCTGAGTATGGCGGAATTGTGTTGTTTGCCATCGTCTTCGCCGAGCAAGTCGGCCTTCCGATTCCGGCAGTCCCGGTATTATTGGCGGCCGGTGCCCTGGCGGGTGCCGGGCAGATGGATCTCGGTGTCGCCATTGTTCTTTCTATCGTCGCCTGTCTGGCTGGCGATGTGGTGTGGTACGAGGTGGGCCGGCGTCGAGGCCGGCAAGCCCTCAGTCTTCTCTGCCGCATTTCATTGGAACCTGATTTTTGCGTGCGGCGGACCGAGAATTTTTTTACCCGTCATGGCATCCGCGCGCTGATTTTCGCAAAGTTTCTGCCGGGCTTAAGCACGCTCGCGCCGGCGATGGCCGGTCTCTTTGGAATCAGATTCACTCGTTTCCTGGGCTATGACGGACTGGGTGCGGGACTCTGGGCGCTGGCGTTTGTGTTGCCTGGGTATGTCTTCAGCAGTGAGATCGAAGCCATTGCCGCCCAACAATCCCGCGCCGGTCTGGTCTTTCTGATGGCGATGGGTATCGGCCTCGTGGCCTACATTGCTTATAAGTTTGCCCACCGGCAATGGGTGTTGCGCGAGTTGCGGATGGCCCGCATTTCGGTGGACGAGCTGAAAGGGATGATGGACAAGGGCCATGAGGTCTTCGTGTTGGATCTGCGCGGTGCGTTGGATCACGAAGCGGACCCCTACACCATTCCAGGAGCTCTCCGCATGACCGCGGATGAATTAGAACAGCGGCATGCCGACATTCCGCGACAGAGTGATGTTATTCTATTCTGTGCCTGCCCGAACGAAGCGACTGCTGCCATGATGGCGTTAATGTTGCGGAGGCGGGGAATTACGAAAGTACGGCCTCTTGCCGGAGGCATCGACGCCTGGCGCGAACGGAACTTTCCTCTTGAAGCCACATCGTCGGTTGCCTCCACTGGTCTTGTGGCCGGGTGAGCCTGGTTGGCCTGAAGATGGGACGCCACAGACGGTCCAGGGTGGGTCATGGTTCCCTCTCACAATTAAACCGCCATAAAATATTTGGATAAAAGGAGAAGAGTATGGCCGTATCAGACCTTCAATCTATCGCCTTCCCAATTCTCGACGAATTCCAAATCGGCGAGCTCAGTCGTTGTGCGGCCGCCACGCCAAAGTTGTATCCGGACGGAGCGACGCTGTTTGCCATCGGGGACCGTAACTTCAAATTCCATGTTATCAAATCAGGTGAAGTCGAAATCTTTGACTATTCCGGAGATGAGCCAAAGACCCTGACGGTTCATCATCAAGGGGGGTTCACCGGCGATATCTCTCACCTCACCGGCAATCCTTCGGTGGTGAGTGCTGTGGCCAAGGGCGATTGTGAAGTGTACGAGATCTCAGGGGATGCGCTCATGCAGGTCCTGAATCAGTGTCCGGTCCTGAGTGACATCATCCTCCAGGCATTCATCGCCCGGCGGCAACTCCTGCACAAGTCGGCTGATTTTACCGGTCTGCGGGTTATCGGCTCCCGTTATTCGGCCGACACCTTCCGGGTCCGGGATTTCCTGGCTAAGAACCATGTGCTCTTTACCTGGGTGGATGTGGAGACGGACCCGCAGGTGGACCGGCTTCTTAAGCATTTTGGCGTGACTGAAGCCGACACGCCCGTGGTGGCCTGCAGCAAGATGCTGCTTCTCCGCAACCCATCGAACCGCGACCTGGCTGACGGCATCGGTATCCGCCATCCCTTGGCGGCGGCGGTGTACGATTTAGTTGTGGTGGGAGCCGGTCCCGCAGGTTTAGCCGCGGCGGTCTATGGTGCCTCGGAAGGGTTACGGACGGCCGTGCTCGAGCGCACGGCTCCCGGCGGGCAAGCCGGCACCAGTATGAGGATAGAAAACTATCTTGGTTTTCCCACCGGCGTGACGGGTAGCGAACTCACCGACCGTGCCATTATCCAAGCCAATAAATTCGGTGTCCGCCTATCTGTCCCGTCGCCGGTCACACATCTGACATTCGACAAAACTTATTCCATTATACATCTCGACGGAGAGGAATCGATCACGACGAAATGCCTGTTGATCGCCACCGGTGTCGATTATCGCCGACTCGGTGCCGAGGATGAGGAGAAATTTGAGGGAAGGGGTGTGTACTTCGCCGCAACTCCCGTTGAAGCCCAAATGTGTCGGGGAGGCCAGGTGGCAGTCGTGGGTGGAGGCAATTCTGCAGGCCAGGCTGCGGTGTTTCTTGCGGGGCAGGCCAGGAAGGTCTTTCTCGTGATTCGCGGTGATGACCTGTACAAGAATATGTCGAGTTATCTGGCCAGACGGATTGAACAGACCGCCAACATTGAGATTCTTCGTCACACGACGGTCCGCCGGATGCACGGGAATGGATACCTCGGTTCCATCGACATTGCCAATAGCCAAACGGGTGAGGAGCGAACAGTAGAGATGGCTGCCGTATTCACTTTCATTGGAGCCGTGCCACGAACCGACTGGTTGCCGACGGAGATCGAGCGGGACGCGAAAGGGTTTGTCCGGACCGGCACCATACTGGCACAGACCTCACAGTGGACTTCTCTCCGGCCACCGTTCCTGCTGGAGACCAGCCGTCCTGGCGTTTTCGCGGCCGGGGACGTGCGCGCCGATTCGATTAAACGCGTCGCCTCGGCCGTCGGTGAAGGCGCGATGGCTGTACAGTTCGTGCATGAATACCTCAAGGAATTGTAAGAAAGGCCAACACCATGTCCCAATCATCCTGCAGCCATCTCGATCAGATTCGCAACGTGAAACCGGGCGCCGCTGTCTGCGAAGAATGTGTCACTCTGAATGACCGGTGGGTCCATTTGCGAATGTGCCTCATCTGTGGTCAGGTCGGATGTTGCGATTCTTCAAAGAACAAGCATGCGACGAAGCATTTTCAGGCGACCAGTCATCCCATCATCCGCTCTATCGAACCAGGGGAACAATGGCGGTGGTGTTACCTGGATGAGCTGTTCATGGAATAGCCGGGAGCTTGAGAAAGAAATTGTTGTTCTATTGAGGACTGATCAGGCTCAGAAACAGACAACTCCATGCTCCCCATGAAGAACCTACATCTGGCCATGGCGACGAATGATATTGAGGGGACCATCGACGACTCCAGCGCTGGATGGCTTGAAACGGGGGATGTCCCCAAAAAAGGATATATAGCGAAATGTGTCTATTGATTCCGTTCTACAGAATTTTCTCTTCGAATCGCCAGGGTTTGTCTACCCTGTTCGGTCGAGGACTCTAACCGGCTGAAAAATTCCATTGTTATGGTTCATCGAATTGTCTCCGGCGGCCAAACGGGTGCTGACCGTGCAGCCCTTGATTTCGCGCTTCATTTAGGAATTGAGTGTGGCGGGTGGGTTCCGAATGGGCGGATGGCAGAAGACGGCGTCATTCCCGCACGTTACCAGAACCTCGTCGAGACAGAATTCGACGATCCGAGCATCCGGACCGAGTATAATGTGCGGGACTCAGATGCTACGTTGCTCATCACCCGTGGGGCACCGGCCGGAGGGTCGGCATTCACGGTTGAAGCCGCCATGCGTCTGGGCAAGCCTGTTCTTCATGTCGATCTCCTTCGAGAATCGGTGGAACAGATCGCGCCTCGGGTATGCCAGTGGTTGCAAGATTGGCATCCGGTCATCCTTAATGTGGCCGGGTCTAGAGCCAGCGAAGATCGTGAAATTTATAATTTCACTACAGTTGTGTTGAAATGTGTCTTTTCTGCGCTGAAAAGCAGGATGAACATTGGGCCCGAATTATAATCCTGGAGTTATAGCTCTGGAGATAAAATCTCACCTGCGCGCATCATTTTACCCTTCAGCTGAATTACCAACCTGGATGAGACCGGAGGATCGCTGGCCGGTGAGGTCGGCGTAAAAATCCTTGCCTTCGTGATTGATGACGATGAAGGCCGGGAAATCTTCCACTTCGATTTTCCACACGGCTTCCATACCGAGATCTTCGAATTCCAGGACTTCCACTTTTTTGATACTATGTTCGGCCAACCGCGCGGCCGGGCCTCCGATGGATCCCAAGTAAAACCCGCCATGCTTTCCACAGGCCTCCCGCACTTGTTTGGAGCGATTGCCTTTTGCCAGCATCACCATGCTGCCGCCTGCTTCTTGAAACTGGTCGACGTAGGAATCCATCCGTCCGGCGGTGGTGGGGCCGAACGATCCCGATGCATGGCCTTGGGGCTTTTTAGCAGGTCCGGCGTAATAGACCACATGATCTTTCAGGTATTGTGGCAAGCCTTTTCCGTTATCCAGCTGTTCTTTAATTCGGGCATGCGCAATATCCCGCGCCACAACGATGGGGCCGGTGAGGGAGAGACGTGTCGCAACGGGATGCTTGCGAAGTTCTGTCAGAATGTCTGCCATCGGCTGGTTTAAGTTGATTTTTATGACATGGCCATTCAAATCTTCGTCTGTCACATCGGGTAAATATTTCGCAGGATTGGTTTCGAGCTGTTCCAGGAAGATGCCTTCCTTGGTGATTTTTCCAAGGATTTGTCGATCGGCTGAACAGGAGACGCCCAAGCCGACGGGGCAGGAGGCTCCGTGGCGTGGCAAGCGGATGACTCGCACGTCGTGAGCGAAGTACTTTCCCCCGAATTGCGCACCGATGCCGGTCTCGGCGCAGAGTTGAAGAATTTGTCTTTCCAGATCCAGATCTCGAAAGGCACGGCCCTGGTTGTTGCCTGAGGTGGGCAGATCATCCAGGTAATGGCAACTGGCCAGTTTTACCGTTTTCAATGTGAATTCCGCAGAGAGGCCGCCCACGACAAAGGCCAGATGATACGGCGGACAGGCCGAGGTGCCGAGCGTTCGAATTTTTTCCGCCACGAACGCGAGCAGAGATTTGGGATTTAAGAGGGCTTTGGTTTCTTGATAGAGAAAGGTTTTATTCGCGGAACCTCCCCCTTTGGCAATGAATAAAAAATGATACTCCGATCCCGGCTTGGCGTAGAGGTCGATTTGTGCTGGAAGATTCGTGCCGGTATTTTTTTCCGTGTACATATCGAGTGGGGCCATTTGGGAATACCGCAGGTTGCGCGTATCGTAGGCTTCGAAAATCCCGCGGGAGAGGGCTTCGGCATCATCGCCGGTGGTGAAGACCTGTTGCCCTTTATAGCCCATGGCGATGGCCGTTCCGGTGTCCTGGCAGCCGGGTAGCACGCGGGCAGAGGCGATGTTGGCATTTTTGAGGAGTTCTATCGCGACAAACCGGTCATTTTCCGAGGCCTCGGGGTCTTCCAATATTTTGGCCAATTGTGCCAGATGGCTTGGTCGCAACAAATGGGCGATGTCATCCATGGCCTCGCGAGCCAGGAGGGTGAGGGCCTCGGGTTGGACCTTGACGAGTTCCTGACCTTCACAGTTCGTGGTGGACACATAGTCCGACGTGAGCTTTCGATAGCTGGTCGTATCCGCTTGATGTTCAAATATCTCCTGGTACTGAAATTCTCCCATGTCTGTCATTCCCTTCTTCGTCTATAACTTTAAATATCCTTTGTGTGCCCCACGGTAATTGCAGGTCCGTGGGCTTGGCAATATGGTTCTCGCCGGATCGTCAATTGTGCGTCTTCTTTTATTGAAACTTCAAGGGAGTCTCGAGTTTTTTTCGGCCGTAGATTAGAATGCACCCACGCCATTTTGAATGGGACATGTCAGTGTGGAAGTCGTTAGTCCGCCTGTCGTGCGTTGTTTGGACCTGGTCTCTCGATTATTCTCCCGGCCTTTTTTCGGAGAGGAAGGTGACTTCCTATGGATTTTCTTTTAATGTAGCAGGCTGCTGGAAGTCTTCATGATCATAATGGAGTGTGATTGCCCATGAAAGCCCTGATGTTCACCAATGAATTTCCCCCTTACACCTATGGTGGCGCCGGGGCTCACGTGGAGTATTTGAGTCGTGAATTATCACATCTTCTGTCCGTCGAAGTCCGCTGTTTTGGCGACCAGAACCTGGAACAGGGCAATCTGACTGTGCATGGCATCCCTCTGGGAGAGACTCCGTTTGCGGCTCCCAAGCCTCTGCATTCGGTCATTGGCGCGGTGCAGCGCTGTTGGCAAATGAATGCCGATGGGATGGGCGCTGACCTGGTGCATTGCCATACCTGGTATACCCATTTTGGCGGGATTATGGCCAAGCTCAATTACGGCATTCCGCTCGTTATCACCACGCATTCATTGGAGCCTCTCCGGCCATGGAAACGGGAGCAATTAGCCGGCGGGTATGATTTTTCTCTGTGGGTTGAGAAAACGGCCCTGGAGATGGCTGATGCCATTATTGCCGTCTCCGAGGGAACAAAGAAGGACATTCTCAGATTGTTTCAAGTTCCCGAAGAGCGGATACATATTATTCATAACGGGATCGATCTGCAAGAATTTCGGAAGGTCCAAAGTGAGGAGGTGTTAATCCGATATGGGATCCCCACCGGACAACCCTATGTCTTATTTGTGGGAAGGATGACACGGCAGAAGGGGATCACCTATTTGATTCAAGCTCTTTCCTATTTAGATGAGGAGTTTCCGGTGGTGCTATGCGCCAGCTCTCCTGATACACCGGCCATGGCGGCGGAAATGAAGGAGGCCCTCGATCAGATTTCGGCCCATCGAAAGCATATTTATTGGATTCCGGATATTCTCGATAAACCGAGTCTCATCGAGTTGTATTCTCATGCCGGGGTTTTTTGTTGTCCTTCTATTTATGAACCATTCGGGATCATCAATTTAGAGGCGATGGCCTGCGAAGTGCCGGTAGTGGCTTCTGCCGTGGGGGGCATTCCTGAAGTCGTTGTGGAGGATAAGACCGGATTTTTAGTGCCGGTTGATCAATTTGAAGAAGCTCCCTTTAGCCCGAAAGATCCTGACCGGTTTGCACAGGATTTGGCCGACCGGTTGAATCAACTGATGCGAGATCCTGAATTACGGGTGCCCATGGGGCAAGCGGGAAGACGACGGGCGGAAGAACTCTTTGGCTGGGACAAAATTGCTAAACGCACAAAGGCGCTCTACGAAACCGTTCTTGAGGGCAGCTAGGGCATGGGGCTGTGAGGTACCAATGTGGAAGGGAATATGAAGAGGGGCTTATCGTGTTGAAAGCTAAGGAACCCCTGGACTCCGGGCATTCCTGGTGAAGGTTGGAGGGGGTGCGCGTCCCGGTCTCTTACCCGGGATCGCGGCCGGTTTGAAACATGGCCTCAAGGCGCTGGACTTCTTCTTTGCGGCGGTGACGTTCTTCCACCAGCATGGAGATCATGGAATTCCAAAACGAGACTTCAGCCTCTGACCCGTCGGTTAACCGTTGGTCTCTCCATTCCGTCGCAAAACGGGTATACACTCGAATTTCGCAATCGTTAAAACTTCTGAGCGATTCAAGCAGTTCGTCTTCAGCATGCATAAGTCAACTGGCCTTCCTGAAGTTGGAGATGTAAATGATGAATGTTGGTCACAGCGAGCATGAGGATGTGTATCGGCGGTTTATTGCGGGTTCCTTAGTGTGAGCCATCATCTATGGAGGAGAAATTCTCGATGATAAACAAGTTATCCAGCGTTCAAGTCTGTTATCGGTGGATCGGGCTTGGTGTCTTCTGTTTCGTGATTTGGGGTTGCGGCGAAGATCCTCGCCAATTATTTGAAACGGCTCAGTTTGAGGAGCAACAACATAATCGATCCCATGCTCAGGAATTGTACGAACAGATTATTCATCAACATCCTGAGAGTGAATTTGCTGAAAAAGCCCGGCAGCGAATAGAGGCCTGGAAGACAGAGAATCCGGAAGAGGGAAAGTGACGTGCTTGAACTGGTCAGGAGTGATGTTCAGGATCTACGCCGGTTCGATACATGTATTCTAATCGTCTGATATCCTGGTCCCGCCGCATCCGCTCATCAATGCACAGGTTCACGATGGTATTCCAAAATCCAGCCTCCGCCATTGAGCCCGCTTCCATCCGTTGATCGCGGAATTCGCTGGAGAAACAGGTGTAGCGCTGCAAATCGCTGTCATCGAATTCACGAAGGAAGTTTGGTAAATCTTCCGTATGAGGCATGGGTTCGTGGTGATGGCTCATCATGCAATCTCTTATGGAAAATATATCGGTGGAGGCTACCTGAATTCTTGAGGTTTTTAGGAGAATTTCTTCAGGAACCCGACCAGGCTACTGTCAGAGAAGTATGCCGTTCAGTAGAGAATATGTTTATTGTGGGCAATTCTTGAGCGTTAGTTTCTGCTCGTAGAAGACTCTTCGTGCTTACCCTAAAGTTCTAGCGATCCAACAGAATGAGACAAGCGGGCGGGGTTCAGCGGATATCACGGAAAAAAGCAGGAGAAAAGTGGGTAGCCCAAATTCTACATACAGGATAATCATGAGGACGCGAATAAAACTTCGCCATACTCCCATTTTGACAAATTTTCGGGAATCGGTGATGACCGTCAAAGGCAAAAGTCGGGGAGTCGTCTGTGTCAGGAGGGTCTGTCCAAACCTGACATCCTCCAGAACGGTTTGCGTGGGAAATCCTCCCAATCGGGTGAACAGGCCTTGTCTCACGAATAAGGCCTGATCTCCAGACGATATGTGAATGTGTGCATCGGAGATACTTGAAGCGATCACTTTTTGTATGCTGGATGTCCCATCCGGAAAAAAGTGATGCTGGAATTGGAATGGGGGTGGGGGTATCTGCTCGTGATGGGCATCACACTCATTATGGCCGTCGTCATGTTGTGGGTCTTTCGATGGAGGCATTGGATTGAAGATTAAAGAAAGAGATGGGCTAAGGTTACAGCCGGACGGTTTGTGAAAACACATGAATGACGATTACTCCGGCGATGATCAATCCCATTCCAATGATTGCTGGCGTATCAGGAATTTCTCGAAAGGCGATTGCACCTACGATCGCCAGAAGAATGATGCCGACTCCTGACCAGATGGCATAGGCGATGCCGACCGTCATGGTTCGCAACACAAGACTTAAGAGAAAAAATGCCGCGACATATCCAATGACGACAAACAGGCTTGGGCCTAATTTGGTAAAGCCCTCGGCTGCTTTGAGTGAACTGGTTGCAATCACTTCCGCCACAATTGCCAGGAACAAATACACGTAGGTCATCGAGACAATCCTTTCTGGACTCCCCCTCTCGCGAGGTGCCGGTCTTTTACGCCATCAGATTTTTTGAAGGTGCATATTTCAAGGGATTAGTTGCCTAGCGGCCTATTCTGCTTTGAGCATCAGGACCTCCCGCTGTGGGAAGGGAATTTGAATACCTGCAGTTCGGAACTCTTCCACAATGGTCTGATACAGCCCAGCTTGGGCCGGCACATAATCCGGGATGGTTACCCATGGTTTGACGGATATGTTAATTGACGAATCTCCCAAAAGGGCAATGCCAATAACCGGTTCCGGATCTTGTAATATGCGTGGGTTGGCCGCGACTTGTAATCCGTACTGAATGACAAAATCCATGCTGATGTCCGTTCTAAACATGTCTGGTTCTCCAGGGGAAAGTGTTGGCCGGGTCTCTACGGGAGATAGCCTACCGGAAAAGTGACGGGATGACTATATGAGGAGCAATCAGGATGGTATTTTGAGAGACGTATGAATGGCCAAAGAATGTTCAGGAAACTGGGTTGCACCAAAAAGGAGATTGCGTTAAGAAAGGCGATGGTGAGAAATGTGGGTCTAGAATGGTGAAAAGAGGAGGAAGGCAATGAACACGCATATTCGGGTTATGGTGGCAATGATTCTGGGGATTGCGGCCTTATATGGTCCGGCCCTGGCAGAGCCGGTTCTGCTTCAGGAGGGCTTAGGGAAGCATCATTTTCCGATCTCCTCCAATGGAGCGATGGCGCAGCGATATTTCGATCAAGGACTCATCCTGTCATTTGGCTTTAATCATGCCGAAGCAGCCCGGTCCTTCAGGGAATCACAGAGGCGAGATCCGAACTGCGCCATGTGCTATTGGGGTGAGGCATTGGTGCTCGGTCCGAATATCAATGCCCCGATGGATCCTTCGGTTGTTCCTCAGGCCTTTGCGGCGGTGGAGAAGGCCTTAACGCTGAAAGACCAGGCCACCGAAAAAGAAGGCGCGCTCATTCAGGCATTGGCTATGCGCTACTCCAAAGAGGTGATGGCCGATAGATCGCCCCTTGACCTGGCCTATGCCGAGGCCATGCGGGTGGTTGCTCAGCAGTTTCACGATGACCCGGCCATTGGCGCTTTGTTAGCTGAAGCACTGATGGATCTGCATCCCTGGGATTTTTGGACCAGGGGAGGAGAACCTCAACCCTGGACACCGGAAATTGTGTCGAGGTTGGAGACCGTATTAGACCAATCGGCTAGTCATCCTTTGGCCAATCATCTCTACATTCATATCATGGAAGCCTCGCCGCATCCCGAAAAGGCTTTACCCAGTGCCGAACGATTACCCGCCCTTGTCCCCGGCTCAGGACATCTGGTGCATATGCCCGCGCACATCTATATTCGTGTCGGGCGGTATCGGGATGCCGTGTTGGCCAATCAACATGCGGTTAAAGTTGATGAGTACTATTTGAACCATGCTCATGAGGAAAGTCTATATACGGCGGCCTATGTTCCCCACAATTCACATTTCCTCTGGGCGGCGGCGATAAAGCTCGGGCAACAGAAGTTGGCGATGCAGGCGGCGTTGGATACCGCGGCGTCCGTCAAGTCTGAGATGATGCGCGCTCCCGGCATCGCGGGCACCATGCAACATTTTTGGACGATTCCTCTCTATACCCAAATCGCATTCGGGCAATGGACAAACATTCTCGCGGAGCCCAAGCCTCCGGTGGATTTACGGTATCCCACGGCTATCTGGCATTATGCCCGTGGATTAGCATTTGTGCGTCAAGGAAAATTGGAAGCTGCCCAACAGGAATCTATGAAGCTCGCGGAGATTGCCCGTGACCCTGCGGTGGCCAAGCTGACCATTCTTGATCTGAATAATATCGTCGATATTCTGGCCATTGCGGAGGCTGTTCTGGCAGGAGAAATGGCGGCCGGTCATGGAGAATATGAGACCGCAGTTCGTCAGTTGCAGCGCGCGGTTACACTTGAAGATGGATTGAATTATACGGAACCGAAGGATTGGTATCTTTCGTCACGCCAGGTGTTGGGTGCGGTGCTTCTGGAGGCTGGAAACCCGGTCGAAGCAGAGCGCACTTTTCGAGAAGATCTCCAGGATCATCCTCAAAACGGATGGGTGCTTTTCGGGTTGGAACAGAGTTTACGCGCCCAGGGAAAAACCGATGGGGCTGAAAGTGCCCTTCAGTCGTTTCGCCAGATATGGAGCGATGCGGATGTGACCTTGACGGCTGCCAGGTTTTAAGCTCCCTCGTTTTTGGAGCAATGCTGGAATTGATTGGACCGTGTGTCATTTTCCGGGCATCAGTCATTGGTGTTTTCAGTCTGTGTCCCATCTCCTGATTTTGGTTTTGCAGAATCGGATAGGTCCAGTACGCTTGGCGTGTTCACCGGCGCGTGTTTTTCTAAACCGTATACCGGCTCGAAAAACAATACTCTTCTGGGAGACTCGTTTTGTCCTGCTTGCTGTCCGGGGCCGAAGCAAGAATGGCTTCAGTCTCCCATCGCCACACTCCTCTTCAGCATCCTGGAGATTTTCTTCATCGTCCTCCTCTGTTTATTTAAGTTTCTCCTGCCACAATCCGACAACAGTTCAATAAGATCATAGGTAGCGGTAGGGGTGCATTTGCACCGTGAGTTGTTGCCCCTTTCCAGATGGCTGTGAGGAGATTGTTCATCGCTGCATAACCTGATCCACGGAGTACACCTTGAGTCGACGATCTATCGGAATTCCTTGCACGACTGTTCCAAAGTCCACCGACGGAGGTGGTCTGTCCCGGCTCCAGGAGATTGCCGACAGACGAGCAATTCCCGGAGTGTTGCTCTTCTCAGGATCCGGAGACGTGTTGTTTATGAACCCCGAGGCAGAGGCGTTAAATCGCCAGATCATGGGAGACGCGTATGATGCCGAGGCGCGAGGTGTGTGGCCCCCCGAGGTCCTGGAGTTATGTGGGTCCCTTCGGACATTATTAGACAGTCCCGAGAACCAGATGGCCGAAGGCCAGCACGAGTTACGACGAGTGACGGGTGATGGGAAATCGCCTGTATTGCTGCGTGGTTTTCCATTAGCAGCCCATACAGAAAAAGATGAAGCCTGTATGCTCATCATCATGGAGAAAATCGGACGTGAACGTCGAGTGGTGCCTAATCAGGCCAAAGAGCAGTATCGTTTGACGAGTCGGGAAGTAGAAATTGTGAAATATATCAGTGAGGGGTGGACCAATAAAGAGATTGCTCGACATCTGGAGATAAGCGAACATACCGTGAAAGAACACGTTCGCCATCTTCTGAAAAAAACGAAAACAACCACTCGCACCGGCATTCTTGCCCAAATCTTCCAGGATACCTAACGCCTCCAGGCGCCCGCCCGACTGCCCCTTCTCCCTTTTTTCCCTTCGATCCTACAATGTTCCATGGCCCCGTTTGACTGTCAATCTGCAGTGCCTGGCTATGTTTTCCTACTAGTTTCTTGTGCCTGTTTAGAATGACCGGTTTCCTATCCGAGGGTTCTTCTCAGGAAACCCTTGATTGTCACTCTCAAGCTGAGGATAATCTCATGGTTCGTGTTTGATGTCTCTTGATCCTCTCAGAGGTTGCCAATTTCTCCCTCTCCCCACACTCTGCACGATACGTTGAAGCTTGATGAGCCAGGCCTCGTTCGGGCTCTTCAAGCTGGAGATGAACAGGTATTCGCGGCCGTGATGGATTGGTATTCCGGTTCGTTGTTGCGGTTGGCCTTGTCCTTTGTGCCGAGTCGGGCCGTGGCCGAAGAGGTCGTTCAGGAAACCTGGATGGGGGTGTTTGAAGGCATCCATCGGTTTGAAGGTCGATCGTCTTTTAAGACCTGGCTCTTCCGGATTTTGACGAACCGGGCGAAAACGCGAGGGATACGGGAAAGTCGCTATGAGCCGTTCGGATTAAGTGCGTCTTCGGGAGAGATAGACGAAGGTCTTTCCTTAGAGGATTCCTTGTTTATCACGGAGGGTTCCCGAACGGGTCACTGGAAAGATCCCCCTAACGCGTGGGAACCGGATACCCCAGAACGGGCGTTGCTCTCGAAGGAATGTCGAGCAGCCATTGAAACCGCGATTGAAAGTTTGCCGGCTACGCAGCGGCAGGTGATGACCCTGCGCGATATCGAAGGTGTCAGTTCGGAAGAAATCTGTAACATCCTTGGGATCAGTGAGACCAATCAACGGGTGCTGTTACACCGGGCGCGCACTAAAGTGCGCCGAGAGCTCCATCCCTATGTTCAGGGGGATAACACGTAACGACAATGGATACGAATTTGAAACAGAAACTTATGCGATATATGGCGGGAAATTTTTCCTGCCAGGAAATCGCGCAACTTATCACGGATTACCTGGATGGGTCCCTGAATCTTGGCGAGCGAGTGCGATTTCAAATCCATTTGGGCTTGTGTTTTGCCTGCCGTAATTATTTACGTCAGATGAAACATACCATTGCGACCTTACGACAATTGCCTCCTGAGCCCGTCCCCCAACATGTAAAAGAGGAACTGCTTGAACGGTTTCGGAATTGGAAACAGCATCAACTCCAATCTTCCGTGAAATTTGAAAACGAATAATCTGCCGAATGCTGGTCTGTGCGATTTCTCCTTCTCCCTTTCGATCCAATGTGGTGGATAAGGCTTATGGAGTGTCACAACCCTTCGTGTGTTAATCGTCCTGTTTTCATTAAAGGAGACAATTATGGCCTTGAAAGATTCAACGATGCTCCCGCTGGGGACGCCCTTGCCTCACTTTGAACTGCCGGATGTCCGGACCGGTCATCTGGTGTCCCCTGAAAATTTTGCCGGGAAACGCGCAATTCTAGTGATGTGTATTTGTCGTCATTGTCCCTATGTGGTTCATGTGCAGGAGGAATTGGCCCAACTCGGTCGGGATTTTCAAAAGAAAAATGTTGGCATCGTGGCGATCAGTAGTAATGACGTGAAAAATTATCCCCAGGATTCCCCCGCAAACCTGAAGAAGATGGCGGAGGAATTGGATTTTCGCTTTCCCTATTGTTATGACGAATCTCAGGAGGTGGCGAAGGCGTTGACGGCCGCTTGCACTCCCGATTTCTTTGTATTTAATGAAGAACGAAAATTGGTGTATCGGGGGCAATTGGATGATAGTCGACCGGGAAATGGAAAGCCTGTGACCGGGCGGGATCTGCGAACAGCTTTAGAGGCGGTTCTGGATAAGAAACCGGTTTCCGGAGTACAAAAACCTAGCGCGGGTTGCAACATAAAATGGAAGGCCGGGAATGAGCCGGATTATTGACAAACAATGGCTGGGTAGAGAACGTCGATGCGTGAGAAGCACCGTGCAAGGATTTCCTGATTTGGGTTGATTCAAGAATTTTCTCTCCTGACCTATCATTTTTCATATTTTTCTCTTATTCCTTCACGGATTTTTTAAACACAATATCTCCAAAATAGGCGATGGCGGATTCCCTGGTATTGTCGGTGTCGGTCATGATGGCGACTCCTGAGATATTTGGCGGATCTTCTCCGAATGCTTTCTTGTAATCTTCATAGATATTGCGTTCCTGAGTTACCCATTGATTTAAGTTGGCACTTCCACTTTCCGTGACGAACATATACACCCGATCTGTATAGGGATTGGGAACCATTGTGCCGATTGGACTTTTGCTTTCCCAAATATAATTGATGGCTCCAATCGGGGGATATTGGCCATAAAGCAATTTGATGGTTTCAAATTTCGCCTTTTCAAAAAACCCGACCTGACTGCTGTCATATTGGAAGGTGATGTAGAGCCGTGCCGGATAGTCATCTCCTGATTTTTGGGCAACATCACCATTCTGAAGAATATTCTCGACTTTCCATCGCCACTCAATCACCGGATATTCCTTTGGATTGATCGAGATTTCCCGTGTCAGGCCGGAGGAGGATTGGCGACTGATGGCCTTGACCACCACCTGCTGCTCATCTTTGACCAGGTCATATTGGGTATGTTCGGGGATGTTGTCAAAGGTCAGCGGTTTCCACCCTTGAGGCAATGGTCCTCCTGGAGTGGCGAGCGAGAAGTTGCCGACGACCAGTTGGTTCAGGCCTTCTGCGATGACCGAGGTCGAGTGGATCAGACTTATAAGGCCTAAGGCCAGCGTGAGAAGGTAGAAGAAGCCGCGTCGGAATGTGGTGAGTGTCATGCCTAGTCTCGGAATGAGCCTGAGAGGTGTTCTAAAAATTCGTTGACTGACTCGGTTCGCCATGAGCCTGTCAAAAGGCCGCCATGAGCGGAGTGAGGGATTCCTGATGGAATTCGATCTTACCTGGACCATGCAAAGAGTTTGCGGAGTAACTGTTTTTTTCCTTCCGTCAGCGTGGTTTTTCGCCAGGCATTCGCGGACTTTTTTACGACTTCTGCTTGAGTCGGGTAGGGGTGAATGGTGCTGGCGATGGTGTTAAGTCCCAGGCCTCCCTTCATGGCCAGGGTGTATTCACTAATCATATCACCCGCATGGGAGGCTACGATGGTGGCTCCGACTATTTTATCCGTTCCTTTTTTGACGTGAACTCTGGCGAAGCCTTCCTCTTCCCCATCTAGAATAGCCCGATCGACTTCATTGAGAGGAAAGGTGAAGGTGTCGATCGAAATGTTTTTGTCCTTCGCATCCTTTTCATATAGGCCAACATGGGCAATTTCCGGCTGGGTATAGGTCGCCCAGGGAATTACCAGTTGGTCCGTGCTCCCGTAACCAAGGCCGAACGGATGGGGAAATAGCGCGTTCTGAATGACGATCTGCGCTTGGGCATCAGCCGTATGCGTGAATTTAAACGGAGAGCAGATATCTCCTGCCGCAAATATTTTGGGATTGCTGGTTTGAAGCCGAGGGTTGACCTTGACTCCAGTTTTGTCGAATTCGACCCCAACGGCCTCTAGTTCCAATCCCTCAATGTTCGGACTGCGGCCGACGCCCACCAGAATCTCATCAACCGGGATATCGTAATGGGTGCCATGCGAGTCAACCACGAGGTGCTTGGCGCCTTTGGCTGACTGAATATTCAAGTCCTTCCCGCAACAAAGCAGTTGCACGCCGTCCCGCACAATCGATTGTTCCACAATCTCGGCAGCGTCGCGGTCTTCATTTGGAAGAATGCCGTGCATCGCTTCCACCAAAAACACCTGACTGCCGAATCGGGCAAATGATTGGGCCAGTTCGCAGCCAATGGGACCCGCACCGATGACCCCGAGTCTCGGAGGAAGTTCCGTCAGAGAAAAAATGGTTTCGTTGGTGAGATAGGCTGTGTTGGCCAAGCCTGGAATCGGTGGAGCTGTGGCCCGGGCTCCCGTGCAGATGACTGCTTTGGTAAATTGTAGTGTTGTCCCATCCACATCGATCGTGCTTGAACTGGTGAATCGGCCGTTGCCGATAAATACATCCACGCCAAGTTTCGTAAAGCGATGAGCTGAGTCGACATGACTGATCCGTGCCCGCAGTTTTCGCATGCGGGCCATGGCTGCACCGAAATCCCGTTTGACCTCCCCGGAAATATGTACACCAAATTGCTCCGCCTCTCTGACAGCGGTCCAGGCCTTGGCAGCGCGGATGACGCCCTTGGACGGCACACACCCTACATTCAGGCAGTCTCCGCCCATCAGGTGTCGTTCAATCAACGCTACTTTGGCTCCGAGAGCTGACGCAATCGCGGCGGTGACCAAGCCGGCGGTTCCGGCCCCGATGATGACGAGGTTATATCGTCCGGATGGTGTGGGATTGCGCCATTGAGGGGGATGCACATTGTTGACTAATTCCTGGTTATATTGATCCGCGGGAAGGACTAAACTGGTATGGGCTGGTGATTGTGTGGTGTTCATCTGTGGCCTCTAGTTTAGTAAAGGGTCAAAGTATTTACGATTTAGTATTGATGGCTCCGCTTTGAGGCTTTTTCCATTTCTGATAGGCCACCGGCATAAGGGCCAACAGGCCTAGGAGCGTAAAGGCGAGTAAGACCGGTGGACTGGCAATTTCGCTCAAAGAATTAATGGTGCCCAATTGGCGACCGGCAAAAGCAAAGACAAAGCTGCCGGGAATGATGCCGATGGACGTCGCCAGAACATAGGTGCCGAGGTTGACACGGGTGAGGCCGGAGACCAGATTCACGAGAAAAAATGGGAAGGCTGGAATGAGTCGAAGCGTCATAAGATAACTAAACGCATTATTGGCAAATCCTTCCTGGATGGTCCCGAGTCGGTCGCCAAACTTTCGCTCCACCCAATCGTGGAGCAGATAACGGGCCGCCAAAAAGGCGAGCGTCGCTCCAGCAGTGGCTCCGATGTTGACGAATAGGGTTCCGATCAGACTTCCAAAGAGGAATCCCCCCGTCAACGTTAAGATCGCTCCACCGGGAAGCGAGAAGGCGGTCTGGAGAATATAGACAAGAATAAAGACGGCAACGGCTGTTTCATAATGGGAGGCCGTGTACGCTAATAAGGTGTCCCGGTTCGCTTTTAAGGCCTCGAGAGAGAGATATTGGCCAAGATCAAAATATAAAAAGGCACCGATCCCTGCCAGCAGAATGCACCCGATGAGAATCCTTCCCATCAAGGAATTGGGTGCGTCGGTTGGCGTGGTAGATGGATGGGACATGTGAGGCTCCATTATGTGGGTTTTCATGGGAATTCTCCAGTCATGTTTTTTTTGAAATCCGGTAAATGGCAAACCGGGCATCGCTAAAATTCCTAGTGTGTCAAGGCTATAGAGATGGTTAACTCTATTCCTGTTTGCCATGAGGTGTCTTTGACGATATAGAGTTGTAGTCACGATGTTGCGCCATTTGTTACGGGGAAAATTTCAGAGGAAGAGTTGCCCGTTCCATTCTGGATTGACGCTTGTACGAGCTGTTTGAACAGGAAGGATATCTTGCAAATGCTTGCTAAAGTTACGCGAAAGGTAATTTTCCGACAAGTTCCTCAGCCGGATAGGTGAGAATTTCAGCAAGCGTGGGATGGTAATGAGGTATGCGGAGAAGGTCGTGAACCGTCCCATGAAAATGCATGATGGCAATCAGTTCATGGATGAGTTCGGATGCTTCCGGCCCGACGATATGGCCACCGAGAATCTCACCAGACTGAGGATGACAGAGCACTTTCACGTGTCCATACGTTTCACCCAGGCAGAGAGACTTTCCATGGTCGTTAAAGGGGTAGGAAGCGACAAGATAGGGGAGTTGACGGTCAAGGCATTCCCGTTCAGACAATCCTACGCTGGCCACCTGGGGATCAGTAAAGACAACCTGGGTTTTAAGACGGTCAGAAAAATGTTTGGGAGGTAGATTCGCATGAACGGCGTTCCATCCTGCGATTTCGCCCTCTTCGATGGCGATATGGACGATTTCATAGCCGCCGTTGACATCTCCAACGGCAAAAATATGCGGCTGGGATGTCCTCATTTCCTTGTTCACTAAAATGGCGTTGGGTTGATGGGCAATCTGAGCCGCGTCCAAATTGAGACCGTCAATATTGGGGCGGCGGCCTAGAGCATGGAGGATTGACGTGGCGGTGACGTGGCGGGGTTGACCTTGATGGAGAAAGTGAACCGTTTTCATTTCCCCAGATGCCTTGACCTGTTGGAGGCAGGTATTGGTATAGACGGTCATGCCTTCAGCCCGAAGATGAGCTTCAACTGGTTGAACGAGGTCTTCGTCTGTGTCGGAGAGAATATGGTTGCTTCGTTGAATCAGGGTTACTGCGACTCCGATGCGGGAAAAAAACTGGGCGAGTTCCAACGCGACCGGTCCGCCGCCCAGAACAATCATGGACTCAGGCTGTGAATGAAGCTCGAGTGCCTCATCACTCGTGAGATAGCCGGCTTCTTCTAATCCCGGAATGTCGGGGTGCGATACCACGGATCCAGTGGCGATGATATAGGCTTTTGCCGATAGCTGCTGTTGACCGACTTGAATGATCGTTGGCGAAACAAAGTGGGCATATTCTTGATAGAGCGTAAATCGCGGATGGTGGAGTGCTTGGATGCGATCTTCAGCAAATTCCTTAATTAACTTATCTTTTCGATCAATAATCTCTGGCAGATTCACCTGGAGCCTGGACGAGGTAAGACCGAATTCCGGCGCACGACGGATGAGCGCCGCGAGGTCGGAGGAGCGGAGAATGGCTTTGGTCGGCATGCATCCCCGTAAAATGCAGAGACCGCCTAACGGACCCTGATCGACGATGCCGACGTCTGCCCCTTCCGCTTGGGCAGTGCGCGCTGCTGCATAGCCCGCCGACCCTCCTCCAATTATGATGATGTCATGGGAATGGATCATGTGGAGTGCCTGTTATTCCGGATGAATAGAGAGAAAACATGGTCGAATTACGAATGCAAGTATGTAGCATGAATTCATCTCACGAAGAAAGGCAGTCGTGCTGGCGGCCAGTGCAGGATGGTTGAAGTTGGGTGGCTGTGTACCCGGGTCTATTCCTCCGGCTTCCCTATTCATGGCTACCGACTTGAATCTGACCGCATTGATTGGGAACAGGCTGGCCAATGGATGAAAGTCTTTGCATCGTTTGACGCAGCTTGTAGATTATTCCTCAATTTGTGGAGGCCCACTTTAATGCGGGACTGGCGTTGCACCAGAGGGGTCGACATAAGGAGGCGACCCGGCACTTTCGACGAGCAGGGGCGTTGGAGTTTCGGAATGCGGCGGTTATTCACTCCACGTTGTATCGGAATCATCTGGGACTGTCATCGACCCTCGAGCGCTACCTGAACGGAGGCTATCGTTATTAGCAGTATTGCCTGGTGGAAGATGGGAGGTATGTTTCTATCGGCCAGGGTTGTTGGAAGATGTCGTCTGTTTTTGCCTGATTTCTTCGACTTTGGCGATGAGTGTTTCCACTTGATAGGGTTTTTGAATAAATGCAGCCATGTTCGGGTTGTGAAATCTTTTCATCGCTTCTTCCTCGGAATATCCACTTGATAAAATGACCGGAATCGTTGCGTTAAGTCCTTGAATGTGTTCGAGGAATTGTTGACCGTCCATATTGGGCATGGTGAGATCTAAGAGAACGACCATAATTTCCTGCTGATGTTGTTGGAAGACTTGAATGCCAATTTGTCCATCCGAGGCGACTAAAGTTTGTAATCCCATTTCTTCAAAGATCATAGAACAGGCTACGCGAACGTCCTCTTCGTCATCCACCACCAACACCATGGGTTTTTTGGTCGGTGAGGCATGTTGAGTTGGAATTGAGAAGACCGGCCCCTTCTTTGTTGAAGGACTGGGTGTGGTGGCGGGAAACAGTAACGTAAATTCTGTCCCGATATCTGGTTGACTTCGGACGGCAATGGAGGCGGCATGGGCCTGGGCGAGTCCGAGAAGCGCTGCGAGTCCTAGCCCTCGTCCAGGAAGTTTGGTCGAAAAGAATGGGTCAAAAATTTTTGGAATTGTGTCGGACGCCATTCCGCACCCGGTGTCCTGAATGGTTAGGGCAACACCCCGGCTGTGCGGGAGCTCACCGATAACATACCAACTCTGAAAATTCTCTGTTGTCGGCTCCCATTCGAATGTACGGATGGTGATGACCCCATCCCCTTCTCCAAAAGATTCTGATGCGTTTACCACGATATTCATTATAATTTGGCGCAATTGGGCCTGGTCGGCTCGAATCGGTGGAAGGGAGGGGGCCAGATCGTATTCGAACGTGAGTCGTTTTGAAAGGGTGGACCGGAGAAAAGGGGCCATGTCCTCGAGAAGATTTGGAAGATTGATAACTTGAAAATCCAACCGGGTCTGTCCGGCAAATGCTAACATTTGATTGGCCAATTCCCCGCCGCGAAGGCCGGCTTTTTCAATGAAGTCCAAGTGCTCTCGAGCCGGAGCATCAGGAGGAAGGGAGCGAAGTGCGAGGCCTGAGCGGGCCACAATAGTCATCAGGAGGTTATTGAAATCATGCGCGATCCCTCCGGCGAGTACACCCAGGCTTTCCAGCTTTTGTGAATATTGCCGTTCGATTTCATGACGGCGTCGTTCGTCTTCGGCCCTTCGCTGTTCGGTCACATCCCTGAGAGAGGCCAAAAAGGCGGGTTCTCCATCCCACTCAATAGGGACCACTCGCATTTCTACAGGAGTTGGTCGACCGGGTTCGCTCGTGATTTCTATTTCCATGGTCTGGTTTGCAGAGACCGGGAAACCAAATGGGGATCCGGTGAGTTGTTCGGATGTCTTTTGAAAGAGCTGTTCTGCTGCAGGATTGGAAAAACGGATCAGGCCGTCATGTCCGACGACAAGGATTCCGTCGCTGGATGATTGCAAGATGATGCTGGACTGACGTTCAAGAGAGCGTATGCGAGGTATGGTGACACACTGCTCAATCGCCTGCTCCATATGATGCCAGAGGAATTTTTCCGATAGAGTGTTTTTGTTGAAATACTCTTGTGCGCCAAGTTTGATTGCGTGAGCCGCAATTTTTTCGTCACCGTACCCGGTGAGAAAAATGATGGGATTCTTTGACGGCGACTGTGAACCCCGTACTTTCGCCAGGAATTCTAATCCGGTCATATCCGGTAATTGGTCATCCATAAGCAGACAGTGAGGGAGGGAGATCTTGCAGGCTTCCCAGGCCTGGACTCCTGTTTCCATTTCTTGAATATCGAGGCGAAACGGGGCTGTGCGCCGAATCCAACGAGTATAGGTTGATCGGTCCCTCGGGCTATCGTCGACGATAAAAATTCGGAGAGTGGTGAGGTGAGGTTTTTCAATACGGATTGGCATGTTTGACGGAGATCCCATTAATGGAAGTGGAAAGACCGGGAATGAGCTGGGATGAAAAAATGTATTCGTCAAGCATTAGGAAGGCCCTGCATCACCTCGAAATTTTCCAGTTTGTGTCTTTTGTCCAGTCTTAGGTGGAGAACTAATGTAAACCGGTATAATTATAGTTTTATCATGGCTTGTAGTGGCAATCGGTTTCAACCGGTTTCACAATATAACTGTTGATCTCTACCTGATTCCAGGCTTACCTATCGCATTTGTCTGGTAAGAGGTTTCCACGATGGTTTGAATCATTTTGAGTTTCAAATCAGACTGTGCTTTTGGACCCGTTTCCCGTTTGTCGGTACCTGGGGATATTCAGATCGAGAAGAATCGTACCTGGTGGAGGATCTTCGGTATTAATCTGCCTGATTATTTGGACAAATAGGGCCAGAACTTATTCCCATTTTCGCCATGTATGACGGAGTCCTGGTTCTTGAAAGCTGCGAATGGTGTCTTCTGCATGGTCCTGGCTGGCTTTTACCCGAAGTATGGATTGGCTCTGAGCAGAAAGGTTAGTCATTCGTGGTCCGATTAGCCAGACCTCTTGAACTCTTACGACGGCACAGGATGGCATCAAAATCTACATGGATGAAGGCTAAATCCGTATGGCCAACTCCTAAATCTTACCTTAGCGATTCGGTCAGTCTTCTCATCCGTGGGATCTAATATATTGTCGTATGGGACTGCCCCTTGCTTTCTTCGTGGCGCCGGGCTCAACGGTGGGCGATCCGGATCTTCTTTGCCGATCCGCATAGCTCAGGGCCACGCGGGACCAATGAAAATACCCATGGCCCGCGGCGGCAGTATTGATCCAGCACGAATTTGTTCAACTGTACGCAGTGCGAACTCAATCCCATTGCGTAGCGTTTGAACACCAGTTTCAGAAAATGTCTGAATTGGGCAATGCTCCAGGAACTGTTCACAACTGCGGTATCAGTCACCCGTGGCACTTGTAGGAGCTTAAAGCAGCCCCTAATTACATATGCACCATGTGCTGGGCGCTTTCATTGGCGGGGAGTGGCGGGGCGATCCAAAATCCTTGCATTGCATCGCATCCATGTTCTTCCAGGAAATCCGCTTGTTCTTGCCTTTCTACTCCTTCGGCGATGACTTGTAGTCCTAGGGCTTTGGCCAAGGAAATGACCGCCATAACGATCGCGGCATCGTTGGTACTGTACGGGAGATTTTGGATAAGACTTTGATCGAGTTTGATGCCATCAACGGGAAATGACTTCAGATATCGAAGAGAAGCATAGCCCGCTCCAAAATCATCAATGTACAGATGGACGCCCATCGCTCTGATTTCGCGAAGGGTCTGGATGGTTTCTTCCGTTTCATGAATCAGAAACGTCTCGGTCAGTTCCAGTTTGAGATTTTCCGGATCCAGATGCGAATGCTTGAGGATGTCTTGTATGAGTTCAGGGAGATGCCCCTGATGGATTTGCCTGGCTGAGAGGTTTACGGCGACATGAGGAGCAGGAAATCCCTGCTTTTCCCAATATTTGGCTTGTTTGCTGGCTGAACGTAAAACCCATTCCCCTATAGGAATGATCATGCCATTTTCTTCGGCTTGGGGAATGAAGTGATTCGGACCAATGAGTCCTTGGTAGGGGTGATGCCAACGCAGCAAAGCTTCCATGCCAATGACTTGCTTGGTGCAAATATTCATTTGTGGTTGGTAATGGAGGAGAAATTCTTCTTTTGCCAACGCCCGACTGAGCTCCATCTCCAGTGTGGAGCCATCAAGACCAGCTGTTTTCATGCCGGCGGTGTAAAACTGATAGGTATTGCCGCCTTGCGCTTTGGCTCGATACATCGCGGCATCGGCATGAGATAAAAGTTCCTGGGGGTTGGCGCTATCCCAGGGATAGATGGTGATCCCGAGGCTTCCGGTCACACGCAGTTGGTGCTGCTTGATAATCACGGGCTGGGCCAGGAGGTGAAGAATGCGATGTGCAACAGCGGCCACGTCCTCAATCGACACGATTTGTTCCAAAAGGACTGCAAATTCATCTCCTCCCAATCGGACACCCGTATCAATTTCTCTAATACATTTTTTGATTCGTGCGGCCACAGTTTTGAGTAACGAATCCCCGTATTCATGGCCGAGGGTATCGTTAATATCTTTGAAATGATCCAGGTCCAAAAACATTAGAGCGATTGCCGTGTCGTTCCGATGGCAGCGGGCCACGGCACAATTTAATCGTTCATAAAAAAGGCCTCTGTTTGCAAGCCCTGTCAGGTGGTCGTAATGAGCCAATTGGGTAATGCGTTGTGTGGCCTTCTGGCGTTCCATGGCGTACCGAATGGCCCGGCACAGAGTCGAGCTGCTGGTCTGGCCTTTGATTAAATAGTCCTGGGCTCCACTTTTTACGGCTTGAATCGCCTGGGCTTCTTCCTCAACTCCGCTCAAAATCAGAATCGGGATATCGGGGCAAAACTGCATGAATTGCAGAATGGATTCAAATGATTTCCCGTCTGGGAGATGCGAGTCCAGAATAATGGCTTGGAATTTGTTTTGTTGAATGAGGTCGAGAGCATCACTGAGAGAAAGGCTATTCTCCAAAGTAAATTGGTTTTGGAGGCCTTCTTTCAGCATGTTTCTAATAACCAACGCTTCTTTAAGGTCATCTTCAACCAACAAAAGTGAAATCATGGTTGCTGCTTTCTTCCTGTTTAAGCTCGTTCCTAAGTCCAGGAACTATTTAGGTTCGAGAAGGCGGTCATAGGTTATCTTGTCGGATGTAGCAGTGTTTTCTTGATAGTTTTTGTAGATTTTGTCTTTTTGAGGAGAAGATCACAAAATAAATTTCAGGATCTTAATGCTAAAATTTTAAATAAAAACAAGCGGGTAATTGGTTTAATAGGTCAAATGAAGGCGACGGATTTTCAGAGAAATGATACGTGCTTTGTTGTAGGTGACTTTGGTTGATTCTTAGGAAATTTATCTTTACTTTTCAGACAAAATTTTTATATAGTGTTATCAAATTGCGCCTTGTATTTTTACCTTCGCTTTTTGTAAACAATAGGTCTTTTTCCTGGTTTCGCCCAAAACTCGGTATGACGTACTTAATACAGATTGGAGGGCGATTTATCTTTAAATCTGTATGAGAGATTGCTCACTTCTCTGGAAGTAAGATTCTTTTTTGGAAGAACGGTGAGGAAGGACTGATTGGTTTCTTGTGCTGCGAGGGCCCGTTGGCTCAATACGAAAAGTGGTATGATTGGGTTGAGCTATTAATTTTTAAGGAGCTATGTTAATGGGGAAGACAGCGTCATTGCCGGAGGTGATTCAGCGTTTAATTGAGATTGGTAAGCCCAAAGGGCATGTGACCATAAAAGACTTGACGAGTATTCTTCCTGCCGACCAGATCACTTCTGATCAATTACATACCATTTTAAGCGAGTTGCACGAAGTCAATCTCCAGGTAATCGATCCTTCAAAGCGGACGGCCTTGCAGTTGGCGGCGTTAAAAAAGAATGCGGGGCAAGAGGAATCAGATGATTCAGAGGAGGAAACGGATTCTTCCCTGGATATTGATTTGACGCCAGGTGAACCTACCCGCATCGATGATCCGGTCCGGTTGTATCTAAAAGAAATGGGACGGGTGCCTTTGCTCACCCGTGAAGGCGAAATTGAGCTGGCAAAACACATTGAGGAAGGCAAACGTGAGTTAGCATGTGCTGTCTATGGCATGCCGTTGAATATCAATTACCTAGAATCTCTCCACGACCAACTGAAGCTGGAGGAGATTCGTGTTCGAGATATCGTGCTCCTGCAGGAAACCTTAGAGGAAGAGGAAGTTGAAGAGGAGGCCATTGCCAGCGAACAGGAGGATGAAGAGCTCCGATTACGAACGTTAGAGAGTCTGGCAACGGTTCGAAAGCTTGGGCGTGGGTTGCTTTCACTTTACATTCAAAATCGAGATGGGCAAACGACTAAAAATTCGAAGGCGCAACTTGAGAAGCGCCGGATTGGTCTGGCTGACCAATTTGTGGATCAAATCGAGGCACTTAATCTGCATCAGCGTGTTAAAGACCAAATGTTAAGGCGTGTCAAAGATGTTGGGCAGGAAATTCGATCGGTTGAAATGATGACTGCCCGTCATACGAAAAGGCTTGGGCTTGCAGGGCAGGATGGTATGCAGGTGATTGGGAAAAAACCCCGCGCGACCACAAAAGGGAGTTCGCATAGGCGAAAACAGCAATTAACTCCGGAAGAAATCGAAAAGTTAAAACAAGAAGTGGAAGCAGGGAAAGGCACCCTCTTGCGGATCCAAGACGAGGTGCTGGGTATGCCGATGGAAGAATTTACGGCTGCCCTGACTATTCTGGAGACCGCCGAGGAAAAGGTGAAACGAGGGAAGGCCCAATTGATCGAGGCCAATTTGCGATTGGTCGTCAGTATTGCACGAAAATATACAAATCGGGGATTGCAGTTTATCGATTTGATCCAAGAAGGCAATATTGGATTAATGCGTGCTGTTGATAAGTTTGAGTATCAGCGTGGCTATAAATTTAGCACCTATGCAACGTGGTGGATTCGACAGGGTGTGACGCGTGCCATAGCCGATCAGGCCCGTACCATTCGTATTCCGGTGCATATGATTGAGGCCAATACAAAACTAGCCCGGACGGCAAGGCAGTTGGTGCAACAATTAGGGCGTGAGCCTACCCCAGAGGAAATTGCCGAACGGATGGGGCTAACTCCTGAAAAGGTCCGCATGATGTTGGATATTTCTAAGGGGACTATTTCCCTTGAAACGCCAATCGGCGAAAAAGAGGATAGCCAATTAGGGGACCTAATTGAAGATAAAAATGCAGTTTCTCCTATGGATGCTGCAAACCGTTATGATCTGCAACGTCAGATTGCTAATGCCTTGGGGGTGTTGACTCCTCGCGAAGAAACTGTGATTCGTAAGCGGTTTGGGATCGGTGATAGTACCGATCATACCCTGGAGGAAATTGGTCAGGATTTTGACGTGACTCGTGAGCGCATCCGTCAGATTGAGGCCAAAGCCCTAAAGAAACTTCGTCACCCAAGTTGCAGCCATAAACTTCGGAGTTTGGTGGACCATCTCTAATCTGAGTCTATAAATGAATCGATAAGGCCCCGTCATGTACATGACGGGGCTTTTTTTTTGCCATATCCCTAGGGAATTATGTTATGGATACTTGTGATTCTCTCTTTTCATGAATTTCTATTATTCATTCCTTTGACGTTCCCCTTCTCCGTTCCGGTATGTAGATGGTAAGATTTTTTTAAGATGCGGATTTTAGTGGTGGAAGATGAACCTAAGGTGGCTTCCTTTATCCGGCGAGCGCTGGAGGAAGAAAGTTATGCCGTCGATGTATGCGCGGATGGGCCGGGAGGGTTGGATTGGGCTCAAGCCGTAAATTATGACTTGATTGTCTTGGATTTAATGTTGCCAGGATTGCCAGGTCTCGAAGTGCTTAAGCGTGCTCGTGCCGCAGGTGTCAAAGCTCCCGTACTTATTTTAACGGCACGTTCAGAAGTGGACCAACGGGTCAAGGGGCTGGATGCTGGGGCTGACGATTATTTAACGAAACCCTTTGCGATTGAAGAATTGCTCGCCAGAGCTCGAGCGCTCCTTCGTCGAGCAGGAGGGGCTCCAACCGGAATTCTTCAAGTAGATGATGTGATACTAAATCCTGTGACTCGAGAGGTGACTCGTGCTGGCCAACGTCTTGAGTTCACGACTAAAGAATATGCGCTCTTAGAGTATTTAATGCGAAATGCGGGACGGGTGTTAACGCGGTCCATGATTACGGAACATGTGTGGGATTTGGATTTTGATACGTTTACAAATGTTATTGATGTGTATATTAGCTACTTGCGAAACAAAATTGATAAAGGACGGGAACGAAGTTTGATTCAAACGGTCAGGGGAAGCGGATATATGATGAGGTCGGACGGGTGAAAACGACCTCGATTCGAGTTCGATTAACTTTATGGTATGGATCCGCGTTGGCTCTCATTCTGGTTCTTTTTGCCGTGGCATTATATTTGGTCATGTCCCGCGCACTTCGGGAACAGGTGGATGCCTCGTTGGATGAGGCCGCAGCTGTGGCGATTCGAACCCTCGGAGAACACCGGTTTGGTCCATTCTTGATTTTTGAAGATTTATCTCAGGACTTTCCTGAAATCGCACTTTTGGATAAGTTTTTTCAAATTTTTGGGCCGGCGGGGCAAGTGACGATTCAGTCCGCTAATATTCAAAGCCGAGAGATTCCATTGAGTCAGACATCGTTTCGTGCCTCTCTCGATGGAAAATCCACGTTTGAATCCGTTCAATTTGAAAAAGGCGTTCCACTGCGATTGCTGTCGGTTCCTATTCGTCAAGATGATCAATTAGTGAATATTTTACGCGTTGGGACATCACTTTACCCAACAGAGCGAATGCTGCATCGGCTCTTAGCCGGGCTCTACATCGCGTCTCCTTTAGCCTTGCTCGTCTCCTTGGTCGGAGGGTGGTTTTTGGCAGGCCGAGCGTTGCGTCCGGTTCATGCCATTACGCAAGCGGCCCAACGTATAGCAGCCGGGGATTGGACTCAGCGGATTCAAACTCCTCATTCCAACGATGAAATTGGACAATTAGCCTCGACCTTTAATGACATGATTGGACGATTAGAAGTGTCATTCCGGCAAATCCGGCAGTTTAGTGCGGATGCGTCTCACGAACTTCGAACACCCTTAACCATTACAAAAGGGGAAACTGAGCTGGCGTTACGGCGACCACGGCAAGCAGAAGATTATCAGGCTGTGCTGGAGAGCAATTTGGAGGAAATCGACCGCATGAGCCGGATCGTGGATGAGCTTTTGTTTTTATCACGAGCGGATCTTGGGGAAATTAAGCTCAAGATGTATCCAGTTCAATTGGATGATTTAGTGCGAGAAATCCAGCAACAGGCCTTGGTGTTGGGCCAAGAACGCAATATTCACACAGTACTCAAAGCCATTGAGCCCGTCGTTGTCCAGGGAGACGATCTACGTTTGAGGGAATTACTTTTAAATCTGGTCGATAATGCCGTGAAATATTCTCATCAAGGACAAACCGTGGAACTCTCTTTGCTTGTTGCCGGAAACAAGGGAAAGCTAGTGGTTCGAGACCACGGTATTGGTCTTGCCTCTGAGGATCACGGCAGAATTTTTGATCGATTTTACCGGACCGATGAAGCGCGTTCTCATTCGGCAAAAGGAACTGGATTGGGTTTAGCGATTTGTAAGTGGATTGTGGAAGTTCACCATGGGACTATTGAGGTCCAAAGTGTCGTTCATGGTGGTTCATGCTTTACGGTTTTCCTCCCTTTGGCTCCGTCTGCTGCGATAGTGTAAGACACAGACTTCCCGCACTATTAAAATTTTTTAATTTTCCCCTAATTTATCTTTCATCTCCTGGTGGTACACATATACCTGTACTGACCAAATATAAAAGGAGCCTCTACAGGCCAGGTCTACAGAGGTAAATTTGTATTGGTCAAGGTTTGTTGCCTTAACCCTGAAATGTCCAGAGGGGGAACTCATGATTACAATTCAAAGGGGTTCACAATTCAGCGAAACGCAGGAAAGTCACGCACTGTCCTTGGTTAGGAGCCGATCTAAGAAACGGGCTCAATCAAGTTATCGAAATTCGCAGGCGGATTTGGATATGGATAAAGAGGAGAGCTCCAAATCCATTGCTGAGCCTGGATCCGTAAATTTAGAGTCCATGTACTTTCGTGGGTTTCGCTCACGCCCACTTTTGAATGCCAGGGAGGAGTTAGCGCTGGCTACCAGACTATATCAGGGTACGGCCCACCTTCGTTCATTGTTACAGGAGGCCTTTGAGCTTACCAAGGGACTGAATCAAGGTTCGGAGGTAAAGTTGTTTCAGGATGAATTGACAAAATTCTCAGAGCTAAATGGATATTCAGCTCCGGTAGTGGAAGCCATCGTAGAGTGTTTAGGCAACATTGAGACATTCTCGGCGATGAATGGCAAGGCAGGCCAAAAGCTTAGTCTGCGGTTTTCGGAAATTAGTCTTTCGATTGGTGAAGTTCGGGTGGATATTGAAGAACCAAAAGATGCCTTGGTGCAGCGCAATCTTCGTCTGGTAGTGGATGTCGCTAAGCGTTATTTAGGGCGAGGGATGAACTTTCTTGACCTTGTGCAAGAAGGGAATATTGGGCTGATGAAAGCGGCAGAACGATTTGATTACACCCGTGGGTTTAAATTCAGTACCTATGCGACGTGGTGGATTCGCCAGGGCATTTCGCGAGCGGTTGCCGATCAAAGCCGGACGATTCGTGTGCCGGTGCATACGAATGAGGCATCCACCAAAATTGCCAAGACTGCTCAGCGTCTTGCGCAGCAATTTGATAGAGAGCCCACATTTGAAGAAATTGGCCAACGCCTGGAGATGACCGGCGATCGGGTGAAAGAAACGATTGAAGCGTTTCAGGAGCCGATATCCCTAGATGCTCCTTCTGTGGATGGAGAGACGGAATTAGGAGAATTAATTCCTGACCTGGCCTGCCAGTCTCCTGACGAAGAAGTGTCCCGTAAATCAAATGCACAGTGGCTGAATCAAATTTTTCAGGTTTTGACTGACCGGGAGCAACAAGTCATTCGTTTACGCTTTGGTATTGGAGTGGATGAAGCTTGGACTCTGGAGCAGGTCGGGCGGTCCATGTCCGTAACTCGTGAGCGGATTCGTCAAATCGAGGTTGTGGCATTGAAAAAGCTCAAGGAGTCCCATGTCAAGGCCATGTTGGCTGAAATTCAGTGACCTGTTTCGGTCGCGAAACTTTAATTGTACAGGATAAAATCCATGACATCAGATTGACATAGGTACCAAAAAAGTGGTGAATTCAGAAGGGCAGGAATCTTATGGTTCCTGCTTTTCTTTTTGTGAGTGCGGTCATTCTCCTTATTAATCCGCCAGGATGGTTAAAGGATGGCATCATTCCGTGGGGAATTAATCAGGGCAAGGAAGATGGAAGCCGTCTAGTTTAGCGTGAGGTCTCAGGTTGGTGAGTGGGAAATGATTTCTAACGTGAGCACAAAAAAAGACCAGACCCGATTTTGAACGGATAACAGTATGCCAATTGAGATCACTCCCCATCTTTCTATTCCTGATTCTGACGTGCGATTTTCAGCTGCTCGAAGCGCAGGTCCTGGTGGACAACATGTTAATAAGGTGAATAGTCGCGTCATTTTAGAGTTTGACGTCAACCATACGTCCGTTCTTAGTGGCTATCAAAAACGACGAATTGCCGAAATGGTTGGGCAACGCATGAACCAAGAAGGGGTTCTGAGGCTGCAGGCTCAACGACATCGCACCCAATCGGCTAATCGCGCTGATTTATTGGAGAAGTTTGTGAAATTACTGCAGGATGCCCTGCGCCCTGTAAAGGCCCGGGTTCCAACCCGAGTGCCGCATCGAGTGCGTGAGAAGCGTTTGGAAGAGAAGAAACTGCGAACTCGCGCGAAGCGGGTGCGACAAAACCCAAAAAATATAGATGAAACGTAACGATCTGCAATGTTTGACGACAAGGGAATTTCATGACGACCCGTTCCTCCCATTCTAGTTCTTTCATGCCAACTCCACCCCGTGCTAAACGCGTCCCGTACCGGTTAGAACATCATGGGCACGTTCGAACAGACGAGTATTATTGGCTCAGAGATCGTGAGAACCCTGAAGTCCTGGCCTATTTGCAGGCTGAGAATGAGTATGCCGCCACGTTGAGGAGCCACACCAGAGAATTGGAGCAGACCCTGTTTGAAGAGATCAGGGACCGCATTCAGCCAACGGATTTATCTGTTCCGTTTCGGCTGGGAGACTTTTGGTATTACACTCGCTATGAAGAGGGAAAGGAATATGCCCTATACTGCCGTAAAGAGAAATCCTTAGCGAATCCGGAACTCATCATGGTCGATGGCAATGAATTGGCTCGGGGACATGATTATTTCTCATTGGGGAATTGGACGGTAAGTTTTGCCCAAGATATTCTCGCCTATGCCATTGATACGCAAGGTCGGCGGATATATACCATTGGCTTTAAAAATCTGACAACGGGCGAGACGATTGATGAATGGATTCCTTCGGTGACAGGAAATATGGAGTGGGGCAATGACAACCGTACTCTCTTTTATTCCAGACAGGATTCTGTAACCTTGCGATCCAATCAGATTTTTTGTCATCGGTTGGGGACGAACCCCCAACTGGATACGTTGGTGTATGAGGAAACGGATGAAACCTTTTCTGTTTCTATCGAAAAAACAAAATCCAAACAGTATTTGTTGATTGGATCCCATCAATCCATAACGAATGAGTACCGGTATCTGAATGCGGATAACCCTGAAAGCGATTTTCAGATATTTCAGGCCAGGAAACGAGGGCATGAATACGATGTGGATCATCTGGGGGATCATTTCTGGATTCGAACGAATGATGATGCCAAAAACTTTCGTTTGATGCGGACTGAAACAAAAGCCACGAGCGCCACACACTGGGAAGAAGTGATTCCTCACCGGCTAGAGGTGTATTTGGAAGGATTTGAGCTATTCAAGAATTTCCTGGTGTTAGAAGAACGGAGGCAGGGTCTCATCCATCTTCGTATGCTTCGGACCGAAGATGCCTCTGAACATGAACTGAATTTTGGAGAGCCGGCCTACCTTGCAGCGTTGGGGGATAATTTAGAAGCCGATACTCCTTATCTACGATTTGGGTATACATCCATGACCACCCCCATGACCATCTATGATTATCACATGGAAACACGAGAAAAAATTCTTCTCAAACAAGAACCGGTCCTTGGGAATTTTCACATCAGCCACTACCAGACGGAACGCCTTTTTGCTCCAGCACCAGATGGTACCTCTATTCCTATATCCGTGGTCTACCGAAAAGGTTTTGTTCCGGATGGCACGCATCCCCTGTTGTTGTATGGCTATGGTTCCTATGGTGCGAGCATGGATGCAAGTTTTAGCTCCCCCCGACTCAGCTTGTTGGATCGTGGGTTTGTCTATGCGTTAGCCCACATTCGAGGTGGAGAGGAACTGGGCCGACAGTGGTATGAAAACGGCAAGTTATTATCCAAGAAAAATACCTTCACGGATTTTATTGCCTGTGCCGAATTTTTAATTCGGCAAGGGTACGCTGCCCCTCAGAAATTATTCGCTCTTGGTGGAAGCGCTGGTGGTTTGTTGATGGGGGCGATTATGAATATGCGGCCTGATTTGTTTCATGGTGTAGTGGCACAGGTTCCTTTTGTGGATGTGGTGACCACGATGTTAGATCCCAATATCCCTCTGACGACGGGAGAATATGATGAATGGGGTGATCCCAATCAACAACAGTTTTACGAGTATATGCTTTCCTATTCACCTTACGATAACCTTCAACCCCAGCCGTATCCTCACCTTTTAGTGACTTCAGGGTTGCATGACTCACAAGTGCAATTTTGGGAGCCGACCAAATGGGTTGCAAAACTGCGTGCGCTGAAGACCGATAATCAACGCCTTTTGCTCAGAACCAATATGGATGCAGGCCATAGTGGAGCCTCAGGCCGTTTTAAACGGTATGAGGAAACCGCGATGATCTATGCATTCTTATTGGATCTCGCCGGTTCCGCTGACCGGTAAGGTATTCCCTTTTTTTTCAGGAATCTCATTGACTCGCACATTCGTCTTCAGCTCCAGATCACATTTCCCCTAGTGAGTCAAGGCGAGCGTGAGGAGGCTCCCAGTGTTGGTTCCCCTGTCCTGATGGGTAGCTGTCCTCAGAGCCTGGCTCTATCCGCGTAGGGTCTCTTCAGCCCTTGGTGGAAATGGAAAAACCTCGATCCTAGGCTCTTGCCAGATGAACCAAGATTCTCTACATTCTTAGGCATGACCCCCAGACGATTCCGGGCCAAGGTTCTCTCTGTTCGGCATTTGACTCAAGATGTTCGAGAATTAATCTTGGAGTTGGTGGATACCCAGAGCTTAGAATTTCTCCCAGGCCAAGCAATTGCCGTAAACATCCCTGATGGGGCTTCGGGCCGTTCATTCCTGAGATACTATTCGCTGGCTTCACTTCCCAGTTCCTCTCATCAGCTCGTACTACTCTTTAATACCGGAGACAAAGGAAAAGGCGCAACGTTTTCGTTGGAGCATTCGATCGGTGAGGAACTTGAATGTTCCGGTCCTTTCGGTTCATTTCACCTTCATGAGGACCCTGAACGAGATCTGTTATTTATTGGGACGGGAACCGGCATCGCGCCTTTATGGTCTATGCTGTCCAGTCTCTTTGAGCAATCGTGTTCTCAGCCCATGACCTTGCTGTGGGGACTTCGGAGTGAGTCGGATATCTACTATTTGGACCAGTTGCAAAAGTGGGCCGATTGCTATAAAAATTTTTCCTTTAATCTGACCCTGTCTCAACCTGTTCATCATTGGAGGGGAAGGACGGGACGGGTGACACATCTGCTTCAGGAGTTCCCGGATGTGGATCATCTAGCGGTATATGTGTGTGGTAATCGAAAAATGGTTGCGGATGTCACCAGTCTCCTTCAGCGTAAGGGAATATGTCCTGTCTATCGCGAACGGCACCATGAAGAGAAATAATACGTTGGTCTTCGATTGGCAGATTTGTCTCTTCATGGTGCCGTTTAGTTCCTTGCTTCGCACGTCCATGCAGGTTCACTCTCTTCTCGCCAAAGGCTTTCTGGAGGAATAGGTTGAAAGGTCGTTGTGATGCAGGATGAGATGAATGTTAGGACACAGTTAAGTGAGCGCTCAGGGGAACACGATGATCTCCCTGCTGATCTTGGGATTTATCTCCATGTTCCTTTTTGTATAAAACGATGTCATTTTTGTGCATTTTATCTCGTCCTGCATGAAGAACTACGGGTGAAACAGTTTCTTCAGGCCATTGAACAAGAAATCGCGCTGTATGCTAACCAACCGGGAATGAGAGAGCGAACGGTTGCAACCGTCTATGTCGGGGGTGGGACTCCCACGGTCTTACGTCCTGAACAGTTGGCTCTTATTTTTTTTAGCATTAGGTCCAAGTTTTCCCTCTCGGAACAGTGTGAAATCACCGTCGAAGCAACACCGGAATCTCTTACGGACAGGTATGTTGATTTTCTTCAGCAAGCAGGCGTGACACGTTTAAGTATAGGGATCCAATCTTTTGATCAACAGGAACGGACGATGTTGGGACTTTCAGGGACCAGTGCGGAGGCTAAAGCCAAGGTTCAAAACGCAAAACAGGCTGGTTTCTCCAATATTAATCTTGACCTCATCTACGGGACTCCCAACCAAACTGTCCAGTCATGGGAAAGGACTCTGACTTATGCACTGGAGCTGGATCCCTCTCATTTGTCCTGTTATGCACTTTCTATTGAAAAAGGGACTCGATTCTATAATGAATTTCGGCGCGGGCTATTTGAGGTGATGGACCCAGATCATGAGGCGTCTTTTCAGGAGCAGGCTGAAGTCCAATTGGAGTCGTTGCAATGGTCTCGCTATGAACTTTCCAATTGGGCGAAGGCAGGATTTGCCTGTCAGCATAATCTTCGATATTGGCGAGGGTTGGAGTATTTGGGATTGGGTCCAAGTGCCCAATCCTTTATTTCCGAATGCCGGTTTGGAAACGTGTCCAGTCTTGAGCATTATTCGAAATATTTGATGGCCGGACAACTGCCGATTGCCTCAAAAGAGGTGCTGTCTCGTTTTCAGCAAGAAAAGGAACGTATTGTGTTTGGATTGCGTCTGCTTGAGGGGGTGCCAATTGATTGGATCTATCGGGCATCTCAGGACGAATGCTGGATGACATCGTATGAGGGACTGGTGAAAGAAGATTATCTTCTTCCGACAGAAAGATGTGTGCAGTTAACGCGGAAGGGTCGCCAGTTCGCCGATACGGTTGGTATGCGATTACTGTAAAAATTATGTGACTTGAATTGAATTCTTGAAGAGATGTCAATGGCATTTAAGGAAAGTGCCTGTTATTGAGGCGTTTTGCTGAGAGAGGCGTACAATGAGGATTTGATTGCGTTATATACAGGGTTATTCAGAAATCTTCCCCAGTTTTTGTGGATAAAACATCTTCTGGTCTTTTTTGAATAGTAAGGAGTTGAATGTATTTTGTAGGTAAGATTATACGGAATCTGTGTTGAAAAAAATGGTAAAGTTTTTAACAAACAATTAGTTAAGCGGTGGTAGGATGTTTCGTAAGTCATTGGCAATTTTAGAGGAATCGTTTCTGACAGCTGGATTGTTGGTGTTTTTCCACAGGCCATGGGGATAAATGGAATCCACCTGAATTATTCCTGAGAAATGTACTGAGGATGATGAAATTGCAGGTATGTTGCATGGGAGAAAAAAATTGAGCAGTATGCTTCTATCTGAAATGCAGCAATCATGTATGGGTCCTGATGCTTAAGAATGACTTTTTGAAATTGGGTGTTCCTCTTCATTCCCGGGAGCTCTCATAAGCCCATGAACCCAATTTCTCCTTTGCCCCTTGTTACAGGATTAGAAAAACAAACCCAACCTGTTTCCACGCATCGTTTATCAAAAAGCCGCTTCCTGGCGGGTTTGCAATGTGCCAAGCGGTTGTATTTGGAAATCCATTCGCCAGAATTAGCCACCCCGCCTACGCCGGATCGCCGGGCCATCATGGATATGGGCACAGATGTTGGCGTCGTTGCGCGTCAATGTTTTCCCCACGGTGTTCTGATTGAACAAACACACCGTCAAATTCCTGCAGCTCTTCTTCGCACCAATGAGATTGTGAAGGATGCAGACATCCAGTCCCTGTTTGAAGGGGCGTTTGTCTGGCAAGGTATTTTGGTTCGTGTTGACATCTTGGAGCGGATTGATGCTAGGCGTTGGCGATTGATTGAAGTGAAGGCGACTTCGAAAGTGAAAGCTACGCATTTGGACGATCTGGCAATTCAAGCTGCAGTCCTGGAGGGAGCGGGCATCGAAGTCAGCGGGTGTTTTTTAATGCATCTGAATACCCAGTATTCTTATCTTGGCGGAGATCTAAATTTAGAAGAAATGTTTGTTTTGGAAAATAAGACCGAAGAAGTGGAGGCGCGTCGGCCATTGATTCAGGCACAGCTTGAGGATATGTGGAAGACGTTGGAGCAGGCGACACCACCCTCCATTGTCCCTGATAATCATTGCTATCAGCCGTATGAATGCCCTTTCTGGAACCATTGCACGAAAGAGAAGCCTCAGCGGTGGGTGTTTCATCTCCCTGGTAGCTCGAAATTGCAACCGCTCCTCCTGGAGGAGGGGATTGAAACCATTGATGAGATTCCAGACCATATTCAGTTGTCCGCAACTCAGCAACGAGTGAAGGATAATGTGGAATGGATCTCACCTCTCCTTCGGCCTCGTCTGCAATCCGTCAGGTTTCCGGTTCATCATTTAGATTTTGAAACTTTTATGCCGGCGATCCCGGCGTTTGCTCATACTCGTCCCTATCGGCCGATTCCCTTCCAGTGGTCAAACCATATTGAATACCCTGATGGCACAGTCGTTCACCATCATTATCTGTGCACCGACGGCCGGGACCCTCGAGAAGAAGTGGCTTTGAGTCTGTTGGAGAGCGTAGGGGAAGCCGGGACTATCTGTGTCTATTCGGAATATGAGCGTTTTCTGCTTTTTGGGCTGGGAGATGTGCTGCCTCAGTTGAAGCCCACCCTATCGAAGGTGGTTCGCCGGTTATGGGATCTTCTTTCGGTCATTCAGCAACATTATTATCATCCGAACTTTCACGGTTCCTACTCCATTAAAACCGTCTTGCCAGCTTTGGTTCCTTCCTTGGCTTACGATGATTTAACCATCCAAAATGGGGCCGTGGCTGCCGTCATGTACCAGAAAATGGTTTTTCATGAAACAGACCTCATGGAGCGTGCTCACATCGCCCAGGCATTACATGAATATTGTGGCCGGGACACATGGGCAATGGTTGAGCTGAGACGGGTACTCCTGGATCGTGCCGGAGGATGCTCATCTTGAGAAGTGCGCTAAATTCCGTTGACCCATTCGTCTGTCGCTGCTAAAATTTCACGGGATCTGTCTTTCCCAGACTTCACCAGTCCAATGATGCCTGTGTCCTAGATATTCTGCCTCCTCGCCAACGCAATTTATTGAGGGAAAAAACCTAGTGAATATACTGGTATTACATGGGCCTAATCTGAATTTACTTGGAACTCGTGAGCCGACCATCTATGGCACCATCACCTTGGACGAGGTGAATGTTTCACTGGAAAATTTAGGAAAGGAGTTAGGTGTTTCGGTCGAGAGCCGGCAATCCAATGTGGAAGGGGAATTGATTACCTGGATCCAGGAGGCCAAGGCACGATTTGAAGGGGTGGTGTTTAATCCTGCTGCCTATACCCACACCAGTATAGCCCTCCGGGATGCGATTGTGAGCGTGGGAATTCCTATGGTCGAAGTCCATTTATCGAATATCCATCGCCGGGAAAGTTTTCGTCGGCGCTCTTACCTTGCCCCGGTGTCGCTTGGCCAAATTTCTGGGTTTGGACCCCAAAGTTACCTGCTTGGACTGAGAGCGCTGGTTGATGCGCTTCAGCGGACAATCCCATTACACCACTAAAATTTCTGTTCACGTTTATTGTATGAGGAGTTTGATGCTGTGATAACGACTGCAGAATTTCGAAATGGGTCGCGCTTGGAGCTGGATGGGCAACCCTATTATATTGTGGAATTTCAACATGTAAAACCCGGAAAAGGCGGTGCCTTTGTTCGAACAAAACTGAAGGGCTATAAAACGGGGAATGTCATTGATCGTACATTTCGTTCTGGAGAAAAATTCGACGAGCCCAACCTTGAGGAATGCGACATGCAATTTCTCTATAACGCTGGCGAAGAATATGCCTTCATGGATATTAGTAGTTTTGAGCAGTTTACCTATCTTAAAAACCAATTGGGCGAAAACGTCGATTTGCTCAAGGAAAACACCGTCGTCAAAATTTTGTTGTATCATGATGAGCCGATCGCGGTAGAGTTGCCTGTCTTTATGGAGTTGAAAGTCGTGGAAACCGATCCCGGCATCCGAGGGGATACGGCATCCGGGGGGACCAAGTTGGCCGTTGTCGAGACCGGCGCCTCCGTGAAGGTGCCTCTCTATCTGGTAACCGGAGAAGTGATTAAAATTGATACGAGGACGCGCAGCTATGTAGAACGGGTTCGGTAATTCGGGGTCCCTGTCCTCCAGACATACACGAAATAGGAGATTATGGCTGATTCATCCAGAAGAGAAATCGAAGACCTTGTCGAAGTGTTAAACCGGCACCACCTGACCGAGTTGGAATTCGAAAAAAAAGGTGTGCGAATTCGCATTAGACGGGATCATGTGCCGGCTGTTACTTCCCACCAGATAGACGGATCAAAGCCAGTGGACACTGGCTCCTCATTGGAGAAGCCGGTTCCGATCCTCTCTACCGAGCCCGCACATTTCTTGACTGTGACCTCGCCCATTGTGGGGACCTTTTATCGTTCCCCTTCTCCTGATACTGATCCCTATGTCGAAGAAGGTGATATTGTCAAAAAAGGGCAGGTGCTTTGCATTGTCGAAGCCATGAAACTGATGAATGAAATTGAGGCGGAAACCGATGGCAAAGTCGTCAAAATTCTGGTGGAAAGTACGACTCCGGTTGAGTTTGGCCAGCCGCTCTATTTAATTGATCCTTTGTCGGGATCTTGAGAGCTGGGTTGTCCTGATAGTGATTTGGAGAGTCACGGTTGCTCATAATGATTAGAATGGCTTTCTGAAGTCTTTTTATCTTAAGGATACGACGTGTTTAAAAAAATTCTTATTGCCAATCGTGGAGAAATTGCTCTGCGGGTGAATCGAGCGTGCCGGGAGTTGGGTATTCGCACCGTCGCGATTCATTCAGATGTTGATGCTCAATCACTCCATGTCCGTTACGCAGACGAACATGTCTGTGTCGGACCTGCCGAAGGGGGTCTGAGTTATAGAAATATTCCGAATGTCTTGAGTGCTGCCGAAATTACCGGAGTGGATGCGATTCACCCCGGGTACGGGTTTTTAGCTGAAAATGCGCATTTTGCGGAGGTATGCGAGTCGATTGGGATTACCTTTATTGGACCAACTTCCGAGCATATTGCTCTACTCAGCGATAAATCAAAAGCCAGGGCCCACATGAAGAAACGTGGAATCCCTGTGTTGCCAGGGAGCGATGGTGAATTAAACGATCCCAATACCTGTGTCGCTATTGCCAAAAAGCTTGGGTTTCCCGTTATTGTGAAAGCCTCGGCCGGTGGCGGGGGGCGAGGGATGCGGGTGGTCTGGCATGAAGAAGAGTTGGCCCAGGCGATCGAATCCGCTCAATTAGAAGCCCAAACAGCCTTTGGGCATGGCGGTGTGTATCTTGAGCGATTTTTTGAAGATCCACGGCACATTGAATTTCAGATTATGGCGGATAACCATGGGCATGTTGTGCATTTTCATGAACGAGATTGTTCCATACAGCGTCGCTATCAAAAGGTGTTGGAGGAATCCCCTTCTCCGGCGTTGGACGATTCGTTACGACGCAAAATGGGGCAGGTGGCAGTTGAGGCCATCAAGTCCGTGAAGTATCGAAATGCCGGCACCGTGGAGTTCCTCATGGATCAAAGTGGAAAATTTTATTTCATGGAAGTCAACACGCGTATTCAAGTTGAGCATCCGGTCACCGAAATGGTGACGGGAGTCGACCTGATTAAGGAGCAAATTCGTATTGCTGCTGGGGAAGAGCTGTCCTATCGACAAAAAGATATTCAATTGACCGGGCATGCCATCGAATGCCGAATCAATGCCGAATGTCCGGATCGATTTACCCCTAGCCCCGGTACCATCACAAAATTTTGTCCACCTGGCGGACCAGGGATACGCGTGGATACCGCCATGGATAACACCGGTATTGTCCATCCGTATTATGACTCGATGATTGCGAAGCTTATTGCCTTTGGGCGAGATCGAGAGGAAGCCATGGCTCGTACTAGACGGGCGTTGGATGAATTTGTAATTGAAGGAATTAAAACCAGTATTCCTCTCCATCGGCGGATTCTTGATCATCCTGATTTCCAAAAGGGTCCCGTGTCCACTCGATTTTTGGACCGGCTTGTTGCTTTACAGTCCCCATGAGCGCAGTCCCTATTTCTCGGATTTCCCTCCCCACTGCTTTTTCTCGGTTTTATCTCATTGTCGATGACAGCTGGGCCTCGCGATGTTCACTGGCGGAGGTCGTGCAGCAGGCTGGCGAAGCAGGGGTTAAGCTGGTGCAATATCGGAATAAAACCGGATCGATGAAACAGGCATATGAGGCTGGCCGGGTTCTGCGAAATGTGGCGGCAAAGAGGGACATGACGTTTATTGTGAATGATCGATGTGATTTGGCGTTGGCTCTCGAGGCCGATGGTGTTCATCTTGGTCAGGCCGACCTTCCCCTACTTCTTGCACGGAAAGTTGTCGGACAGAAAATGTTGATTGGCGTTTCGACCCACAATCCTGAACAGGTGCGATTAGCCACGGAAGAAGGTGCGGATTATTTAGGGTTTGGCCCTATCTTTTCGACAAGAACCAAAGCGAATCATGAGCCGGTTGTTGGTATTGAAGGACTGGCTGGTATTCGAGACCTGACCCCCCTTCCTATCATTGCCATTGGTGGGATTGTTCCAGATTCTGTTCCGGCACTCCAAGCGGCAGGTGCCAATGGAGTAGCGGTCGCTTCGGCCATACTCAATGCGAGTGATCGCCCCAAAGCGTTGGCGCGGTTTATGTCTCTTTTTTAATGAGGTGGTTGGCCAATCGTTGAATTTCAGGATGGTTGGCTAAGTTTTCCATTCCCTTTCGCCAGTCCGTCTGCACGGTTTTTTGATATTCCAAGGGGCCAAATACCGGTACGGTCGACCATTCATGAATCAGACCAATCGTGGAGGTTCGCTGCCGAATGAAACACTCGTTTTGGGTTGAGGGCAGGGGATCATTCAGGACGATTCCGCACGGCTTAATGCCTGCACCGTGCAGTGCTTCCAAAGTCAGGAGCAAATGATTCACGCTGCCAAGGCTCGTTCTGCTGACCACGATAGCCGGAAGATTCAGCGACACGATCAGGTCTCGTATGGTGTGTGTTGGTGAGAGTGGAGTCAAGACCCCTCCTGCACCTTCCACGAAACACACGGAATGCTGTTGCCTGACGACATGAAAGGCGGTGGCAATTCCCGCCACATCAATGGCTATTCCCTGTGCGCGAGCGCAAGCTAACGGCGCAATGGGCTGAGGAAAGGCATAGAGACAGATTGACGCAAAGGGAGGAGGAGGGGAGAGTAGACTCTGAAGACGGCCTGTGTCGGAAGTCTCTGGCTGTTGAGGATCGAGACCGGTTTCCACCGGCTTCATGACGCCCACTCGATGCCCTTTTTTTTGCAACGCCAGAACCAGAGCCGCCGTGATGGTTGTTTTTCCGACACCGGTGTCGGTTGCGGTCATGAATATGGCGAGATGGTCAGATTGAGCACTCATGGTCAGAGATATGCTGGAAAATGTGCGGGTCACCAAATCCGGCTGTCCAGATTCCATATTTGTCCGGATGTGTTAGGCGACAAGGCCAGGTGATAGACAGTTGTAGCCACATATTGTAATGAAGAAGGTCTCGGGAGAGTATGGTTGCCTGGTTCCATTGCCGACTGCCATCCTGGTTCTGATAATGGTGAGGTGTGCCATCCTGGAAACACCATATTTATTCGAATATTGAAGGCTCCCCATTCCTTTGCCACTGTCTGCATCAATCCAGTCAGTCCTGCTTTGGAAGCCGCATAGGCGGCTTGGCCTGCCACTCCTTGTTCAGCGGAAAGAGAGCCTACAAAAATCACGGCCCCATCATGTTGTTGTTCGAAAATGGGGGCGATAGCTTTGAGCACAGTATAGGCACCGGTCAAGTTCGTGTGAAGGGTACGGGTCCAGTCCTCAGGGGAGGTTTTGAGTAAGAGTTTTGAAGGGGCTACCCCGACGGCCCACACCAGTACGTTCAGAGAATGGTGGGACTGGATGAACTCCTGCAGAATGGCCTGAATTTTTAAGTTGTTGGCGACATCGGCTTGATACAGATGACTTTCTCCCCCGGCCTTCCTGATCGCCGCCGCAGTTGCATTCGCTGCGGTTTGATGTTGATGGTAATGAAGGCCTACTCTCCAGCCCTGGTGTCCGAAAACCTTCGCAATGGCTCCACCGATGACTCCGGATCCTCCAAATACCATGATGTTCGAACGGGTGTTCATCTTACCGACTATTGATTGGCGATGGGGGTCATTCGTAAATGGGGAGTACAGCGTGTCACTCTCATGCATCGTTGAAAAAGTGAAAATAATGAGATTAGGGGTTGGTATAGGACTGGACTGGCTTGGTGCCGTTTTGTATTGATTACCATTTGGTTTCCTTGTTTCTTAGTCTGCATAGGACAAAGAGATTGTCAATGCTTGAATGGTCTGCAAACAAAAAATGCGGAATTTTTAGGGTGAATGGGACCTGGATCGTTGGTCCTTGCTTGGATCTTGCCCGTTTTAATGATCCTATGGTAGGTTCACATCACTTTCTGTCTATGAATATTTCCTTTACATTGCTTGGAACTTCCTGCAGGACTGGAGCATTGGTTTGCCTTGGTCTTTCCTTGTTGTGCCTACCCGGCATGGTCTATTCTTCCGATTCCACGAAGTTTGTGGTTGACAAAAGTCATGAATATTTTCCTGATCAGGTGGGAAATGAATGGGTGTATAAGGGAACGATGATCGAAGGAGGCATGGTCCAGATTAAGAATGAGGATACACAGTTTACGAATATCTCAAAAGTGACCGGGACAGAAATCCTGGAGGGAGTGGAGGTTACGGTTTTCAACGATACCAATCCTGGGAATCAGGGCCCGTCGGATAGTTATTATCGCCGTGATATTGCAGGGATCCGATATTATGGGTCGAAACCCGGGACGACGTTGGAGCGCCAATTGGTGCCCTATCAAATCGTGCGGTTTCCCCTAGAGATCCCTAGCTCTTTCGAGCAATTTAACCGGACCGGGGTGGATTTTGGAACAGATGTGGATCATGATGGAGAAAAAGAAACGGTGGATATTGAGGCAACTGTCTCCGTTCAAGGACAAGAGACCGTGATCGTACCGGCTGGCGTATATCCGGAAGCCATTCGGCTTGAAGCCAAAATGATCATGAAGGTGCATTTGTCGGAGAGTGGAGAGACAATCCAAGGAACAGATACGATGACGGCCTGGTTTGCTCGTGGGGTGGGATTGCTCAAATACATTGAACGGCAAACCATTCCTTCCGTTCGCAGTCAAAATGAACGGATGGTCGAAGTGATTGAGGAATTGGAAAAGGTGACAGTGGCATCTGAAGTGGCATTATTGCGTCGGAGCGAAGCCACGGCGAAGCGTGTTTTCCGTAATCACTTTTTCCACCATGAATTGCTCAAGATACCCGCTTCCGCCGGCTTTCCGGCCGATTCCTGATAATCGATGCCCTCCAAAAGGCTGCCGGTTCACCAATGATCCGGTAATCGGTCGATTGATATATAAATTCCCCACATCAAATGTGTCACGAGCCAGTTGGATATTGGCAGGACTGCGTGAATAGATTCCTCCGGTAAGGGCATAGGGGGAATTATTGGCTAATTCCAGAGCTTCAGAAATTGTAGAGACCTTCAACACAACCATGACCGGGCCAAATATTTCATCCTGAACGACAGGATGCGAAGGGGGTAGATTTGTGAGTATCACCGGCCCTTGAAAATACCCAGGTCCCTCAATCTGACAATCGAGAAGGCACGTACCATCTGTTTTCCCAAGTTGCACAAAGTGCCGGACTCGTTCCAGTGCCCGTTGATCAATGAGTGGTCCCATCCGGTTTCCAGGGTGTTCGGGTGGACCAATCGGAATGCTTGAAGCCGCCTGTTTGAGTCGTTCAATAAATAAGGGGTACACATCGTTTAGGACAAGGATTCTGGAGCAGGCGGAGCATTTTTGTCCTTGGTAGCCGGTTGCGCTGGCTAATGCCCCCATTACCGCTTCATCCAAATCGGCCGTTTCATCAACAATGATCGCATTTTTTCCCCCCATTTCTGCAATGACATGTTTAATATGTCGCTGTCCAGCCGACACCTGACCGGCCTCCCGGATAATATTCAATCCAACGGTTTGTGATCCTGTAAAGGCAATGAGATGGACCTTGGGGTGTTTGACAAGGGCTTGTCCCACGTCCGGCCCACCAGGAAGAAATTGCAAGACGCCTTCAGGTAACCCAGCTTCCATGAGCAGCGTGAAGAGGTGATACCCCATCATCGGTGAGCGCTCGGATGGTTTAAACAGCACAACATTCCCGCTGACTAAGGCTGCCGAAACAAGACCGGTGGGGATGGCTAACGAAAAATTCCACGGCGCAATCACCACGGCCAATCCTCGTGGTTGGAAAATCCGTTGGTTATATTCCCCTGGCTCTATTCCCAGGCGCTCCGGAGTGCCTAACCGAATCATTTCCCTTCCATAAAATTCCAGAAAATCGATGGCTTCAGCGACATCGGCATCGGCTTCCCGCCAGGGCTTACCGGTTTCCAGTATTTCCCACGCGGCTAATTCCGATTTGCGTTGTCGCATCAGCCCGGCTGCATGAAATAAAATCCGCGCACGAGCTTTCGGAGGGACCTTTGCCCACGTACCGATATGGTCGTGCGCGATGTGAACAATCGGATCAATCTGGTCAGGAGATGGAGTTGGAAATTTGGCAATAATTTGCCCAGGAAAACTAGGGTTAGTCGAGATCAGTTCTGCCCCAAACCATTGCATGGGGGTTGGAACCGGATATGAATGGATTTGTCCCAGGAGGGGACCGATGTGATTGAGAGCTAGAGAAAGATCTCGTTGAACGTCCTTTTGAGAAAAATCCGAATGTGGTTCGTTGGAAAATCTCTCGGGACTGTCTTCAGCGAGTACAGTGGCTTCCGGCTGAATTTCCCGAGACATCGTCTCCTCTCCATTCTTGTGAGCGTTTGAGGGTGCCAATAGCAGATGCTCCAGGGATTCGGCCGTTTCATATTGGCGTCGAATAAAACTTTCATTCGAGGTATTTTCCAATAACCGACGCACGAGATAGGCCATGCCGGGAAGAAGTTCCCCAATCGGCGCATAGACTCTAAGCCGAAATCCCTGTTGAACCACGGCATCACGTAGAGGTTCGGCCATGCCATATAACATCTGATATTCAAACGTTCCCGGCGGGAGATTAAGTGAGTCGCCCATCGCCTGGACTACGGCTAAGGTTCGAATATTGTGCGAGCCAAAGGCCGGGCGAATGAAGGCTCGATGTTCCAGAATTCGCTGGGCGAGGTGTTCGTAGTTCGCATCCGTGTCGGTTTTTTTTAAGAAGACCGGGATGGGCCAACCTTGTTGTTGATAGCGAATCACTTCAGAGTCCCAGTAGGCGCCTTTGACGAGGCGAATACCGAAGGGAGTGTTGCGCTGTTTTCCCCATGCTAGAAGAGTATCCAGTGTGTGGTTGGTGTGCTTGAGGTAGGCTTGTATGGCGATGCTGGCATGCGGAAAATGTTGGTAGGCAGGTTCAGAAAATAAGCGCATAAATACCAAAAGAATGAGCGGCTCCAATTCGGCCTGTTCCATATCAAATGTGAGGGAGGCAGGGAGGGCCTGCGCAAGCTCCAGGATCGATCGTAGTCGAGGGGCAACCCCAGCGTAACTGCTCTCAGGATCAATCGGGTCTAATTGCGAATATAAGGCAGAGAGTTTGATGGACAGATTGATCCTGGGAAGAGACCCAAGATGATCGGTTTCTAATAGATGTTGATGATTCCATTGTGGGATAATCTCATGTAATTGGGTCAATGTCTGAAGGCATCGCGTGTGATATTGGTCGGCCTCCTCTTCACTGACCGTGGATTCTCCGAGCAAATCCAGCGAACACGCACTTCCTGCTTCCCAAAGTTGAGTGAGCGTCGGGACAGCGTGACCGACGGTTTCCCCTGCCATAAATGTGTAGGCCATTTTCAAAAATTGGCGTCGCAATATCCGTGTCCCAACTTGGGCCGTAAGGGAATTTTTTGAAAACCGGTGCAGGAGCCACTGCAGGGGACCAGGGAGAGTCGGCAGATCTTGGAAGTATTCCTTCAGGATACGCACAAATTGTGCGTCTGTCTGAAGGGAGGGAAGGACGTCAATAAAGCGAAACAATTGCACTTTGAACTGTTCATCACGAGTTCCCCAATCTAGAAGCAGTGAGGTCCACCACCGGTGATCCCAAAATCCCGGTGTATGGTGATGAGCGTATTTGGCTAATGTTTGTCCAATGCGCCGAATGTCAGGTTCCAACGAATCATGCGCAATCATCGGCTTTTTCCTCCTAAAGGTATTTTACACCTTTTCGGAGAATGGGGAAGAGAGGTGAAGGGGGGGCAAACCGGGAAAAGGGATTAGGGCTGGCAAGCCGAGAGACGTTTACCGGAAATACTGCCATGAGGACCAAGGGAGTTTTTAAAAGTGCCTTCCAAATGAGTGTCGTTGTTGCTGAGCAGCAAACTATCTTCCTGAACTCCTTGGAGAAATGTCCATTGGAGATAGACCGTATCCCCGTGAATCTCAATAGTGGTCGGTGCGATTTGAGACGGCGAGGATTGGTCAGGGGGTGAAAAGGTGACAGTCATTTTACGATCGCCATGGTTTTGGTGGTTATGTACTATCCATCGCCAGGTACCGCACAGCCGGGTGGTGTCAACATTGGCTTGTTCCAGTTTTTGCCACTGCTGAATCTTTTGCCAGGCTTCCCATGCTGTCCTATGGGCGGTGGCCTCCAACTGGCTGATTTTTGTGAGAAGAATCATTCTAAACATAGGGAAAAGCCGGGTTTCAATATAATGCTGAGTATAGGCATCATGAATTGATTGGGCGGATTGGTGCTGATTGGCTATGTTATCGGGAGTTTGCCAATACTCGAGTAACCTCTCCTCGATTCCTTTTTGGCCGTGCTGCGTGAAAGTACTCGTCCAGGATTGGGGACTATTATCCCAATCCGGATACGTTTGATCGTAATATGAGGCAAATTTGGCAAATTCTTCGCTAGGGGGAGGTGGGTGAGAGGTCATCGTGTGAGACCAAGCCGATACTTGTTTGTAGCCATTAATGACAGATTCCAAAGCTTGAGGGGGCGAGTGTTTCGTGATCCATTTCAGGTGTGCATCGTCGGGGATGATGTCGGAAAGTGGTGGGATACCTATTGTTGGTTTAATAAGAATCTTCCGAAATGTTTGCGTATGAATGGTAGTAGCCAGTGAGTTCAAGTAGATGATGATCGCTTCCTTGATCTCTGCTGGGAGATTCAACTGCGTAGGTAACAGTTGTGATTTCATGTGAGAGCGTGAACCTCTTTCACCTGGAATGGTTGTGGCTTTGAATAGGGCTAAAGCCTCGTCATCAGAGGAAAGCTGAAGAATTTGTGTACGATGTTTTTCAAGGAGGGACCAGGGGAGCCTAGTTGATTCCTGATCGGCAAAGGCAGTCGAAAGGAAAGAGAAAATCAAGACTTTGGCGCAAACAAACCAGAGAATCAACCAAACATTTCGATTGCCACGCCATTCCATTTTTCAAAAAAAGAGTTGGCGGTGTATCGGGATAAATGGATGAAAGGAGTCAGGCATGGATTTCAAAAATCAAACGATGCTTATGGGGTTTTGTGAATGATCGCGTTAATGAAGTCTATTGAGGTTTGTAGCACGTCTTCTAGATCTGATGCCCGGTAGCTAGGAGTGCTACTTTGCCAGAATTCATCGGAGGCGTCGGGATAAGATCGCACTTCGATCTTTTTCCCGGCCTGGTTGGCCATTTTGCAGAACTGGTCACGTTCTTCTGCTGAATTGAGTAGGCTTTTTCCCGGTGTCTGGAGCAGAAGGGGGCAGTATAAACGTTGAGCCAATTCAGGGTCGGTTGGCAGAGTCCCAGAGATTGCCACTGCGGCCTGAAGGCGACGTCGATGCGCAGCAGTTTTGATTGCCAGGGATCCGCCCATTCCAAACCCGATCACGGCATGCGCATTGCGGGTGGTTCTTTCTAAATTTATATCCTCGGTCAGGTTAGCGTTGAGAAATTCAAAGCTGGCATTGATGTCTTGTAAGGCTTGTTGCTCATTGACTCGTTCCATTAAGGCATCGGCAACTTCAGCATTGGCCGTCACCATCCCGCCCTGTCTCACATACAAATTGGGAACTAAGACCACGTACCCTTGGCAGGAGAGGCCTTTTGCTAATTCCTGAATATGGGACGTGAGTCCATAGCGATCATGCAGGAGGACCATAGCCGGTAGTATTTTGTTGGCCTCTTGGGGGGCGAATTGAAGACCCTCCACCTGCGGGCCTTTAGCATGTCGTGTTTCCGCGTAGGGATCCACCATGTGGTCTTTGTGTGTTTCAAAAATTCCTGAACTATTAAATCGCACAACGGTATATCCAATTTGTTCAATGTCATAGGGAGTAGTGTGTTGGGTCATCAGAATAGCCTTTGGATAAGAATGAGCCGAGCTAGCGGAAAAGGAAAAATCATTGAAAATTCAATGGCAAAAGTCAAAACACTATATCGGTGGATTCTTTGGCCTGTCAATCGAGCATCTGTTCTTCAGAGCGGGAAGCGTTAAACGAAGATTTTTTATTGGTTTCGTCTTTCAGAGGAATGATTCCATTGGAATGCATTCTCTGGTGATAAGAGTTCGGTCATGCCATATTTCCTCACATGGGAAGCCATCTCAGAATAATTGGCATCTCTTTTTCGAGGAAAACCACACCACATTCACGCAGGAAAAAATCAACTCAAATGCTATTGTGCGTTTCGTTAATTTTGTAATCAGATATTTCTTGCTAATTCCTAAAACGATCAGTTTGACCACCTTCCAAGTCCATTTTTTCTTGATACAAACTGTACTTCCTGAATCCTAGAAAAGTTCATTAGGGAATATTGCCAATGTGGTGGCTTTTAGTGTAAGATGGCGCCTGCAGTGGAATGTCAGAAGGTTGGATATCGGGATAAGGAAAGGAGTTGAGCATGGAACGGCGAGTCACTTCCCATACGGAAGAAGAAGAAATGAATCAACGCCGTCGCCTTCTCACGCTTGCACGGAAAGGGGATCAAAAGGCGGTTGAATCGTTATTCGAATTATATCAAGTTCGGGTTTTTTCAGGGGACGCTCTGAAAAAAAAGAAGTTGCCAACGTTTCCCTTGCCCACGCCAACAGGATCTTCGGGGAAAGGCTCGGGGAAGGGGATAAAGAAATTAGGTAAAATATCCAAATCTTCTCCATCAGAGAGGAATTCTCTTCCATTAACCGCCAAGGTACCGCAAGAGTCAAAAATGATGTCGGGATTGCCCACCAAGAAAATTGGAAAAATTAAAGTGGCAAAGCCATCTGCAGGAAAATCCGTACAAACTGCTCCCAAGCTTGGAAAAAGTAAAAAAGGTGTTCCTGTTGCCAAAGCCAAGACTCAGAAATCCACCTTGTCTGTGAGACCGGCCAGGGCAAAGAAAAAGTAATAATAGATAGGGCAACTCTGTCGTGTGGTGTCAGAATTCAATAGCGGACTTCAACTCTCAAACCACCTGCTGCCAACTGCTTCCCAATTATATCAGCGTCTTTAATGTCTCCTTGATAGACGATTGCACTTCCGTGGTGATCAATCTGCCAGGCTAATTCAAAGGCTTTTTTCGGGGTCATCCTGGGAATCACCTGACAAAAAAGACTGACGACTTGTTGGTAGGTATGACAATCGCAATTGTAGACGACGACTTCAGCCTCAAAATCTTTTCCGGTTCCTGTGTCAATGGTTTCTAGGGTTTCCGGGTCTTTTACGATTCCATAGGTAATAGGGTAGAGCATTCTGCATTGTAGCAATGGAGCTGAGGTCCCTCAAGTGAATGCCTAGGGACCCGTTATTTTGAAGAAGCCCCGATTACAGAACAATCAGGAAATTGATCGTCAGAGATACTTGACCTATGATTGTCCTTCCTGAATCAAGCATGGCAGAATTGTTGCCGAAGAAAACTAATGCAGGGGTGTGCCAAATTCGACAGCTAGCGTGAAAAAATGATGTGCCAAATAGGAACCCTCTAAGTAACATAAAGGAGTGTTTGTGGGTAAAACGATACTGGTAACTGGAGCTGCGGGGTTTATTGGAAGCCATGCGGTGGAAGCATTGATCAGGCGTGGAGATCAAGTGATTGGAATCGATAATCTCAATGATTACTATGATCCTGCGCGTAAAGAGAAAAATCTTCGAGAAGTGACCGAACATGCCAAAACGGAGAAATGGCCCGGCACATTTCAGTTTCTCAAAGGAGATATTCGCGATCGAGAGTTGGTTGCAAATCTTTTTTCTGATCATCGTTTTGACGCTGTTATCCATTTAGCAGCGATGGCGGGAGTTCGGGTATCCATTGATGACCCTGGACTATATTACGATGTCAATGTGATGGGGACGATGGCCTTATTGGATGCGTGTGTGGGGCGGATTGGTTCACAGGGTAAACGTTCACCTTCTCCGATATTTGTGTTTGCATCAACTTCCTCTGTGTATGGCAATACCAAGACGATTCCCTTTGTTCCGGAGGATTCGTGTGATAAGCCGCTTGCCCCGTATGCGGCAAGTAAGCGAGCAAGTGAATTGCTAGGGTATACCTATCATCACTTGTATGGGTTGGATTGCACCGTATTTCGATTTTTTACCGTGTATGGCCCACGTGGTCGTCCCGATATGATGGCCTATAAAGTATTGGATAATATATTTACTGGCTGTGAAGTCCCTCTCTATAACAATGGGAACATGCATCGAGATTGGACGTATGTCGAAGATATTGTCAGTGGTCTTACCGCGGCGGTGGATCGTCCTATGGGTTATGAAATCCTGAATCTTGGACGAGGTGAACCTGTCCACCTTGTCGACTTTGTGAAAGGCATTGAGCAATTAGCAGGACGTGCGGCGCACCTAGTTCCCGCGCCCATGTTGGATGCCGATATAGCCTACACCTTTGCCGACATTTCCAAGACCCGCAAGCTATTGGGGTATAATCCTCAAACATCTGTGCCCGAAGGAGTCGCGAAATTTTGGGCATGGTATCAATCGGAGATATTGCCGGCTTCAGCCTCAAAGCCCTAACCCCGAATTTCTCAATTCCGCCGTTTTGCCCTCTCATTCTTTCAGAGTCTGTTCCTATTCCCCGGTTCAACTGGACCGGGGAATCTATGCCTCTATTCCTGCTTGAAAACGAGCGACAGAAGGTTTCCTCCCATTTCGTGCCTGTTGTTGACGTTGAATAATGATATCTGGTCCTTCGGGTATGATGCTCAAGGGGACATTTTTTCGCATGTTGCGGGAAGCCTTAACTTTTCTACGGAACTGCCGAAAAGGATTTACACGTGTCCATCTTAGAAGAATAAAGATAATTTTGGCAGTCTTTCAGAGGCCATTCAGTATTCGAGATGAAGGAGAAATATTCTTCTTTCTCTCATGATACGAATAGTCACCATTGCACCAGGAGGATCTCATGTGGGTTTGTCCAAAACGTAGCGCTTTAATTGTCGTTGTCACGTTGGGAGTCCTTATGGCTTCGGGGTGTAGTAGCCATTCGGTCCGAACTGGGGCCAACTCGGAAGGGGATGGGATGGCCTCAAGTGAAGATGCAGTTGACACCAATAGGATTATGGGTCAGGCAAATGGATCAGGTGAGGGAAGAGGAATAAATGGCGGGTTGGTTAATGGAGTCAAACCTTCTCAGCATTCGAATGGTTCGAATTCCCAAGATATGGATATGGTTAATGGGGCAGATCCAAATTCGAATCCTGAAGGGATGCAGGGAACGCAACGAGCATTTGGCCTAGGTGGCTCAAACTATAAGCATCAATACCCCGGTGTAGATGGATCTGACCCTAATCATGGACCTGTTTCTGGATTTGAAAATGGAATGGCGTCGAGTCAGAATCCTGATCCAGAAGCTTGGGCAAATGCCTATTTGGGAGATGGCAAGAATCGCCGTGAGTTTTATGGAGATCCGTCAAAGTCCGGGATTCCCATGGACGGCTCTTCACAAGGAGGAGTGAATCCTGCGAACTGGGGCGAAGCGTATAGGAAGGAACATGGCGGTCCTTCTCCTGAGTATGTCGATCCCGATTCGAGCATTGCTATTGGCCCTGGCCAGCAAGGGCGGGTCTCAGTGGGAATTGGGAGAACCGATAAGAATGGCTCGATATTTGAGTCAAATTTTAGTGGGTCCATGGGGATCCAACGGGGTCAGGTTCAGGACATTTACTTTGCCTTTGATAGTTGGAATATTTCTGGCGACGCCGCCAAGTTTCTTGAGGAAGGGGCCCAATGGTTGCAGGCGAATCCTGGAAAGGCTTTGACGATTGAGGGGCACTGCGACCAAAGAGGGACTCAGGATTATAATTTGGTATTAGGTCAAAAACGGGCCGATGCAGCACGAACATATTTAGTGAATCTCGGTGTGCAACCGGACCGGATTAAAATTGTCTCCTACGGCAAAGAGCGACCATTTTGTCAACACGACAATGAAGATTGTTTCCAGGAAAATCGACGAAATCATATGGTTGTTCGGGTCAATTGAAAGTAGGGCTCTCATAGGACCCTCTGTGGTCTTCGAATAAGAGGATGCGAAGCACTCGCATCCTCTTCATTTTTCTTGTACATCCGTTTTTCAACCAAAAAGACAAAAAGGCTGGAATAGTTAGGTTATCCTCTCCTAATCTTTCTGTCTGAAAATCTTGCACCGGTTTTTAATGAGTGGTAGAGTCTCCACCCCAATCTGTGCGATGCCGGAGTGGCGGAATAGGCAGACGCAAGGGACTTAAAATCCCTCGGGCTTACCAGCTCGTACCGGTTCGACCCCGGTCTCCGGCACCAACCAAATCAATCGCTTGAAGCGACGAACCTCTAAATGTTTCTCGATCTTGTCTTCAGTAATCTTGTCTAGAAGAGTAGAGCCGCCCAAAACCGGAAGAAACCGCCTGGAAAACCAATTGGACTTTTTTTGAAAAATCCGTTGGCGTTGAAATTCGGGGTCTGTCAGATAAGTGTCTGTGAGGGCCTTAAACGTCATTGGCCCTTTGGCTTGATCGCTCACAATTTTTCCCATCATTAAGTCCGTTATATTTGGCCATTTGTTTCTTAGACAAAGTCACGTTGAGAGTTGAGGTTTTCCACCGCTTTAGCTTGACTCCCAGTGTCTCTCCTGCTACCTGAAGTATCTTCCCGTCATCCACGACACGAAACTTCACGTACCTTTCTTCCTTTATTTTGATCAGTCCCATAAGACTTCTTATAGATTGAGGAAATGGGTGATTATCAATGACTTGGGCCAGTGTGACATAATGCACCACGGCCCGCTCTTCCAATGCACGAATGGGAAGCCCTTGGGCTTGCCGAATTCGCTTTAATGCCATCTCCGGATTCTTCATGTGAGTGTTTAGACTAAAAGTGGTTAGCTGAGTTTTCTCGGAAGCGGCATCACGATTTGCGTTTTGATATAACCATCCAATGCGGTGGGTTCAAATATGCCCGCACTTTCCGAGAGTTGTCTTTTACCCACAAAGCCTCTTCACTCTCTCCTCTGTCTTACCGATAAACCTCTTATGCAGGACTTTGATAACTCCAAGCATCCTACCACCAGAGTATTAACCCTTTCCGGACATCTGGATTCCCTTCAAACCCTGAGGCTTGAAAAATTTATTGAGGAGGCCCAGCAAGGAACCTGTCGTCACGTCATCCTCAATCTTTCCAAAGTGGCCACGATGGACCTGGGCGGAGTGGGCAACCTCTTCACGTGGTACCACGCTTTGCATATCAATCAGGTGCGCCTCAGTATCGTGGCTCCGTCCCCCATGGTCCGCAATACGATGGAATCTCTCCATTTGACGGAACTCATTTCAATCCATTCGTCCATCCCTGAAGCGATCAGTCATCATCATGTCCCCAATTCCGTTTCTTCCTAGATACCTCCTGGTGTCATCGGCAGCACTGTCTATTTCTGAATCCATCGCTCTACCTGGTTCGTAGCAAGTTTAGAGTTTTAGCCTTTGCGCTTGGCTTTCGTTGCTCAGGTCGCAAACTGCAATATTCACCCATTATCACGGTGGGAAACTCCACGAATGATCTCACCTTTTTTGGTAGTTCAACGACATCACTTTACTTTTTGAGTAGTTTGCTCATTAGGACCACCAGTACGTACCTCTAGTCTTAACGAGTAATTGTTCGGCCTACCCGGAAAAGATTGAATATAGCCCTATGTATTAACATCCCATTTTTATTCTCTACAAATTAAGAGGTAGATTCGATGCTCCAAGTCCGCGAAAAACTAAATAACCAATCAACCGTCATCATCTTCACGGGACGGTTTGATCGACAATCAACCATTGGTATTGGGGATCTGATCCTTGGATCCAAGGACATGAGGTGTCAGCACATCATTTTGGATTTTATGGGCATCACCGGGATTGATTCGGTGGGTCTCGGTCTCCTGTATCTTTGGTACCATAAACTACAACCTCAACACATTGGGCTAAGTATTGTGGGGCCTTCTCCTAATGTTCAGGCTGCGCTGGAAGGCTGTCACCTTCCTGCCTGCGTTCCGGTCTATGCCACTGAGCACGAGGCAATCAGACAGGAAGTTTACTGTTAGAGGGCTTCATCGTTCGGACATCAGTATGGTCGTCTGTTCTTTGATCCACTAATCCCGGGTTGTAGGAACACCAGTCATCAAACTCTCATTTTTTTGGGAATATGTCGCCTTCCTCCTACTTTAATTCACTGGGAGTCCTGGTATTGATCTGCAAAAATCCTAGTGAAAAGCTCCACAACTGACTCAAGAGGTGATTGAAACCGAAGGTAAATTTCTTCAGGTGGCGAGGAGATTTGAGTAAGGATTTGAGAATGCCAAAGTGGTATTTCTTTTTGAGTCGTAACCCTTAAAATTGAATCATTCGCGTATTACTTTCCCTGTGTGATTTCGTTGTGAGGTTTTTTTGTTTTCTTCCATCAAAATGTAGCTGGCCGGTTTTTCCCCTATCAAAAAACTATTGGACTGAATGGTTCTTAATTAGATGTTTCTATATTCCCCAAAATTTTTCCTACGAAAAAAAACTGATGAAGAGCTAGAAACTACTGTGAAGGGGCTCAAGTTAACTAATGGCCACGGCTAGGTCACGTCGACAGTCGGAACACTTGGCTCCTTCTTTCGAAACCGATACCAATCGAATGTAATGTGCGCACCACATGCAGTAGAGATACCCTGGTCCATTGAATCGAAACGGATAGGTGGGGGAAAGCTTTCCCCAATTGACCGTTTCTATGGGATACCAGGAGTGTGTGTGTGGCAGCATTACCTAAAAATCCTTTCTCAATAAAATGGTTGGTCCCGACCCCTATGCTGAAATGTGTGTTTTTGCTAATTCCAGAACCAGTGAAGGGAAAAGACTCCCAAAAACGCTATCACCGTTTCAATCACCCATAAGGTCGTCCAGTCCATAAAGATGTCCCCCCTGGTTTCTTTCTTGTCCTTTTTCTCGTCTTTGCTCATAAAATAGCAACCTTAATGCCATATAATCCGGCGCATCGGACCGACCGGCTGCCCTCCTACCAACTAATTGATTATTAAAAGAAACAGGAAAAGTAGAGGAAGGAAAGTTGCGATCTAACCATGGAGGCCGAAGTATCGGAATAGATACAGATCGTATCTCATTCGCTGAGGAAATCTGGCTTTTTGACGAGCACGTCATTCAGGATGTTTGGAAGGACCGTATTATTGGCCTACATAATAGCCTCTGACTCCTTGTGGGGTCGGACTTTTGAGTTTTATTCGTCTTAGGGATTCACAAAGGATATGTGTTTGATCCTCCTCCGAACCGGTAGACATTCCTATACTTAAAGTAAGGTAGGGGATGGAACGTCATGACCAGGAACCTATTGACGGATGAGTTCAAAGAAGAAGAGGTCATGCAGGTATTTTCAGGCTTTTAATCTCCTCCCAGCTTGACCCTGGTCTCAGCATCACGTTTCTTTTCTGTGTTGTCTTCGCCTTTTTCCCACTGTGTTGTAGCGTGTGGGTGATCAGTGAATTGCCCTGGTCGTTAAAATTTTCATAGAACATTTTTACCCATTGGGTAAGGTCTGCTTGGTGTTTTATATGAGGCCAAGCGCCTCGTCCCATTCCCTGTTCTATACACACATGTTTTTTGAGGAAATTTTTAATATAAAAAAGTGGATATCGAAATATTTCAAAATGGGAGCATGGCACATCTGTTGCTGATATATGGGATCTGAAGGATAGCGGAGCAGAGGCTATTCCAGTCATATTATGTGTCAGATCATAAAGGAGGGACAGGTGCATGTTGGTACGAGCACGGTGGGAGAAGGAAACGAGGGTCTTGCTGCTTTCTGGTCGGTTCGATAAATTTGGACGAGTACCAATTGAAACGGCCTTGGCGGCGGGAGAGGGACGAGCTTGCAACCACGTTGTGATGGATTTTTCACGAGTGTCGTCAATGGATAGTGCAGGCATTGGAAGATTGTTGTTGCTCTATCATTCGCTTCGAAGGAAAGGCATGGGATTGACGGTGATCAATCCAAAACCCTCGGTTGAGACACTTTTGGATCTGGCGGATCTAACCACCATTATTCCCATTATCCCGGAAAAGTCTGAAATCCGATCGGTTGCCTGATCCCCAGAGAAAGAGAATCGAGTTTTTCTTAAGTTGTGGAATCGCAAAACCGAAATGGAAATTATTGACCTATGATGTCTATGATCCATACCCAACCGACTTCAATTGACGATATGCATGTTATTACATTCGGGACCTGCTTTGATGGGTCTGCCGAACCTGCTTTAGAGGCGGCTGTTTTACAGGTGCAGGAAATTCAGGGCAAACATATCATTCTGAATATGGAAACCCTGACCACACTTAATAGTCGTGCCTTAGGGAAATTATTCCTCACCTACCATCATCTCAATCGGAAGCAAATCCGGCTCAGTATGGTCAATCCAAAGCCGGCAGTCCGTGAAATGTTAGCATTTGTCAATTTTCCGAAGATCGTCCCCATCTATGATTCGGTTGATGACGTAGTGGCTTTCGAGCAACGTCAGATGGAATCTTCAGGCATCCCAGAGTAACCGACGTCACAAAAGGCGTATTGAGGCCAGGGGCATTTCGGATAAAAATGCGGCTTGGGAAAATGGGTAAGATTAATGAATGAGGTTCTCGTATATGAGTTGACTAAAAGGAGCGCTTCCCTCTGAAAGGAGATGCAGCATGTCGATTAAAACCGGTCAACATATCGTCGAAGGATCCATGTCCAATCTCCTCCTTCATTAAGATCCAGGCACTTTCCTGGAGGCCGCCCTCTATTTCGGAAGACAAGCAAATTGAATATCTGCCCAACGTCTGATTCCTAAGGCATTAACCCAGGCACTCCGGGATCTCGCCCCGACGGTTCAGAGGCGGACTTGCAGTTTTTGATGCCTATGGGTGCCTGCAAGGCCTGAACCGGTTCTCCGACCATTCGCCATAGCCTTCTTGTTTGCACCCCTCGCCTTCGTCGGTTTGCCTTTGGCATACTGATGCCGGTATCCCTTCATTGACTTCCATTTTCCTCCCTTCCTAGAATCGTCACCTTGGCGGCTTATCCAATTCTCCCGGAAGGGATCTCTGGCTCGTGAATGAAAGCGTCGTCCTCGATAAGGTTATCAAAACTCATGGTCTCGTGAGGGCGGTGGATCATGTGTCCTTGGCGATTCAGAACGGGGAATTTTTTTCCATATTGGGACCGAGTGGGTCGGGGAAAACCACAATCCTTCGGTTAATTGCTGGATTAGATCGGCCGGATCAAGGGGACATTATAATTCAGCAACGTGCTGTCACCTTGGATCCCCCTCATAAGCGACCCGTGAATATGGTGTTTCAGCATTATGCGCTCTTCCCGCATCTGTCCGTGTTTGAAAATGTGGCCTTTGGATTAAAAATGAAAGGAGATGGCCGGGCCAATATTCAAAAGGCGGTGAGTCACATGTTGGCTCTGGTTCGTTTGCAAGGAAAGGAGAAGCGACTCCCCGGGCAACTGTCCGGAGGGGAGCAACAACGGGTGGCGCTTGCACGAGCCCTAGTGAATCGTCCGGTCGTCCTGCTGTTGGATGAGCCCTTGGCTGCTTTGGATCAGCAGCTACGCCAGGAGATGCAGGGAGAATTGAAGCGATTGCAGCGTGAGGTGAAGGCGACATTTATTTGCGTGACCCATCAGCAGGATGAAGCCCTCATGCTCTCGGATCGGATTGCGGTCATGCATGGGGGGAAGTTGTTGCAGGTGGGAACGCCTCAGGAGATTTATGATCACCCCGTATCTTCGGTTGTGGCCAAGTTTATCGGGCTTTCCAATGTGTTGTCGGGCACCATTGCCAGTTGTGACGGTGGGTTGTGTCGGGTTGAATCGAATGGCTTGTCACCCGTCATGGTCTCGTGTTCCCCACATGATTTTCCGCAGGGGGCCGTCACGGTCATAGTTCGCCCCGAACGCGTGCATGTGTCCTCTAACATGTCTGCCAATCGATATGACAATGGTCTTCAGGCGATGATGCACCACGTGGCATTTTCCGGGAATGAAGTGGTGTACCATGTTCGGCTTCAGGACGGGGCGATCTGGATGGCTCGCGTGCCAATTGCCGAAGCACAGGCCTGTCCCTTGACAGTTGGTCAACAGGTGTACGTGCAATGGTGGGCACACGATGGGTTGGTTTTGCCCTCCCAATCTCCTCCATGCTGACCAATCGTTTTGCCACATCTTCCGCATTTCCTGTCAGGCTGTCCCTCGTATCGGCAGGCCTCTTCTTGGGCCTGTTCTTTTTTCTCCCGCTGGTATTGGTCTTTGGAGTGAGTCTGGCAAGCCGGGGATTGTATGGGGGAATTTCCTGGATCGCGACCTGGGAAAATTATCAACGTGTCTTCGATCCGCTCGTGGGAGTCATATTTTTTCGGTCGCTTCTCCTGGCTGGATTAACGACTCTAGTTTGTGCAGTGGTGGCGTTTCCCTTAGCCTATTGTCTGGCCAGGGCTTCCCGGCCCTGGCAACTCATATTATTGACCCTTGTGATGATTCCATTTTGGACGAATTTTTTGGTTCGCACCTATGCGTGGGTGTTGATTTTTCGGGCGGACGGTATTCTGAATAGTCTGTTGATCAGAGTGGGGTTTCTGGAGGAGCCGCTTTCCTTATTGTTCACGGATGTGTCGGTATTTGTGGGACTGGTCTATGGCTATCTGCCCTTTATGGTGCTTCCTCTGGTGGCGGCCATAGAACGCATCTCTCCCCAATTAGAAGACGCGGCGTTTGATTTATATGCGTCTATGGGCGCGATGTTCCGACATGTGCTGCTCCCGCTCAGTGCCCCAGGTTTTCTGGCCGGGGGAGTGTTGGTCTTTATTCCTTCCCTCGGTGCCTTTATTACGCCGTATTTATTGGGTGGAGGACAAAACATGATGGTGGGGACCTTCATCCAGCAGGAATTTTTGGTCGCCCGGGACTGGCCGTTTGGATCAGCCATCTCATTCGGGCTGATGGGAAGCGTTCTTCTTATTTGGTTTTTGCTAGCTCGGACGTCAGTGGGAAAGGATCCGTCATGAAGCGGATGCCGAGCAGTTTCATCCTCATGAGTGTGCTGGTCATGCTCTTTTTATATCTGCCGGTGGTCATCCTGATCGGCCTGTCATTTAATGCCTCCACAATGGGAGTGGCGTGGAAGGGGTTCACGTTTCAGTGGTACGAAAAGCTGGCCCTGGACCGGGCGATTCTCGAAGCGACGGTCAATAGTGTGGTGATTGCAATAATATCAACCGGATTGGCCCTTTTTCTTGGAGTGGGGACCGCCATCGGTCTGGAAACCCGTCAAGGGGGGCAGAAGGCGTGGGTCAACATGATCCTGTTGCTGCCACTGGTCATCCCGGAAATATTATTGGGTGTGGCCTTATTGATGGTGTTTGTCTTATGTCAGGTCCATCTGGGGTTTGGGACCATCATTATCGGACATATGGTCTTCAATCTTCCGTTGACCATCGTCATGGTCAGAGCCCGTCTCCGTAAGCTGGATCCTGCCTGGGAAGACGCGGCGCGTGATTTGGGCGCCACTTCATGGGACGTGCTCACCCGCATCACACTTCCCTTGTTACGTCCGGCAATCTGGGGGGCAGGACTGTTAGGGTTTACCGTATCGTTGGATGACTTTGTCGTGACATTTTTTGTCGCCGGCCCCGGTTCAACCACCCTCCCACTCAAAGTGTTTTCGATGATCAGAACAGGGATGACTCCCGAAGTGAATGCCTTGTCGGCGGTAATGGTCGTGGTCTCCATGCTGTGCGTGGGGTTGTCTTGGTTCCTCCAGGAGCGGTCGGCACCGGCTTCGTCTGAATCTTCGTATTTATGAAGGGCGGCAACTCATGAACATGTTGTGTCAGTGGGCGGGGATCTTGATTCTCCTGGTGGCGGCGGGATGTTCGGAATCTGGCACATCCTCGGAATCACCATCCTCTCAACGCCCTACTCTTTATTATTTTACGTGGTCTGACTATGTGGATGCGGGGGTGGTGGCCAAATTCGAAGCGACCCGGGGGGTGCGGGTGGTCGTGGACACTTTTAGTAGCAATGAAGAGTTATTAGCCAAAGTGCAGACCGGCATGACCGGGTATGATGTGGTGGTGCCTTCTGATTTTATGGCAGGCATTATGGGCCGATTGGGGTTGCTGGCGGAGTTGGATCTGGAAAAAATTCCTCATGTGCAAGATCTGGAGCTCCACCTCCAGCAGCTCTCGTTTGATCCCACCAACCGGTTTGCCATTCCCTATTTATGGGGCACGGTTGGAATGGGGTATAATTCTGAGGTGGTGACGGAACCGCCAACCAGTTGGGAAGCCTTATGGGATCCGAAATTTTCCGGTCGTATCAGTATGCTGAACGATGAACGGGAAGTCTTCGGGTTGGCACTCCAGTCCTTAGGCTACTCGCTGAATAGTGTCGATCCCCAGGCCATTCAACTAGCCAAGCATAAGTTGATGAAGCAAAAGCCCTTGATCAAAGCGTATACGAGTGAACAGTTTGACCAACTACTTGTGGCCGGGGAGGTCGTATTAGCGCATGCCTGGGGAGGGCCGATCGCCAGGGCGATGCGTGAGCACCCGTCAATCCGGTATGCGCTCCCCCAGGAAGGTGGGATGATGTGGACGGATTGTCTGGCGGTCCTGGCCAGTTCTACTCAACAAGCGCTCGCGATGGATTTTATCAATTTTCTTTTAGATGAAGAGGTGGCGCTTGCCACATCGCAGCGACTATTATTTGCTTCAGCCAACCGACATGTTCGGAATCGTCTGCCGGAAGAGATTCGCACGAACACGGCGGTGTACCCGCCAAGTGAGATGCTTGCCCGGATGGAGTGGTTGGAAGATGTTCAGGAGGCCATTCGTTATTATGATCGAGCATGGACAGAGCTGAAAGTGCACTAGGCTTGGCTTGACCCTTTTAGCCATCTGCTACTAAACTGCATGATTGCTAAGTTTTATATACGAGGATTCACGAAAGGGAAGTCCATGATGCAGCGAATGATAATTTCGTCACAGACAATATGTTGGGTGGTCGTGGCCTTTTTCCTGGCCGGCGCTCCGCTGTGGGCGGAAGAACCAGGAACAAGTCGTTCCCCTCTCTACCTGACGCAAGTGCCCTATGAGCCTCCTCCTCCGTCAGAATCAAGAGGGGTCGAGGCCACGCCACCTCCTGAAAGCTTAACGACCGAGGATGAGGAGCGTCTGGAAGCACTTATTCCGCTGCTTGAGGGAAAACAGGAATTTTGGGCCATCGGAGAGTTTGTCTATTTTGGGAAACACTCGATCCCGTATTTAGTAAAAGCCCTCAAGTCGCCGGTGTCCAGAGTCCGGTTCAATGCGGTGGAAACGCTGTCGATGATCAATGATTCCTCCGCAGTCCCGGGCTTACTGGAGGTCGCAATCAATTCGGAGGAAGACTCCCGGATCCGGTCCCATGCATTGCGTGTGGCGACACGATTGGATCCCAACCAGGTCGTTCCGGCCATAGAGGTAATGGTGAAGGACCCCAATTCTACGATTCGGAATACGGCGGTGTTTGAATCACGGAGGGTCCATCGGAAGGAAGTGCTGCCTTTCATTATCAGTGCCATTTCAGATCCAGAGCAATACGTGTCAATCACGGCGCGGGATTCTTTCTGGATTCTCACCAGATTCAGCGGTTCAATCCATGATTGGGAAGCCTCCACCCCTGAAGACAGGAAGGAATGGATGAAGGAATGGTGGTCCTGGTTGGAAGAGAATCAGGAACGATTCGGCGAGACCCCGTCATCCACAAAACCTCTTCGATCACCGGCAGACCTGAATGTCAGTTGACAGTGGTCCCTGAATAACCAAACGAGAGGCCAGGGCCTTCCCGGACGGTGGTCGGAAGCGTGTGATTTCATGAGACGAAAGACGTAGAAGATTCAGAAAAGGAGTCAGGTTGATGGCAGTATTACCTATAGCAAAAATCGGCAACCCCGTTCTCCGGCAACAGGCCAAGCCGGTCGATCCCGCATCAATCGGGAGTCGACGAATCCAGGAGTTCCTTGATGATATGTTTGAAACGATGGTGCATTATGAGGGAATTGGATTAGCCGCCCCGCAGGTCGCACATTCGGAACAGATTGTCGTGATGGAATGTGAGGGGAAGGATGGCATTCCGAAGACCGTCCTCATTAATCCTAAAATTGTGTTTTATAGCCCCTCCCAAACTGAAATGTGGGAAGGTTGTCTCAGTATTGATCTCATGCGAGGTAAGGTGGTCCGGCCGTCCATGATCCGCGTGCAGGCCTATGATCGGCAGGGTGTACTCCAGGATTTTGAAGCGAACGGACTCTATGCGGTGTGCATCCAGCATGAAATGGACCACCTCATCGGAAAATTGTTCATTGATCGGATGGCCGACATGTCGACCCTGACCCAGTTGGAAGAGTTTGATGCCTATTGGCGCGAAGAATCCGCCCCGGTGATTTAATTCCTGCTTGAAAGAGCTGACCGTCGAGCGTTTTCTGCTCATCCATTCCACGCGTGTGTTTCCGTGATTCCATGATTCCCATGAGAATCACGCCATCTGGCGACAAAAAAGGTTTCGAAACTTCCTGTGAAATCGCTCCTGAGAGTCCTGTCCTACCTGGCCCCGTATCGCGGGCTCGTGTGTGTCACCTTCTTCTTTGCCGGTGTAACGACGGCCCTGGAGCTGCTCCCCCCCTGGCTCATCAAAGTGGTGATTGATGACGTAATCCCGGCAAAAAATACGGACATGCTGACCTGGGTGCTCATTGGACTACTCCTGGCCTATGGACTGAAGAATCTCTGTAATTCCCTCCGCATCCGCTTTAATAACACGCTAGAGCAACGGGTGGTGCATCGACTCCGACAACAAGTGTTTGCCGCTCTGCAACGGTTATCGTTGACGTATTATGAAAATCGATCGACGGGTGAAATCATGTCGCGTGTCGTGAATGATACGGAACACGTGCAACGAATTTTCATTGATGGGCTTGAGGGCATGTTGACGGCCACTTTGACCCTGGTCGGCATTACCACTATTTTATTTATGCTGAACTGGAAAATGGCCCTTCTCGTTCTACTGCCGATTCCGATACTCACCATCGGAGGCGTGGCGTTTACCCGCCGGGTCCACCGGTATTATCACGATATTCGTCAGCAGGCCGCTGAACTCAATGGCTATCTGCAGGATTCCTTGTCGGGGATCCGGGAAACGATGGGATTCAATCGACAGCCCTACGAGCAGACTCGTTTTCAGGACATGAGTCATCACTACAGCCAAGCAAATCTGAAAGCGATGTATTTATGGTCGATTTATTCTCCTGGAATGATTTTCATCGGAAGCCTGGGAACCATTTTGATTGTGTGGTATGGCGCAGGTGAAGTGATAGCCGGTCATCTTTCCACTGGTGAGTTGGTCATGTTTTTATCATACCTCGTCTTGTTTTATACCCCGGTCAATCAAATTCATTCCGTGAATCATTTGTTGCAACATGCCCTGGCTGCCAGTGAACGGGTGTTTGACATCTTGGATGCGGAGCCTGCCGTTCCCGACCACGGGCATCTTCGTCCGGCTCAGCCCCGGTTGTCGGGGAAAGTCGAATGGAAGGATATGGCCTTTTCTTATCGGCCCGGGAAACCGGTCTATCAACATCTTTCCCTGGTGGTGGAACCGGGGGAGCATGTGGCGTTAGTCGGGCCAAGCGGTGTGGGAAAAAGCACGCTCATGAAACTTCTCTTCCGGTATTACGATGTGGGGGAGGGTGCGATTGAGTTGGATGGATACGATATTCGTCATCTCCCGTTATTCTATCTTCGTGAACAAATCGGCTTTGTCCAACAGGAACCCTTTTTGTTTAATGGCACGGTGCGAAGCAATCTAGCGTATGGAGACTTGGCGGCATCGCAGGGTCAAATAGAAGCGGTGGCGCGGGCTGCGCAAGCGCATGAATTTATTCAAGCGCTACCTGATGGATATGACACCTGGATCGGGGAACGCGGAGTGAAATTGTCGGTTGGGCAAAAACAGCGTATCGCCATTGCCCGGGTATTGCTCAAAGATCCACCCATTGTGGTCATGGATGAAGCCACGTCGAATATTGACACGGAAACGGAAGTCGAGATTCGGATTGCCATGGATGAACTCATGCGTGGCCGGACGACGTTTATCGTGGCCCATCGGTTGTCAACTCTGCAAGCCGTGGATCGAATTGTCGTGTTTGAATATGGACAGATTGTTGAGGAAGGCGATCATGCGACCCTACTGGCAAGAGGGGGCTTGTATGCCGGGTTGTATGAAGCCCAATTTCATGTTTAACATGGTATCGCATACATCCGCTGCTATACGCGTAATCGAGCGCTGGTGGGTGGGGGCCGGAACTAAAGACCCGAGTCTATCGTGAGAAACGAAATGACCGTGAAATGTCCGATATGCGGCAACGTGGAACAATGGGAAGGCAATGTCTTTCGACCCTTTTGTTCCAAGCGATGCCAATTGTTGGATTTGGATGGATGGTTGAGTGAACGCTATCGTATTCCCGATGCGGAAGAAGATGGGTTGGATGAGGCGGTTGGTGAGTCCGGACCCACATCTGCTGATTAGGAGAGGGTTAGACTGAGGAGAAATGCGTTGCCAATATGGCTTCCTGCTCTCAAGTTCACCGCTTTTCTGAGTCAGAGGCCAACGATGGGCAATTCGCCAAAATAGGGTTTCGCTCAGCCACATTGACCTTTTCGCCCTCGCTCCATCCAGTCCGAGATGCTCCTGGTAAATGAAATTATAATGGAGACAAACCTATGCCAAAAATGATCACGGCGAAACGTCATGAGGACGAAACAGATAAGGCCCAGGAGTTTGTCCGGACCAATATCCTACTTCCTGCCAGTTTGTTGGGGTTGATTTCGATCGTCGTCGGAGTCATCGCCTTAGGCTTTCAATTCTGGGCAGGAACGTATGGATGGGAAACCTTTACCTACAGTTCGGCGCTCATCATAGCCGGAGTTCTTGTGGGAATCGTTCAAACGAAATACCAACAGTATCTATTGCGAGAGTTTCCGGGACATTTTGCTAATCGCATGAGAGCCTATAGCCAACGGTCGGTCCGGAAGGCCAAGAAGGCCATCACCGAGCATGATATTGAGCATCGCGGTCGCGGATTCGTTCCGCTCTGGTATCTTCTGGGGATCGTGATGTTTTTTGCGCTTTCCGGATTAGCTGTGGCTACCGGTTTTATGGAGCCGGTTGCCGCGTTTGCCTTGCCCTGGGCAGGCTATTTCTGGGCAAAGTTATTTTTTTGGAAGGGGGTAGTGTTGCTGCCGGACCGCAAAAAGAAATGAGGCCTTTTCTGCTGTTGAGTCCTGGATCGGCTATGGCCGGATTAGCGCTTGGAGGGTGAAGGCTTCTTGAACCGTTCTGGCTTGGGAGCCGGTTGGGCCGGAAGAAGCGATTCAAGATGTTTGACCTGTTTTTGAAGAGCCCGAAGTTCCTTGCGCAATTCGGGGAGTTGGTATTGAATGACCTGTGACCTTCGCCAGATACCATGTTCGACCGCCGGTCGCCCACCTACAATCTGACCGGATTTCACATCATTGGTGACCCCCGAGCCCGCCGCAATTTTCACCTGATCACCGATCGTGACATGATCCACCAGGCCGGCCTGGCCCCCAACCATGACGTGGCGGCCTAACACCGTACTGCCTGCAATCCCCACCTGGGCGACGAGAATACAGTCTTCCCCGATTACCACGTTATGGGCGATCTGCACCTGGTTGTCGATCTTTGTGCCGCGCTTAATGACGGTGCTGCCAAATGTTGCCCGATCCACGGTCACATTGGCCCCGAGTTCAACGTCATCTTCAATGATCACATGGCCCAATTGCGGAATTTTATGGTGGCGGCCTTCATGTTGCACATAGCCGAAGCCGTCGCTCCCGATGACGGCGCCGCTGTGCACAATGACTCGATTGCCGAGGACACACTTGGTCAGTAATGAGACATGGGGGTAGAGGATGCACTCATCCCCGATACTGGCATCGTCGCCAATATGTACCCCGGCATGAATGGTGACCCCGGAGCCGATGAGCACGCGGTCCCCAATAGTGACGAGAGCGCCAATTGAGACATCCGGACCAATCCGCACATCGAGTCCTGACACAGCCGTGGGGTGAATGCCACGTGGTGGAAGAGGAGGAAGGAAAAATTTCTGCGCCAAGGTGGTGACGGCGACCAGCGGATTCGGAACAATTAATTGCGGTCGAGGATCGTCGGGAATAGGCTCTGTCACAATGAAGGCTGCCGCCTGTGACTGACGTGCCGCTTTCTGAAACGAAGGCTTCAGGAGAAAGGAGATATCTCCCGAGGAGGCTCCTTCAAGATGAGAGAGCCCGGATATCTGAATGTCAGAGGATCCGTGAATGGTGGCGTGAATGGCTTGGGCTAATTCCTGAAGAGGAATATTCATGATTCCTGGGGAAGACGATATCGTCATGTGCGCGATTTTTTTGAAGTGGGACGGGTTTTGGCTTTTTTGACAACTGGAGCAGGGCGCGAATTCTTTGCCGGTGGTGTGGGGTGCGGGTCGGAGAGGGCGTTCCCTTGAGCATGTGTCCGTTCATCCAGATAAAGGATGACCGCCCCGATGGTTGTTAATCGCCCAAAATCCTCATCCGGTATTTGAAGGTCAAACGCCGATTCGACTTCATAGACTAATTCAATGGTTTGCAGCGAGTCCAATCCCAAATCATCACGGAGCGAATCCTCAGGATGCAGATTTTTCGGATCGCGCTGAAGGTATTTACCGAGGGTGTGGTACACCTGCTGACTGAGTTGAGAGGATTTGTTTACGGAAGATTTCATGTAAACTTTTTTAAGACGAGAACCGCATTGTTACTTCCAAATCCGAAGGCATTCACCAAGCCCACCCGAACGGATTTTTTTTGTACCTTAGTAGAAAGTCCCGGCAAGGCACAATGGGGGTCCGGATTATCATAGTTCACCGTGGGGTGGATGACACCGGTTTGAATGGATAAGGCCGAGACAATTGTGCCGATTGCTCCTGCTGCTCCCAAGGTATGGCCAATGAGCGATTTGGTGGCATTAACCTTGATGGCATTCAGGCGTTTGTCGAACACCGCCCGTAACCCCTTGACCTCCACATCGTCACCGACCACAGTGGATGTCGCATGGGCATTGACGTAGTCCACCTGGGATGGCGAAACCCCTGCATCTTTTAACGCCAGGCTGACGGTTCTCGCAATATCCGAGCCATCCTCTCTGGGAATCACCATATGATACGCCTCGTTGGTGGCGGCATACCCCGCCAGTTCGGCATATATTTTCGCTTTACGACGGGTGGCATGGCGAAGCGATTCCAGAATCAGGGTGCCGGCCCCTTCCCCCATCACAAAACCGTCCCGTCCTTGATCGAATGGTCTCGAAGCCTGATCGGGGTGGTCATTATACCGGGTGGATAAGGCGCGTAATGAGCAAAAGCCGGCAAAGACCAACGGGGTAATGCTGGCGTCCGCTCCTGAGGCAATGACAACATCCGCCTGGTTCAAGCGAATGGCCTGCAGGGCTTGTCCGATAGAATGAATGCTGGAGGAACAGGCGGTGGAAATGGTGAGATTCGGTCCCTTTGCCCCAAAGGCTAATGCCAGAATGCCTGAGGCGGAATTCAGCGTAATGGTCGGAATAAAGTTCGGATGGACCCGATGGGGCTTCCGGGACTGATAGAGGGTGGTGAGTTCACGCTCCCCCATCATCATGCCACCCATGCCCACACCGGCCATGACCCCCATCCGTTCGGCCGGCTCCTTCTCAAGGTCCAGCCCACTATCCTGAATGGCTTCCCGTGTGGCAGCAAGGGCAAATTGCGCATAGCGGTCCACACGCGATGAGAATTTATCTTCTGAAGGATCCGGGAGACGAAAGTCGGAAACCTGCCCTGCAATCCTGGAGCGATAGGATTCCATGGGGAAATCCCCAAAAGATGAGATCGCCGTAATCCCTGATTTGCCATGAAGGGCGGACTTCCAAAAAGTAGGAACCCCGACACCAATGGGGGACACGATGCCGAGTCCGGTAATGACCACGCGCACTGCCATAGTTTTCTCCAAAAAAGAAGGTTCTAACCTACCAGAACCTTTGGTCAAATAGGGAGGGGGCATGGTGCGATAAATTCTGTTTTTATGCTCTTTTTTCTTCATATCGAGCATTTCAGTTTAGGATTTGGTGCCTGGAAGGGTCGCGCGGTAAAGGGGAATTTGAGTTGAATAAATTCACGATTTGCCTAAAACGTAAGCAGAATGTCGGAGTCATGAAAAATGGCTGGCGGAAATTACTTGAGTCCCCGCTTGAGAACTTCCCCTTTCGGGGGAAGTCTGGCAAGGCATCAAGGACTCTCCAACACGTACTGGAAGCCGTTTCAGGTGGGGGAATATTGGATTGACACGTCCATGCTCACCGCCTACCGTATTGTCAGCCGTGAGGCAGAGAAGAACGTCTCAGCTCCAGGGGCACCATGGGAATATCAATCATTTGGAGACTTTAAAGGAGGAGAGGGTGAAAATGAATAAAAAGGAACTTGTCAGTCAGTTGCTTGCAGCGAAAAAAGCCTCAGGAAAGACGTACGACGAGCTGGCAGCAGCCCTCGGCCTGTGTAACGTCTATGTGGCCCAATTATTCCGATTGCAGGCGCAACTCAAGAAGGAAACGGAGGTCTTGCTCGTCAAGCTGGTACCGGGACTCACGGGGAATTTGCTTGATGCCATGCGGGAGTTTCCCCTGCGATCCTATGATCCGGCGGTCCTGCAGGAGCCACATGTTTATCGCATGACCGAGGTTTGTGCCCATTATGGGGAGTCCATTCTGGACATCATGCACGAGCAGTTCGGTGATGGGATTATGTCGGCGATTGATTTTAAGCTCACCGTCGAGAAGGTAAAGGGTGACAAAGGAGAGGACCGTGTCGTCATGACATGGAATGGAAAGTTTCTGCCACATATCGAACAGACCGCATAGCTGGGCGGGGAGTGATGCCATGGAAGCAATGGGCCAGAGGGCAGGAGATTATTGTTGATTCTAGTTCCATTAAATGTAATGCAACAGTTTAGTTTTTACTTTAAGTTATTTGTTTTAGGCTCTCTGAAATGAAAGTGAATGTTGGTGGATCATTAGGATTAGGCAGTCCATGAAATGCATAATTTTGTTTTATTGTGAATGCATATATTAACCTTTGTGGAGCGGTTAATTTCATTTGTCTGTAGCATGAAGCTCAAGCTAAAAGTAAAGTGTAACTTTAAGTTTAATGCTAATGAAAACGAGTTGGAGATAGACCGTGTAGACGAAGAAAAATATGACGGTGGAATGGGGGGAATGGTTTAACGAAAAATCGGAGGGTTAACTGAGGTAGGTTAGATACCTGAGGCTTTCCTCCACCATACAAACCCATAGGTCACAACCATAAAAAGCAGGACGATGAACCCCAAGATTATTTGAATCTCCGGGGTGAGGCCTTGGGGATAAATGATGGGCAGGGCATAATGCTCAAGGAATCCACCCGCATATCCAGCGTCACCGCCGGCCTGAAGAAGCCAGTTTTCTAATGGAGTGAGAGGGCAGATCCACCCGCCAAATTCCAAGGCTACCGCCCAAAGTGCGGCAGGAAGATGAACCCAGGGGATCCAGCGCCACCACATCGTAAGGATTCCCCCGACCAATACAAAGACAATGAAGGCTAAGTGGATCAGAAGGACAAGGTCAGCAAGGATTTGCCAATGCATGAGGACTATCCCGATTGTGATGGTTTCCGGTCAATTCCAGACCCAAAATGGATCGAGAGGAAATAGTACAGACGTCCCCTCTGTTCCGTCCGGGATGGTACCATCCTGGATTCCTCCCGACGGAATGGGTCTTCCATCCTGCTAAATCCAAATACGTAATGGTTTCTTGCGCTTTGTGGAGCGACGGAAATTCGTATGCCGATCATGCGGGTGTAAAGTACCAATTGAATGTCGGTCTGTCATTCCAATAAAGGCATAACAGAGGGAGGAGGAGGCAGTGAATTACGATAGTGTATCTCCCGGAGCTCCCCTCGATTTACACTCACATCGGATGGCAAACGTGGGACAAAGGTTCTTACATGGCTTACCACCGGTTCACCTGATCGGATCCCAGGCCAGGGGGCTATCACGGGGAAGTAAACTGGTGGGTTTCATCCTGGGGGTGGTGTGGATTGGAACGGTCGTTCCCTTGGCTATGGGCAGCCATAAAGGTTCCGAAGGGCATCATGTGGCTTCCGAGTCCGGAACCCAAAATGCTGTAGGGCATACCATTGAAGGTGCGCCGTTTCAGGTTTATCTTTCCAAGGGAGTCGGGACAGACCAAGAAGGTAGCCAGGTCCAAGCCGGAGGCAATGCCGCACTCCAGACGGTTATTGGGGTTTTCAATCACATGATGGAACATCGGACTGAATACGCCAGATTTCAAGAGGCCCTGACCAAAGATGCCCTACAAAAAGTCATCATTGAACCAAAGGTCGTGAATCGGGAGGGTAAAGAATTTTTATTGTTGGTGGCCCAAACCGCACAACCCAACCAGGTCAATCTGCTTATCAGCGCATCCGCACTCGAGAAACAGGGCTATCTCAATCATCCGGATCAACTGGTGCCGGTATTTGCGAGAGAATTTCAATGGGTGGTGAGCAAAAGCGACACGACCTCGAAACGTCAAACAAATATGCCCCCCGGAAACTTCAAGCAAGTTCCGATCAAGACCAATCAAGAAATTGCGGAAATGTCAGGAGAGGACCGCGATCATCTGCTTCAGCTTTTGTTTCGCACCTATTTAACTACCACCGACAGGCATAACAGTTTGGATGGACAATCCTATTACGAAACCGGTTCCACCACACGGATCCCCCCGGCACAACCTGATTCCACGACCAAATTGTATGACATTCGGGTGCGTGAGGCGCTGCAAAAAATTGTGAGAGAACCATACTTTCAGGAACAGACTCCGAAGGCGATCAGGAGTCTGCTCAATGGCAAAGTTTGGAACGTCACATTCGCGGACATTCAGAATCGGGATTGGGCCACGCGGACCCGGGTGGTCCCCAAAGAGCAATCGATCACGGTTGGCGAACAAGAGAGAACCATTCAACCCGCCATGATCTTGATAAATACGTATCGGGCCGCCTCGCCGGACGATCCTTTCTATGCGGAAACCAATGGTCTTCCGATGGGTGCGCTTCCCGTCGGCAAGTTGGCACGGGTCATCGCTCGGGAGATTCAAGACAATATCACGGAGAAGTCGATGCGGGGCCATGTGGCCCAGGATGAACTCTCCGCTCCGCAGTGATCAGTGCGGTGCCCACAATCTTCATTTTCTCACTCAACAATGTCGCTTGTGCGTGTGAATAGTCTGTGATACTGTCAAGCGTAGCGTGTAAGACCTCTCGTAGCGTGTAAGACCTCTTCTTCCCGGGGCAACAGACCTCTTGAAAGCGAAGTAAGGCCTTACACGATTTTTTTGTTCGAACCCTCCTTGGTCTCCTGAAAACAGGAACATTCCAGCAAGCATCCAGGAGTTGTGTGATGGGACAGAAAGGGTGGTCGGGCGGAGCCCGCACCCCCAATGGTCTCTTGGCGTGTGTTTTTTGTGCAGAAGGTCTGTCTAAATTGAAAGAAGGAAGATGAATGATACAGGAGATCGTTGGCAAAATCCGTGGAGGTATGAATATCAGAAACGATCTGCTTGCAGGTCTCGTGGTCGCGCTGGCATTGATCCCTGAAGCAATTGCCTTTTCGGTCATCGCCGGCGTAGACCCCAAGGTGGGTCTGTACGCCTCGTTCTGTATGGCCACCGTCATCGCCTTTGCCGGCGGTCGGCCGGGCATGATCTCGGCTGCCACGGGTGCGATGGCGCTGTTAATGGTCACCCTGGTCAAAGACCATGGGTTGCAATACCTGCTGGCCGCTACGGTGCTGACGGGTGTGCTGCAAGTCGTTGCCGGCTGGCTCCGACTTGGTTCCCTGATGCGCTTTGTGTCGCGCTCCGTGATCACCGGCTTCGTCAATGCGTTGGCTATCCTCATCTTCATGGCGCAACTGCCTGAGCTGACCGGTGTGAGCTGGGAGGCCTATGCGATGGTGGGCGCTGGCCTGGCCATCATCTACCTCTTCCCGTACCTCACCAAGAGTGTGCCGTCTCCGCTGGTAGCCATTACGGTGTTGACCGGTGTGTCCATTGGTCTTGGCTTGAATATCCGCACCGTGGGCGACATGGGCCAACTCCCTGACACCCTTCCGATGTTCCTGCTGCCGGATGTGCCGCTGCATTGGGACACCCTCCGAATTATCTTCCCGGTGTCGGCCACATTAGCCGTGGTGGGGCTGCTGGAATCCATGATGACCGCATCCATCGTCGATGACCTGACGGATTCCTCAAGCAACAAAAATCGCGAATGTGTCGGACAGGGCATCGCCAATATTACCTCGGGCTTCATCGGCGGCATGGCCGGATGCGCCATGATTGGGCAGTCGGTCATTAACGTGAAATCGGGAGGCCGTGGGCGGCTCTCGACCCTGGTTGCAGGCGTGTTTCTGCTGCTGATGGTGGTGTACATCGGTGACTGGGTGGCCCGAATCCCGATGGTCGCACTGGTTGCCGTGATGATCATGGTCGCGATCGGCACCTTCAACTGGGCCTCAATCCGCAATCTGCGGGAGCATCCCAAAAGCTCCAACGTGGTGATGATCGCCACCGTGGTGGTGGTCGTGGCCACTCATGACCTGGCGAAGGGCGTGCTCGTTGGCGTGCTGTTGTCCGGGTTCTTTTTCGCTCACCAGGTCGGACAGATTTTGCATATTGGCTGGAAGTCGGAGAATCAGGGCCGTCTGCGCACCTATATCATCACCGGGCAGGTGTTCTTTGCCTCGGCTGAGCGGTTTGTCAATTCTTTTGATTTCAAGGAAGTGATCGAAAAGGTTCAAATTGACGTGAGCCGTGCCCACTTCTGGGATCTGACTGCTGTCAGCGCGTTGGATAAAGTCATCCTCAAGTTTCGCCGCGAGGGAACGGAAGTCGAGATCATCGGCTTGAATGAAGCCAGCGCCACGATGGTGGATCGCTTCGCCGTCCACGACAAACCCGATGCCGTGGAACAGGTGATGGGCCACTGAGAGGAACACATCTGGTGAAAAATGTGAAAAAGTGGCGGGTCATCAAGAATGAGAATAAGGTGCTGGCCTGCGTCGATCAATCGCATTTCGCCGATTACGTGGCCGACTATGCGGCCTGGGCGGCATGCCGCATGGCGGCACCGCTGGAATTTCTCCATGTGATCGATCGGCATCCCGAGATTGCGACCGGCCACGATCACAGCGGTGCCATAGGGATCGATGCGCAGGAAGTGCTGTTGAACGAACTGTCCAATGAGGATGAGTCCCGCAGCAAGGCGGCCCGTGAGCGGGGCCGGATCTTCTTGAACGAATTACGGGAGCGGGCCATGGTCTCGGGAGTCGAATCTCCCGATGTTCGCCAGCGCTACGGGCTGTTGGAAGAGACCTTGGTGGAGCAGGAAGAATCCGTGCGTCTGTTTGTGTTGGGGCGCCGGGGTGTCTCGGCTGAGGCCACCCAGCGTGATTTGGGGCGCAATGTTGAGCGGGTGGTGCGCGCCCTGCACAAACCGATACTCGCGGTCACTGATAGCTTCAGCGAGCCTCGCCGGATCATGATTGCCTTCGATGGTGGAATCGTCACCCGACGAGGTGTGGAAATGGTGGCGGCCAGCCCGCTCTTCCGTGGCCTGCCGGTGTACCTTCTGATGTCCGGCAAAGAAAGTCAGAGTGCCCCCAAACAGCTTGAATGGGCCAAGACCACATTGGAGGCCGCAAGCTTTGATGTTTCGCCTTCACTCATTCCCGGCGACGCGGAACGCGTCATTGCCAAGGCGGTCCAGGAGCAGGGCATCGATATGCTGATCATGGGCGCGTACAGCCATTCTCCGCTTCGCAGCCTGGTATTCGGCAGCAAAACCTCCGACTTGTTGCGTTCCGCTAAAGTTCCGACGCTATTGCTCCGATAAATCATCTGCCGTTGCTTCGTTTCAATCTGATACCACCAAATAAAAATGGTGAATGCGGAGAGGCGGTCACTGGTGACAGACACGGCGCAGCCACGGAATGGAGGACGGGAAACCTCGGTGATGTTCATCATGACGAAAGGGTGGACGTAGAAGAAAAAAGAAGCCGGGCTGTCATAGGTCCAGCTTGTCAGAATACAAACCCTATGATACCGTCAAACGTATCGTGTAAGACCTCTTCTTTCCGGGGCGACAGACCCCCCGAGAATGAAACAGGGACTTACACGATTTTTTTGTGCAAACCCTCCGTGGTCTCCTGAAAGCAGGAACAATCCCACAAGGATCCAGGAGTTGTGTGATAGGGCAGCAACGGTGGCCGAAGTGGGCTGACACCTGAATATGTTGAATCGTGTGTGTAAATTTTTGTAGTTTTTTGTGAAAAGAAAGAAGGATACGTGATGGTAAAAAAGATTGTGGCCAAAATGGGTGAGGGTATCAAGAATGCCTCCGAGATTGGCTATCATATTGTAATTTTGTGTCTGAGTGCGGGGATTGCGATGTCGCTCCCGACCGCGGCCAGAAGTTTTCTGACCTATTGGACAAGAGTAGAAACAGAAAAAATGTCGATCGTGGCCTTGGAAATAGGCGTCGCGGCGTTACTGATTGTGGTGATGACCTATCTCCGACGGAGTTGGCAGGATCGGAAGCTGGCCAAAATGGCGATCGATGCCGGCTTCGTGTCATTTTTCCCCAAACGGGCGCGACGGGCTGAGGATGGGATTCGCAAACTTCGGCAGACCCAGGGGCGTGGCCGAACGGTCCTGGTCATCGGGTCAAGCGGGTATGACACGTTGCGTGACCAGGTGGGGGACTTATCGACCATTCTGGATAAATGTCTGGGAGCCAACATCATGCTGGTAAACCCCTTTAGCCAGGGTGCCAGTGCACGCATCCGGGCCATTGCCGATCCGTTAATGTCGATTGAGAAATATCGAGCGGGCGTCAGGCAAAGTATTGAGTTGCTCAAAAGGCTTCAGGGAGTCGGAAAATCCGTCAAACTGAAACTCTATTCGGATCCTCCGCTTCTGAAATTGGTTATTCTTGGAGATTATCTTTGGATGCAGCATTACCATACCGATCTGGATATTCAGGAGATGCCGGAATACGTGCTGCGACACAATGCGAACGACCACGGGCTGTACACCTTGTGTTATCAATACTTTGTGCAGCGTTGGGAGCAGACCGACATACCGGAATACGATCTGGTTACCGATGAGCTGGTCTATCGGGATAAAAATGGCCGGGAAATCAGAAGGGACCAATTCTGGCCGGATGACATCCCGCAAAACCTAGAGCAGGGGAGAGAGATCCCCGTGTTGTCAACGCCACAGATGACCAGGGAACAGCCCGCTCTGGAGCATGCCATGTGTCGAACAGCAACTGAAATTGTACGACCGCATTTCTGACCCTCTGAATAGGATATCTCCCAACTACTCCCCACCAAGGCTCGGACAAAAAGACTCGTATCCTTTCGTCCGACGCCTGCCGGCTGGCCCAAGTAGGGACGCTCTCATCCGCTGGCGGGCCCTGTTTGAGCCCGGCGAGTTGATCCGCCCTCCTGCGTCCCTACATTTCAATAAAGCCAGACGGGGCGTCACTGGTTTTGGGCCCTTTTGCCGAAACAAAAGGGCCTCGCCTGCCGGGGGCGAAACCCGGCATTACGGAACATCACGTTGACACGAATGTTCAGTGCAAAATTTTGAACTCCAAAGACCCGCAGCATTGCACCCAGGCTTCCTAAAAAGTCGGTCATGATCGTCATAGGGTCTAGGTGCGGTGAGTGGTCTGGTATGGTTCCGGCTAGAGTTGGTCATGATCGCGGAGAACTCGTGGTCACACTTCTTACACTTTTCACGGGCGTTCATGTGTAACCCAATGGCTGTCGGTTGAGCGCCTGTTTATCGGAGGCCAGGAAAGAGACCGGACGTGCGGGGAATTTTCGGCTATGTATGTTCGGATGGCTTCCATATCACGGAGTGCTTGGGGAGACCAAATGATTTGAGTCACAATCCGAGCCGACGCTTGACTTGGTCATGCGGAATGCCTTCTCCCGCATCAAGTTCAGCCAAGCCTGCATCAATCTTGGCGAGAAATACAAGCCGCTCAATGGCGTCGTCATATGTCGCATCAGATGGCAAATTCTGCAAGGACTCCAGAATGCGGTCTCGTATGGTTTCAGATGACATATTCCGATTATACCTTTCCCCTACGGGGATTAAAACTGTCAGAAGCGTCCGCCTAACAGCTCGGTGTTAACGGCGTGGTAGTCCAAACCCAAAAAATCTGTTTGTCCCCCATAGACCCATAGCATCATCCTGGTTCACCAGAAAGTACCTCACGATCGCCACGGGGTTTGCATGGCCATGGCTGGGGCGGATCATGATCGCAGAAAAACTCGTAACCATTCTGCGAAATACTCGTCAAGAAAATCCATGTGCAATTTAACGATTCACTTGAGCTGCCACCGAGCGTACCGAGTCAACTGACCTGCGGGCGGGTCAGCAGTCCACCTCCAATTACTCGTTAGATGCCCACTCCTGAGTAAGGAGTGTTGTGGCGGCGTGTATGTACTTCCGGCAATCGAACTCGTACCTCTTCAAGAAGATCCCAGAATCGCATCTTTGCAAAGCCCAAAGCAGGATCCCGAGCCTTTCGTTGACGAGATTCCGCTCAAGGTATTTCCGAGCGATGGACTTGTGTATCCGCCGCCCGAGTTTCGCTGAAACATAGCAATAGGTTATCGCGTCCCAATCACGTAGGTTCTGAGTAACGTCAGGTGACTCTTGGCCAATTCGTATATAGAGTCTTGCCACTTCCGAGGGGTGAGTCAACACTTCGGAAATTCCTACCCGATTCTCTTCGAGGAATGTGGGTGAGAAGTGTTGTATGAGCAGGTCCGCAGATGCCGGATCTCGGCATGAATTCCAGGATCGCAGTACGAGATGTTTAGGAATCCGTCGACCTTCAGCGGATAGACTCTTATATCCGCGCTGACGCATTCGAGTGTACGGCGAGGCAAGGAAGTATCGTTGAATTCTTCGGCGAGTGCGAGTATCACAAACCTCCCCTATTTTACTCAAGCAAAGCCCGTAACTTTCTCGTTCTCGGTACTTCGCTTTCGGTACCAGCCGAAGTAGCCGGCTAATAATTCGCCGTCCAAAAGAGCGATTCCCATCAGCAAGATTTTCGCAAATAACCTGGAGAGAGATGTCCCGTAGTAATAGGTCTGAGTCCAGATTAGAGAATAACAGTCGTTCAATTTCGTCGCCGTCAAGGCAACGGCAGAGGTTGCGGAGGAGCTTACGTTCATCTGTTCCAGGTTCGCCGGGCGGTATACTTCTGATGTGGGCGACGCGATCCACTTTCTGGTATCTACCGATTTTTATGCTGATCGGCATAGCAACCCTCTTGACTAGCATCAAAGCTCATGGATCGGCCTGGTATGGACAGGCGGATTCTTGGTTAATTATGGAATTAAGTCAAGTTGGATGACACAAAAAAGGTACCTGACGGAGTTGGTCGTGTTGCTGCCCGGGCCTTTTCCATGAGAGGAGATCTGGTGAACATTTTTCTTCCTTGATCCGACACCTGCCGGCTGGTCCAAGAGAGGGACGCTCTCATCTGAAGGGTAAATGACCGACCGAGCAGCAACGGATCCCTGAACTCGAATCGGAAAATCGCCGTTTACGGATGGAGCGTGAAACCAAAAAAAAGCCACGGCCTTTTTTTGCCAAGGAACACACATGAGGTCTCGATTCATCGAGCAGCAGCAGAAGACCTGGCCGATCACCCTCACGTGTGGTGTGTTGGGCGTCTCCCGAAGTGGCTATTATGATTGGACAGCGCGTGATCTGAGGCAGGGCATTCGTTCGAATATCGCGCTAGAGAGATGAATGTAGGAGATCGTTACTGAACACCGCCAACGCTATGGCGCGCCACGGATTACCGAGGCGTGACAGGATGAAGGCCTGAGCTGTCGTGAGAACCGTGTGGCTCGACGCATGCGTGCTTTGGGACTGAAAGCGATTCAGGCCAAGAAATTTACAGTCACCACTGACTCGACTCACGCAAAGCCGGTGGCACCCGGTCTGATCGAGCAGGACTTCCGTGCGGCGGCGCCCAATCAGAAATGAACCAGTGACAGTACCTCTGTCTGGACTGAGGAGGGATGGCGGTATCTCGCCGTCGTGATGGACTTGTACTCACGGGCGATGGTCGGATGGTCGATGAATCGACGGATGACACAACAGCCGGTGTGTGACGCGCTGACCATGGCCGTGTTGCGTCGCGGCTTCCCCAAGGGCACGATTATCCACTCTAATCGTGGCAATCAGTATGGTTCTCCGCGCTATCGGCCATTGATTAGGAACCATGGTCTGTGCGAAAGCAGGGGGGCAGGGCCGCCTGAATGGTACATTTCAAATTTGCTACAAGAATGTCTGATGGGGAAGGATTGAGAAGATGAGGTAACTAATCTTCACATTTAAGCAGCATACAACAAGCGTCAGTTTACGGGTTGCTGGATTCCGCCAGCGTAAACTTTATGTTTACCGGTTCCATTCCAAGCATTGGCCAGATCGTTAAAATGATATCTTGCCCACTTTTGGAGGCAATGGACTCATCAAGCCAGCGCGCATCAGGGATTATTTGGTCATCCAGAGCCAGCAATAAATCACCGGGCATTAGCTTCGCCGCGTGAGCGGGGCTGCCGTCAACAACATCTTGAACAATGACTGCGACATCACCCCCAATGCGTTGGTGTGCGCTGACTGGCGCGTCCTCATAGTACGCCCCAAAACTAAATTTTCTGACAGCCCGCCAGTACGTTGCCAAGTACAAACTTCCATTCCGCCACTGAAGCACCTGAGCCGCATCGAGACTACCACCAAAGTTCATGGCCGAGATAGGTGCAACTATCGGCAAATGCCCGCCGACTAAATACGAGTAGCCAACCATGGCGTAACCCTGCCGGTACATCTTCACAGACTCTTGGTCCATGTGTGTGACCCAATGATGGTCGATGGATTTCGCCTTAATTAGTCGGTAGTCCTCAGGATCGAGCAACGGATGATAACTCATGCTGTAAGGGTAGGCACAGCCGCCCAAGCCAGAGGCCAGTATCGACACGAGGAGAACGTAAGCAAATTGTTGACCTGTAGAGCCGTTCAATTTCTTGAGTATGAGTATAACCAAATCCACACCGGTCCTGGGCGCTTAGCGTCGCCCTGGAAATGCGCGCGGTAAAGCGCGCCCCATTCGGCCATTGGCTTGAACTAACCCACCAACGGCGGTGGCGAATTCCGCCAGTTCCAGTTCGGTGAACAGGGGGCCTCGCGCCTGGGTCCAGCCCAGGCTTGAAACATCACTTAGAGTTTCTGCACGGCGTGGGGCTTGGTTGACGTATTGCTCTCGATAGTTGGTCAAACCAATTTTTTCGCAAGTCATTCCGCCTTGCATTCCTCCGCCCACATTGATGCACTCCCTGATTTCAGCCGATCGAGATTGGTATGCCGGCGGATTATGTAAGAGTTGCTGCTGAGCCAAACCATTAATTTGAAGTTGCGTCGAATACGCAGCACTGATATCGGCCAAGCCTTGTGTCGTGTTGACCAGGGCATCTCCCATGGCTTTGATGTTGGTCGGTTTGGCATTGACCCAGGGGGACTCACGGTAGAACGATTCCACGCTGGTACGGACTATGGTGCCGTCCTTACTGGTCGGTGCAGTGGTGGTACAGCCGCTGGTCGCAATCACCCCAGTTACCATGACTATTAAGAGATAATCGGATCGAATGCGTGCCATAATCCTTTCACCTTAGAGTATGTGAATTTGCGCAGTTTGTGTTGTTCCAAAGCGTGCCGCTTCGAAATAACTACAGAGGGCGCATTTTCTTTTCTATTGTTGTCCATGTCAATAGTGAGAAACATAAAATAAGGATAGCTTTGATGTGAAGAGCAGTTATTAGAATACTTGGATCATCATTATGCATAATCGAATCATTGTGCAGGATAGTTTGTGCTTTTAAGATTTTTTCTAGTTCGTGAGAATCCCGAGTTTCACTCAAAATTAATCGGTGGCGAATCAAACCCGTATTTATTTGCAGATCTCAACAATAATGCTCAGCTGGACTTCATGCATGGAGAATACTGCCAGATCTTATTTTGGAGTTAAGGCTCCGCAATGGGATTCTGGTGTATAAAGTGGTCTATGCATGAGATATGATACACAGTTTCAAATAAGGATGACTCTGCCGAGAAAAAACACTGATTTTTGGTTAGGGTAGTACAAGGTATGAGTCGTACTTTTGGCTGAAGTTAAATCTTTATTACTTGTGTTAATTCGTGCGTCATGACACTTTGTATTGATGGTACAGGAAGTAAAATGAGGCAGGTGCTGGAGAAGATAATGAGGATTTCAATAAATTTCAGAGTGCGAGCTCAACGGGTAAGGAAAGGTGCCTTGTCTTATGTAGGAGTTTCTCTCATCATAATTTTTCTGGGGGGCTGTAGTACCACAGAACGTTCCGAAACCAAACAAGAGACTGCGAGAAAAGCCACTATTGAAGAACTTCATTTTTTACCGATGGCTACCTCCTATAGCTGTTGGCCGTGTGCTCTCAGTTCCATGGGTCGCTCTAATCTACCCAATGAAGATCAGCAAGCTAACTACTTCGAGGCTGGTGCGGATATCCCCATTGTTGCAGAATTGGAAAATGACAAAAATCAGCGGTTTTATATGAAGCCGTCCAGCGTGCGCTCCCAAAAGGATTTGGCCTTGCCTGCGACGCGGGTCTTGTCTCCTAGTGATTTCACTATCACTTTATCGGGCTCAGAGTGGGAGAAAAAAGGCACACTCTTCATGATTGAAGGTTATCTCCATTTTCGCTGGGGTGACAAGCTAAATCCTGAAGTCATTATAGAGGGACTGGATGATGTCGAAATCATTTTGAGAATTCAATATAAAAACGGGCCTATACTGACGAGGACATTGCGCCCTAATACGATAAATACCTGGGGATTGCCGCCAAAGCTTGCCCACACACAGCCTCTTCAGCTAGACACGAGTTTAGCATATGTCGTTAATGACGATGGCATGCCTGCTGTCATCGAAGGGAGAGAGGTCCCCAGTACGAGTAAATGGGGTTGGTATTCGCAACGTGAGAAACCCAATGGATACCAAGAAAAGCTATTAGGGATAAAGGCCGATGCATGGAACGTTATTGAATTTGATTTCACACAAGGAATAAATCACTTCTCCGGGAAACAGTGTACAGGAATCCACCCTTCTCGCCTGATCGTGACAGGACAAAACCTTGATGTCCGTAAGCAGGGTTGCCAGTTGCAAATAAGGGCGCAGCAAATCACAGGCCCCCATTCCTTAACGGTGGCAATGGTTGGCGCGCCCGAAGTAAATATTACCATTCCGGTTGGGATAAAACCCATGCGGGCGAACCTACCGCTTTCAGAAAAAATTACCAAGGTCTCCTGGGGGCACATTAACAACGCGAGAGGCTACCAAGATCGCACAAAAGTCCTTCCTGGAGATCGGCTCGAATATTCGGTGAAATTTCATGACCAATGGTACGAGTGGTATGGCCATGAAGACGGTGTTTGGCAGAAATTGAAATTTGAAACGAGTGAAGGTATTACCATTGAGCCCGGCCCGACAATACGACAATGGGATGATCCTGAGTTTTACGTCGTCATTGATAGAGACCTCGCCAACGCGCTAACCGGTGCGTTGACTATGGAAGTCTGGTACGAAGGACGGCGTGATCTTGCCAAAAGTCTTGAATACACGCTCGATAGCACAAGCCTCTATAGTCCTTATTTGTTTAAAGCAAACCAAGGCACCCTGGAAAAGAGAACTGGTCGTGATGGGCGTCAGGGTCGTGATGGGCGTAAGGGGATAGACGGCCGGAGTGCACAGATCCAGAGCAGAGCCAATGGTGAACATGCTGGTGATGGCGAAGCTGGCGGGGATGGTCACAACGGCAATCCCGGCGTAAAACCCGATCCATTAAATCTTACGGCTATGCAAGTCAAAGGCATAGATGGGCAGGACTATGTCCTGTTTGGTTTTCAACGGGGTGCAGAAACAGAAGAAATATCTTTGCTGATACTGGGCGAACCGTGGAAGGTTGAATTGATCGGTGGTCCTGGGGGCAAGGGAGGACGAGGCGGTCATGGGGGAGCAGGTGGCGATGGTGGAACTGGTGATATGAATCTGCGTGGCGGCAATGGGGGGCAAGGGGCCGATGCTGGCAATGGTGGAGATGGCGGAGATGGTGCTGATGGCGGCGATATTCGATTAGAGATCGCTGACCGGAAGCTGGAAACGATGTTTCAGTTAATCACCGCAGGTGGCCACGGTGGTGCTCCGGGTGAAGGTGGGACGGGTGGTAGAGCAGGAAGGGGTGGTCCTGCGCTTATGAATGGACGAAATGGGAAGGATGGTCGCGCGGGCCGTGATGGTTCCGCTGGTTACCCTGGACGGAGCGGACAACCGGGCCGTGTTGAGGTGAACATCGCTAATACTGCTAGCAAGCTTTGGTCGCGAGCCTCGGCCGAAATGCGTGCGCTATTGGTAAAGCCGGCCCTCTGATAAAAACTATTTTTAGCAGGTACTAACCTTCCTCAACCTCATCTGGATTTCGAGCGAGAAGAAATTCGACTTACGTTCACCAATGTTCAATCTAACGGATCGGAACTCAACTGCGAGCCACGACAACCTATTGCGCCTGGACCTCCTTCCGCATCGCCTCGATTCGCTCATCGAAGTCCGAACAGTCGAGGATTCGCGTATAGGTGGCGAGTAAATCTGCGATAAGGGCAGCAGCGAGCAAACTGGAGTTGATTTCTTGTTCTTTCGACATGAGCCGTGGGTGAATCACTTCGTCGCCGTCCGCAGCGATGAGGGAGTCCATGAGCGACCGCATACCCGAGTGTACATATGGGTTCGTTTCCTGGTAGAGAGCCACAATGCGCAATGGTCGAGTGGGATCCGCTTCTTGCTCACGCGTAACTTTCTCATAGGCTTCAACCCGTGCCACCAAGTCCAACCCTTCCCAGTCCCAGTAATCGGAGCCATCGCTCCTTTTATGAGAGAAGCGGTCTCGATGGACATCGAGTTCGGTTTTGAGTTCCGCGTCGGTCCTGCCAGCTTGCCGCAATATGTGGGGGAACCGTCTGCCTATTTCTAGTAGAAGTCGCCAGCGATTCACGTCACTGAAATCGTGGAAGTTCTTTGCACGGTCGATCCGTTTCTCCGGTTCACACTCAATGAACTGGAGGTTGATGAATGTCTCACAAAGAACCCTCATGAGAACATTCTGAACTGGGCTTTCTCGAAGATCCAGAACTCCTCGGCAGAGCTCTATTATACGGACGAGATGTGCGTACGCGACATAGCTCAGGAGTTCACGATCTCCAGGGCGCTCGACACGGCGAGGTCGATAGGTTGCTTCGAAGTCTTGGGCGAGCCGAATAGCCTTCGTGAGTACTTGTCGGTGCTGCTCCTGCCGCGCTGAGAGGGCTGGTGCAAGCCACGGGTCGCTTTCGGGTTCAGTCAAATCGGACCCCTCGCCGCCTAACAATAATAACGTTTAAGCGAATCCGCATAAAGCTCCGATCCGCCAAATTCTGTCCGTATAACACGCCATTAAATTTTCTAAACCCAACACCATTTTCGTCGCCGTCTCAATGTGGGGCGCCTAAGAAGCTAAATTGCAGCATCTAATGCGAAACGGCAAAACATTTTCTTTCATAGCCCTCTAATCCCATATACCCAACTGGAATGACCGAGAATGATTCTTGGTTAATTGACGGAATTAGTCAAGCTGGATAGCTCCGAGTAGGTACTTTAATGTGTCGAGAGTGGGGATGACCTGGCCTTATTGCTAGAGCAAAAACTGGTGAACATTCTTCCTTTTTGATCTGACGCCTGCCGGTTGGCCAACGGAGGGCCGCTCACATCTGCTGGCGGGCCTTGTTTGAGCCCGGCGAGTTGGTCCGCCCTCCTGCGTCCCAACATGTTAATAAAGCCAGACGGGGCGTCACTGATTTTGGGTCCTTTTTCTGAAAGAAAAGGACCTCGCCAGCCGGAGCGAAACCCGGCATCACAGATCATCACGATGTCACGAAAGTTCGGTGCACAAGTGCGCTGTCCAAACTGCCCGTACATTTTTTTTGGCCAAGGCCAAGATGGATTTCTGATTCATCTTGTAAAGGTGCCCGGTGTGGCCCAGCCTGGCGCCAGGTATGATTGCTGAAGGATCACATCCACACCGTGAACACTTGTCACGGATGTCCATGTGTATTCTAACGTCACCCTTCACCCCGTAGCTCTCCCGCGTCGGAATGCAAGGACGTGTCAGGTTCACTTTGACCAGGGATTGGAAAATCCTGAAATTCAAATCCATCAGGTCCAAGGGAAGTGAACAGAATGCCGAAGGGTGATTTAATTGGAATAATTGTTTTATTGATAGGCGGGGCGTATTTTTCGAAATAGTAACGTTGAAGAATATCTCTTACATTGACAAGCAATTGCTTAATGGTTTGGTGCGTTGAAACGAATGTATTAGCTAGGTCTATCGACTCTCCTTGCTCATCAACGTAAATATTCGGGATTGTGACTACATACTTAGTATCTACCTGTTTTACCCAAGCATGGTATCCTGCATCTCGGAATTGGGAATTGACGTGATACGAGTGATTTCGTATTTTGTTCGCAGCGCAATGGAATATACCTTTGCTCACTTCAAATTGCGCACTTAGTTCTTCCCCTATATCTTGTTCTTCGACAAAACATTTCCCGAGTAGATTTTTCTTATGGTTTATACCGATTAGGTTGACCTCGAAAAGTGCCTTTGCCGCGCCAAGATATGCTTCTATTTCATATTTCGAGGTCACATCGCTCGTTAGAATTTCAGCTCCCTTAGGGGTGAGTTGCAAGATTTCAGCTGGTATTTGCAAATCACGCTCGAAGTGCTCCCATACGTTTGTTGCATGATATAAAACCCTATCGGCTAAACGGATAAAAATGAACGAAAAATTCACTAACCCCGTGTCAGATACAGTCTTTGCTATATGAAGCATCATTAATTCTAAGGAGGACCTTAGTTGCCGATCAGCCTTGTACTCTATTATATAATTCTGGCGCATTTAGCCTTCCATGAACCTAATGATTTTTAGGTGGATCGGCTTAGCAACCTTCATAGTTAGCCTCACCGCCCATCAACCGGACTGGAATAGCACAGGCGAATTCTTCGTTAATTTAAGAATGGAGTCAAGTTGGATAACTCCGAAAAGACTCCTGAGTTTGTCGATTGTGTTGTTGACCCGGCCTTTTCGCGAGACCAAATCTGGTGGACATTCATCTCCCCTGTTCCGACGCCTGCCGGCTGGCCCAAGTAGGGACGCTCTCATCTGCCGGCGGGCCTTGTTTGAGCCTGGCGAGTTGGTCCGCCCTCCTGCGTCCCTTCATTTCAATAAGGCCAGACGGGGCGCCAATGGTTTTGGGTCCTTTTGCCGAAACAAAAGGACCTCGCCTGCCGGGGCGAAACCCATAGCTGTTAAGCTAAGGGGACAGAAAACTTTCAACTAGCGCTGGCCTGGCGCTTTTTTTGTGCTATATTACCGATAGCATTATATAGGCTATCGGTTTAACCAGGAGGTCCTCATGACGCGAGAAGAACGCACCCTGCAACGCATTAAGACTCAGCTGATTGACCTCGGCCCCGTCCTGCCGGGGAGCCTGAGCACCCAATGGAATGTCTGCGGCACGACCGGGTGTCAGTGTAAAGACCCTCAGGAGCCGAAGAAGCATGGGCCTTACCATCAATTGAGCTTCACCTTGGCCGGCAAGAGTTCCACCCTGTTTATTCCCAAGAAGGATCTGGCGGAGGTCCGGCGGCGGCTCAAACGGTATCAGCGTTTGAAAACGTTGACGACCGACTGGGTCCAGGCTGAGGTCGCGCTGGCTCGCTGCCAGGGCTTCGGGAGCCGAGCATGAGGGCCGCCCTGTTCGGGGTTTTGGAGGGGTTTAAAAAAAACGCCTCAATAGGCTGGCTAAGGAAACGGGGTTCGCTCAACGCCAAGGCGTGCTGCAGCCGTATGACTTCCTGGTGCTGATGACCCTAGGACAATTCGGGATGAAGCATCCCTCGCTGGGGGGGATGGTGGGGGCTCTGAAAGCCCGCATGAGTCGGGAAGCCCTGCATCAGCGGTTTACGGCCTCTGCCGCTCAGTTTCTCAAGCGCTGCTTGCACACGATCTTGCACCAGAAGTTCCAGGGGGCGGGTATACGCACGATGTTGCTGCGGCCTTTCGGCCGCGTGTTGTTGGTTGATAGTTCGAGTTGGGATGTCAGCCCAAAGCTGCAGAAGGTCTGGCCTGGGGCTGGCGGTAATGCCTCCCCAGCTAATTGCAAGATCCAAGTAGCCTATGACTACAAGCAGGGAGAACTGATCTTCCTGGAGACCACCGCTGGGACGGTGCCGGATAATCGCTACACGGATCGGCTGCCCGCTCTCCTCAACCGGCAGGATCTCGTGCTTATGGACCAAGGCTATTTCAAGCTGCGCACCCTGAACGCCATCATGACCCGCGACGCGTATTTTTTAACCCGGTTCATGGTGGGCACCACGGTCGAAGTGGCCCAGACCGGCGCGCGCCTCGAGCTTGACCGCTTCTTGACCCAGGGGCCCGTCCTGACCCGGGAGATCCAGGTGCGCCTGGGCCAGGGGCCTCAGCAAACCCCTGCCTGCCGCCTCGTGTGCTTGCGCGTGAGTCCCCAGATAGCCCGGCAACGGCGGCGGCGCGTCAAGGCTCACGCCCAGCAACAAGGCCGGACCGCTCGGACCTCGACTCTGACGTGGTGTGACTGGACGCTTTTCATCACGAATGTGCCTGAAGCCTGGTTGCCCCTCGATCTAGTGCGAGCCTTGTATAGCCTGCGCTGGCAGATCGAGTTGGTGTTCAAACAATTCAAATCGATTCTTCAGGTGCACCACTCGACGACCGGCAATGAACATCGAGTGCGCTGTGAACTCTATGGCAAATGGATTGCGGCGGTATTGGTCCATCGTATTCATACGTGGGCCAACCAAGCGCGGTGGCTGACCGCGGGACAAGAGATCAGCCTCGAGAAGTTGTACAAGCGACTCCAGGAGCGAGCCTTTCAGCTCGCACAGCAGTTGATCATCTCGTTCAGCCAAGGGAGGACCCACCTCATTCGTGAACTCGAGCCGTTACTCCGGCACTGTACCAAACAGTCCCAACGATCCCGAATGACGACCTTAGAGATGCTGGAAGCCCGAGTCGACCCCAAATTGTCTCCCAGCAAGGGCCCGGCTTAGCTTAACAGCTATGGGGCGAAACCCGGCAACACCGAACATCACGTTGACACCAAAGTAAGGTTTTGCGAAGTGTGTCTTTACTCCTCGTCGAGGCTGGGGCGCAAAAGAAATGGTCCATACACAACAGCGAACAGCAGATAGCCACTGCTCCAGACTATTGCCGACAGGCCCAGCACAAGAGAGGTTGAAAAGTCCGTGGTCGGACCAAGTACCCGCAGAATTGCACCCAGGTTCACGAGACTGTAGATCATGACCGTCATAGGACCTGCATGCCGTGCCCGTCCCGTATGACCCAGGCTGGCGCGGGTCATGATGGCCAGGGTCATCGAACCCACGGCACCGGTCGTGAGCACGTGGACCGCATTCTCCTGGCGCAACCCTAACCCTAGAATCGCCGCACCCAGGATAAGCAGCGACATCGCCAACCACCCATAACCCACGTGCAGGATGAGCACCAACGGTTCACGCCAGGTGATCCAGCCGTACCAGCGCAACAGACGAATGAGATTCACCAATCCCGCTGCCATCAAAAGCCAGCCGGTCACCAGGCCCTCTGGCTGAACCGTCCAGGCGAGAGCGGCAATCGCTGCAAGAAGGATCGACACGCCGTCGAAACGGGAAAAAGACGCAGGTTGTTGGGGCATGCCGCGCTCGCTCAGATAATCAAGGGTAAAACTGGGAATGACGCGCCCACCGATCAGCGCCAACAGCAGGATGATGACCGAGAGCGCCATGCGCCCGGGAAGTTCCGTTGCGGAGTCGTTCAGAGCCGACATGTGGAAGAGCAGATTGGCAATTGCATAGAGACTGATCAACAGGCCGATCGGCGAACGATCCCATGCTTTTCCTATCGCGATTTCCCGCCAGACAATGATGGCCAGCGCAACAAGAAAGGCGCCGTCAATGATGGCGCAGACCAAAGCTGGAGGCCAGGGGATGGCGATGACCAGGCGTCCTGTCAGCCACAATGCCCACAGGATCATCAAGGGCATCTCTTTAATCGGAGGGCGGTCCGTCCAGTTCGGCATGGCGGTGAAGAGAAACCCTGCGATCACGGCAGGCAGGAAGCCGAAGATCATTTCATGCACATGCCATTCTCGCGGGACATACAGGAAATGGGTGTTGTCGGCTCCGGAAAGAATCAGGGCCCAGATCGGGAGTGCTATGCCCGCAAAGACGGCGGCGCTCAGGAAGAACGGTCGAAATCCGAAGGAAAAGAATGCAGGGGTCATCCTGAGCCCACGGCGAAGGATCTGTGACCAGTGTAACGAGGGCATGGATCAGCCAGATTTTTCGGTTCCCTCAGGATGACATCGATTGGGTTGCAACTTTTTCGCATGGTACTACCGTGGATCGTGAGAGGCAGAGGGATATTCACTTTTCAATAATTGAAAACTAGGGTTCATCTTGAGCCAACAGCGAAGGATCTGTGCCCGGGTTGAGGATGCTACGGCTTAGCCAGATTCTTCGTTGCACTCAGAATGACAAAATCCCCCGAGACGTTGGTGTTTCATTGCTCGGTCATCACCCAGACATCGGACGAACACGTCATACCTTTGTGCGGCCCATATCAGGTGGTCATCGTGAGCGCTTCGGCGAAGGATCTGTGCCTATGTTGATGGTGACATGGCTTAGCGAGATTCTTCGTTGCACCCTGCCCTGAGCCTTGCCGAATGGGTCAGAATAACAAGGTTTTCCAGGATGTGTGCGTGCCTTCGAGTGATTCCCTGCCGACATTAATCAAATCCGTCGAGAGGCTCAGGGCTTTCCTCACCAGATCGTCAGCCTGAGCTCCTTGCGAAGGATCTGTGGCCGGGTTGACGGTGACACGGCTTGGCCAGATTCTTCGTTTCACTCAGAATGACAACGCCTGAAGCCTGGGAATCTGTACCAAACTGTAGTTCCTGTGCGCGACTCTGCGTTAACTAAGAGGCCGTTCCCAGGACCTTGGTAATCAGGGCTTGCGCCTCTTCCTGGATTTGTTTGAGATGTGTGTCGCCTCGGAAGCTCTCGGCATAAATTTTATAGACATCTTCTGTTCCAGACGGGCGGGCGGCAAACCATCCGTTCTCCGTCATAACTTTTAGTCCCCCAATGGCATTGTCGGTTCCCGGCGCCGAGGTCAGAATGCCGGTAATCTTTTCCCCGGCAAGTTCCGTTGCCTGTATCTGTTGGGGTGCGAGTTTTTTCAGAATGGCCTTCTGCGCGGGTGTGGCCGGGGCATCGATCCGCTGGTAGACGGGGACGCCCAGCTCCTTGGTGAGGTCCAGGTAGAGTTGGCTTGGGTCGCGTCCTGTTTTGGCCAACATTTCTGCCGCTAACAGATCTAGAATGATGCCGTCTTTATCGGTCGTCCACACGGTTCCGTCATGACGCAAAAAGGATGCGCCGGCACTTTCTTCTCCCCCAAACCCGACGGACCCGTCAAGCAGCCCGTCCACAAACCATTTGAAGCCTACCGGGACTTCCACGAGACGCCGTCCCAATTTGGCGGCCACCCGATCGATCATGCTGCTACTCACGACCGTCTTCCCGACGGCGGCATCTTTCCGCCAGCCGGAGCGTTGCGTAAACAGATAGGAAATAGCGACTGCGAGATAATGGTTGGGATTCATCAGGCCCGCCGTACGCGTGACGATTCCATGACGATCATGGTCGGTATCGTTGGCGAAGGCGATATCGAAACGATCTTTTAAGGCAATCAGTCCGGCCATGGCATAGGGCGAGGAACAGTCCATGCGAATCTTCCCATCCCAGTCCAGATTCATGAAGCGAAAGGTCGGATCCACGCCTTCATGTACGACGGTAACCGGGAAACCGTACCGCTCGGTAATAGGTCCCCAATAGTCCACGCCTGCGCCGCCAAGTGGATCTACTCCAATAGATAGCTTGGCGTCGCGAATGGTCTCCATGTCGATCACGGCTCCAAGATCTCCAACATACGAGCCGACATAATCATGCTTGTGCGTGGTCGAGGCCCGGCGCGCTTTCTCATACGAGACGCGTTGGACCCCGCGCAGGTCATCGGCCAGTAACGCGTTCGCCTGTTTCTCAATCCACGTGGTGACGTCGCCATCAGCCGGCCCCCCATGGGGCGGGTTATATTTGAAGCCACCGTCTTCCGGCGGATTGTGCGAAGGCGTGATCACAATGCCATCGGCCAATCCCGTTTTTCGATCACGGTTGTAGGTCAAGATGGCATGGGAAATGACCGGGGTCGGGGTGTACCCGTTGTCGCGGTCTACCATCACGACCACACCATTAGCGGCGAGCACTTCGAGCGTGCTTGCCAGGGCCGGCTCGGAGAGCGCGTGCGTATCCATGCCTAAAAAGAGAGGCCCGTCAATATGCTGTTGCTGTCGATAGAGGCAGATGGCCTGGGTGGTCGCCAGGATATGCGCTTCATTAAACGAATTCTTTAATGAAGAGCCGCGGTGTCCCGATGTGCCAAAGGCCACGCGTTGTTCCGGCACAGCCGGGTCGGGTTGACCGGTGTAATAGGCGGTGACCAGCCGGGGGATGTTAGCGAGCATGGATGGTTGGGTGGGCTCTCCTGCAAGGGCACTGACCTTCATGTTGATCGCTCCGCGTCCAGAGATGAATGAATGTGACATCTCCTGATTTTCAGGAGGAGGGGGCATACCTTACCGATATTTATCAAAGGATTCAAAGCCTTCATTCTTTCTCATGCCGACCTGGTCGTGTCAAAGAATCGGGTGCGGCCTTCTACTCTGTTTGGGACCTGTTCGGCATGGCAGGAATCTCAACGAAGGCTCCATGATCTCAGCTCTTATTTGAGTCTTATCAACACTTTTTTAGAAATTCTGTGGATAAGAAAATCATTGACATCGGCATCTTTTCCACGGACATCAATGGGCATCGGTGTGGAGACACATGTCAAGAAAAAAATACGATTTCTACCTTTACGCCTACGCCAAAAAACCCACACCACTCCCTGTAGTGGTATAAATTTTTTTTTATACAATGCCTAAAACAGTGGCAATCTGCTGGTTTCCTTTTTAATCCTTAGAAAAACATGCGGCTCACGCCTGCTTTCACCAGGTTATACACAAAATTTGGGGATGAGTGTTTTTGGCCATGGTCTGAATTTTGCCGACCTCAAAAATCAAGGCTTTTTATGTGATGGCTGCCAATCACGAGGAGTCAAAGGGGTGATGGTGCTCAATCATCTCAAAACTATTCCCATTCTTGTTCGTTTCCAACCTTTTCGCCAGCCCTTAATGAATTCGACGGGAGAAAATTGTTGATGTGCCAGTTCTGACCATACCTTACATCCCGATATCCTATGAACGTTGTTACCCTGACCCATTCGGCAAAACACAGGTCAGGGTGCACCGAAGGATCTCGCCGAGCTTCCGCATCGTCAACCTGGGCACAGATGCTTTGCCATGGGCTCAGCATGACAAGTTGGAAAGGGTCTTGCCTGGTTAGGGCGTTCGTTGTAGGTCCGATTGATGAAGTGAGATTTTCACTTTGAATGACTGACGCTCCTTTTCTTGAAGAGCCGTTGCAGAACCAATCACATCATATTTGTTTACACAATGCACCTCATTGGTAAAATAAGCGGTGCTATACCGTCACCCTCCTGCTTTTTCTTCTACCGGGAAATAATGCCGTATGGACTCCCTTGAATCCTTCGTGTCGACCGTAGCCGGTTGGGTGTGGGGTCCGCCCATGTTGATCCTGTTGGTCGGCACCGGGTTGTATCTGACCATTCTGCTAAAAGGCCTGCAGTTTCGTGTCCTGCCGCATGCGCTGAAGTTAGTGTTTCACAAAGAGCCGAGTGCCAATGGCGACATCAGCCATTTTGCCGCGCTCATGACCGCCTTATCAGCCACCGTGGGTATCGGAAATATTGTCGGCGTGGCAGCCGCCATCACGCTCGGGGGGCCCGGAGCTGTCTTTTGGATGTGGATGACCGGTCTGGTGGGCATGGCGACCAAATATGGCGAAGCCGTGCTGGCGGTGAAATATCGTGAGCAGGGCCAATACGGGATGCGTGGCGGGCCCATGTATTACCTGGCCAAGGGTGCCGGGCTGCCATGGTTAGGGTGGCTCTTCGCTGTATTCACAGCCTGTGCGGCATTTGGCATCGGCAATATGACACAGGCCAATGCCGTGGCCGGGATTGTTGAGTCGACCTTTCAGATCCCGCCCTGGATTACCGGGGTGGTATTAATGAGCCTGACCGGCCTTGTGATATTGGGCGGCATCACATCCATTGGCCGGTTTACCTCCGTATTGGTGCCATTCATGATTGTGGGGTATGTGTCATCAGCCCTGGTTGTCCTGGTCCTGCATGTGACGGAAATCCCGCAGGCCTTGGCTAGTATTGTTTATCACGCGTGGAACCCGATTGCGGCCGGAGGCGGGTTTGCCGGCGCCACGATGGCTGCCGCCATGCGCTACGGGTTGGCAAGAGGCGTATTTTCGAATGAATCGGGCCTGGGGTCTGCGCCTATTGCCGCTGCCGCCGCACGCACCGACGATCCGGTCAGACAGGCCCTCGTCAGCATGACCCAGACCTTTATCGATACGCTGGTGGTCTGCAGTATGACGGCGTTGGTCATCCTGACCGCGACTCCATGGACTCAAGGTATCGATCCGGCTCAACTCACCAGCGCCAGCTTCGGGGAAACCCTTGGTCACACGGGAGAACTCATTGTCACGTGTTCCATCACGCTGTTTGCCTATTCGACCTTGATCGGCTGGAATTATTATGGTGAGAAAGCCATTGAGTATCTGATGGGGACGAGGGCAATCGTGTATTACCGCGTGATCTTTGTCGGGGTCGTCCTGCTCGGCGCCACATCCAGGTTGGAACTGGTGTGGAATGTGTCCGATATCATGAACGGCTTGATGGCCATTCCGAATCTCATCGGGTTGCTGCTCCTGGCAAAGATTATTAAACAGGAAACAGTACGCTATTTTAACCTGCAAAAGTTGGGGGCTGATTCTTCGCGTTCTACTCCTCCTCCCGTGTAATGCGGGGAAGGAAAAGTGAATACCCCCATCAAGCCGGCCGATCGACAATCCGTGTGCGGATCCTTCCCGCCACCGACTCTTCTGAATTTTGTCTGTAGGGTTGAGGGTTGGTACCTGTGTTCACCACAGGCTGCCAGGGTAGATCGGGTCTCAGGAATGGACAAACCAGTGCCCCAATTTCAATAGGGCGTAGGGTGCCAGGTAAAAAGACAATACGGAAATCACGACCCCTGAGATGGCTCCGGACAGTCCGCTCATGAACACCCCGATCAGGGGAAGCAAAAACACGATCAAAATCATGGCCAGGGCGATACGCTTGTGTTGTTCGTAGAAAGCCTGGCGTCGGTCACTCTTGAGCGAATCGGAAAATGATAAATCGGAAGGAAGTGCCATCCGTACAGTATAGACAAACAGGGTGTTGATTGTGAATGTATTCTCAATCCTGACATGGAAATTTTATGGAGCCTGAAAGGAGATGGAAAAACGCGATTCTCCCCAATAAACCACTCCATGCAGACAAAAGAGTCCCGCGCCTCCCAAACACACATGCTCTCTGGGGTTCAGATATCCCACAGGCTCTTGAACAAAAGGTCGTCAACCTCATCCGTTTTATACATTGGGCGAATGACATTCTCCTGATATAGATCAATAAGAAAGATTGGGCGAAAGATGTATTCATAATATTCCTAATAAGGATAAGGAGAAATTGTTTATGGTCACAAAAACTCAGAAAGCTCAGGCAGCACAAGTCACCGACATGCTTCGCAAAGACCACAAAAAAGTCAAAGGGCTTTTTAGGAAATTTGAAAAGACGGATAATGCCCGGGAGAAGCAAGAGATCGTCGACATGGTGGTAACGGAGCTTGAAATTCATGCGGAGTTGGAGGAAAAGATTATCTATCCGGCCGTTCGCTCGAAAATGAATGACGAAGACCTGATGGATGAGGCCATCGAAGAGCACCATGTTGTGCATGGCGTCATCGGGGAACTGAAAAAAATGAAGCCGGGTGACCAACGCTATGATGCGAAAGTGACGGTGCTCGGCGAACTCTGCAAACATCATATTCAAGAAGAAGAGGAAGAGATGCTGCCCAAGGCAGAAAAGCGGGATATCGACTGGGACGGTCTCCACCAGCAGGTGATGAAACGGAAAAACCAACTCATGGAGAAGGCGGGGTTGTCTTCCAATGGCGCAAGCACGAACTCGAAAGCGCGGAAAAAGAAATAGGAAAAGCACACATGCGTGCGCTCAACCGCATGTCAAACAAAAACTTCAACAGTCCATTGATCGGGAGGCAATCATGCCGGGTGACGGCATGGTTGCCACTCAGAATAATGCTTCTGTGCCTGATTCCGGCGGTAGCCATTGCACAGGGAGCACTAGGGGAGGAGTTGATCGTGAGTGGGAGGACATTCTCATGCCCGGACAGGCCCAACTGTGTTTCCACAATGGCTGTGGCGGAAAGCCATGCGATTGCACCCTATCGATATCAAGCATCATTGGAGGAAGCCAAAGCCGAGCTGAAGCACATTTTCGCTCAATTTCCTCGCACGGAATTGGTGAGGGAAGAGGAGGATTATCTTCAGTACGAAGTCAAAAGTTTTCTCTTTGGTTTTGTGGACGATGTCGAGTTGTGGCTGGATGAGGCCACAAAAACCATTCACTTCCGTTCAGCCGCTCGCAGCGGCTACTACGATTTCGGGGTCAACCGAAAGCGAATGGAAGATGTGCGACAAATCCTGAATGGCAAGCTATAGCAATAGCAATAAGTATGCAATATTCTGCAACCTCAGCATAAAGCCCGTATGGGTCCTCAATGCCATATCTCCCAAACATGCATTAAGGGGCAGTTGAAAAAAGCCGCCAGCGCCGTTCTCGCCATTTTTCCGTGCTCACGTACTGGAAGTACGCTCTGCGCGCAAAAATGCCTCTGGCCTTCCCATCGGCATGACTCAGGGCAGGGCTGGACGAACTTTTTTGAACCGCCGCCGAGACCTCTGATAGACAATGTGCCTGGAGGTCAATTTGCCCTTGGAAATTATTATTATTCAGCACTCCCATTAAACAAATTCATTGTCATCTTGAGTGAAACGAAGGATCTAGCCAAGGCATAGCCGCATCCATCTGTCGACCGGCTCTTTCTTTTGGCTCTCCCCTTCCCCATTTCCGCCGGCCATCACCGGACAACAGGTGTTGTCATCCCTCGGGAGCCGTTTCAGGCTGAGCCGGATCCTTCGGAGGTCTCAGGATGACAACATTTCGAAGTGCTTCTATCTTTTTGACCGTTTATTTAAGTATGGGAAGGAGGAGTGTACGTGGTGGGGTGGATGGTGACGACGATGGATTTTGAGGTGGGAGTGTTGCTCTTGTCGGCGACGCTGTCGATGGGGATGAGCACGTTGGCTTCGGGGAAATAGGTTGCCACACAGGTCCGGGGAATGGGGTAAGGGACCACGACAAAGTGTGAGGCTAATCGCGTTTGACCTTTGTGATGGCTGATGATGTCCACTGCGTCGCCTTTGGCAAATTTTCGTTCTTCCATATCCTGCTCATTCATGAACACCACCCGTCGGCCGGCTTTGATGCCACGGTACCGGTCATCCAATCCATAGATGGTGGTGTTGTATTGATCGTGGCTGCGGATGGTCATCATGAGCAATTGATCGGGTGCCAGGTGAATGCCCGGCATCGGGTGGACGGTGAACCGGGCTTTACCGGATGGAGTGGGAAATTGCCGAGCATCACGGATCGGATTGGCGAGGTAGAACCCCCCTGGTTTGTTGACGCGTTCGGTATAGTGCTCATGTCCGGGGACGACCTGGCTGATGAGATGGCGAATGGCATCGTAATCGTGGATGAGTTCGTCCCAGTTGATGTGGTTCCCTGGTCCTTCTTTGTTGGTGAAGGTGGCCTTCGCGAGGCTGGCGACGATATCGACTTCACTTTTGAGAAACTCGGATACCGGCTCAAGTCGGCCCTGTGAGGTCTGGACGATACCCATGGTGTTTTCCGTGGTGACATATTGGGGGATGTCATCTTGAAGGTCCTTGTCGGTGCGTCCCAGGGCCGGAAGGATTAGAGCCTCGGTTCCGGTGACCAGATGAGCCCGATTGAGTTTGGTGGAGATGTGGACGGTGAGCCGGCAGCGGGAAAGCGCCTGCGCGGTATAGGCCGTATCCGGTGTGGCCGAAAGAAAGTTTCCGCCGAGAGCCATGAAGACCTTGGCCTTTCCGGCATGCATGGCCTTGATGCCTCGCACCGCGTCATGGCCTCTTTTGGTGGGTGGCTGAAAGTGACAGGCCTTTTCGAGGCGATCCAGAAATTCCGGAGAGGGGTTCTCGGTGATGCCCATGGTGCGATCGCCTTGCACATTGCTATGCCCACGGACGGGGCAGGGGCCTGCACCTGGTTTGCCGATGTTGCCACGCAGTAGGAGGAAGTTAATGATTTCCTGCATGTTGGCCACGGCGTTTTTATGTTGGGTCATGCCCATGGCCCAGGTGCAGATGATACTCTTGGCCTGTTCCGCAATATCGGCGGCCTTCTGAATGTCCTCTCTGGCAATGCCGCTGCCTTCCTCAATTTTCTCCCATGCGATGTTTCGTGTAATGGTGGCGAAGTTGTCAAAGCCTTCGGTGTATTCCTGTATGAACGAAAGGTCGAGAATGGAGCCAGGATTCTTTTCTTCCCTCATGAGCAGTTCCTTCATGATGCCTTTGAGCAGGGGGACGTCGCCGTTGATTTTGACGGGGAGAAAGAGCGTGGCGATCGGGGTTCCCTGGCCCAGCCAGCTAGTGACTTCCCGGGGATGAATGAACCGGGTGGTGCCGGCTTCGGGAAGCGGGTTGATGCTGACAATCTGACAGCCTCGCCGGGCGGCCTGTTGAAGCGTGGCGAGCATACGCGGATGGTTGGTGCCGGGATTTTGTCCAAGAATGAAGATGGCGTCGGCCTTGTCGAAATCGTCGAGCGTGACGGTGGCTTTGCCGATGCCGATAACTTCTTTTAACGCCACGCTGCTGGATTCGTGGCACATGTTGGAGGAATCGGGCAGATTGTTGGTGCCATAGAGTCGCGCGAAAAGTTGATAGAGAAATGCGGCTTCGTTGCTGGTACGACCCGATGTATAGAAGACGGCTTCGTTGGGATCGTCGAGGGCATTGAGGTGCCCGGCGATGGTGTCAAATGCCGTGGCCCAGGAGACGGGATGATAATGCGTATCTTCGCCCCGTTTGATCATCGGGCGGATGAGGCGTCCCTGCTGTCCAAGCCAGTGATCCGATTCCCTGCCCAGTTGCTCCAGGGAATATCGTTGGAAAAATTCTTTGGTGATGACGGTGTTGGTGGCTTCATGGGCGACGGCTTTGACGCCGTTTTCACAAAACTCGGTGATGGCCCGCGCACCATCAGGATCGGGCCAGCCACAACCCGGGCAATCAAATCCTTGCTTCTGATTGACCTTGAGGAGGGCCTGGCCACCGCGCATGAAACCCAGTTCGTGCGTGGTATGTTTGAGGGAAGTGAGAATGGCGGGGATGCCGCCGGCGCACGTGGAGGGCGCGTCAAGTTGAAGGCCGTGGCCATCTTCGATCGGGATGTTCCACGGCGGGGTTGACGGGGCTTCCGGTATGTCGCGTTGTTCGTCCACCTTTGTCCTCTGGTTGTGGAGCCTGGTGGGCTTGAATTCGTCCGAAGTCGTGATAGACCGTCATGCGTTGATGGTCTAAAAACCCCACCAGGGTCATGTTGAATTCTTCTGCCATCTGCACCGCCAGCGTGGAGGGTGCGCCCACGGCGGCGACAAACGGGATGCCGCCCATAGAGGATTTCTGCATGAGTTCGAAGCTGGCCCGCCCGCTTACCAGCACCACATGGCGATGCAGGGGAAGACGGTTATTCATCAAGGCCCACCCTAGAACTTTATCCAGGGCATTGTGCCGTCCGACATCTTCCCGCAGACAGAGCAACGTGCCCTGTTCATCGAACAAGGCTGAAGCATGACAGCCCCCCGTTTGCTTAAAGAGCTGTTGCTGCGCGGCCATGCGTTCCGGCAAACAGAATAGCATGTTTTGTGTGACGGAAGGGGAAGTCAGCATTTTAATGTTTTGGCCAAATGGATTGTTGATTTTAAGGGCCTCGATGGAAGTTTTGCCGCAGATCCCGCAACTGGAAGTCGTATAAAAATTCCGGTCCATCGTCGCGGTTTTCACCGACACGCTGGAGTGCAGCTTTACCCGCACGATATTCTGAAAGTTCTGCCCCTCGACGATTGGTCCACATGGTCGAATCTGTTTGATGTCGTTCCATTCAGTAATGATGCCTTCGGTGAACAGAAATCCTGCGGCCAGTTCCGAATCGTGGCCGGGAGTGCGCATGGTAATCGAGATACTTTTCCAATAAGCCTGGCCGTCGGCCCAATACTCCAGCCGAATTTCAAGCGGTTCTTCAATTGCTAACTGGTCTGCTCTGGCGTGTGCAACCGGGCGGGAGGAATCGGCGAAAAAGGTCGTGCCCTGCGTCGGATAGAGTTTGGTTGCCATGCTCCCAACCTCTTTATCGTTGAATGGCTAGGCGCCATTGGTGTCACTGTAGATCTTGTTATTATAGCTCCCTTCATTACTCTTATGCACGGCAGAATTTCTTCGTGGTCAAAGAAGACCTGATGCGGAGAATTCCAGGTCTCGATTGCATGGTCGTCCCTATCATCGACAATGGACCCTGAGAGAATGGACGGACCTCGTCAGGCCATGAATCATTTCGTCTTCGGTCACACTTACCCCGGTTTGAGGTTTTTGATGGCTATATTGTGCGGCTGCTGTACACTTCTTCTCTTGAGACGACAGATTTCCTGATACGATAGGGAATGCTCAAGAGGTGACATATGAAAATACTGCTGACGGGAGCGACAGGATATGTGGGCGGGAGACTGCTGCATCGGCTGGAGCAGCATGGCCGGCAGGTGCGGTGCCTTGCCCGGCGACCGGAGTTTTTGCAGTCCAGGGTTGGTCCCGGCACAGAGGTCGTCGCCGGTGATGTGCTTGATCCGGCCACCTTGGCGACCGCCATGTGTGGAGTGGAAGTGGCCTACTACCTGGTGCATTCCATGGGGGAGTCAGGAAGTTTCGAGGCTGCGGATCGTGAGGCTGCGGACAATTTCGGCCAGGCTGCGCGCGCGGCTGGTGTGGGACGCCTCATTTACCTTGGCGGTTTGGGCGATGACCGGGAAACATTGTCTCCTCATCTGCGAAGCCGGCATGAGGTGGGAGAAATTCTTCGGCAATCCGGTGTGCCGGTCGTGGAATTTCGGGCCTCCATCGTTCTTGGCTCCGGCAGCTTGTCTTTTGAGATGATCCGGGCGTTGGTGGAACGGTTGCCGGTGATGTTGACGCCACGCTGGGTTCATGTCCCTGCCCAACCGATCGCAATCGATGATGTGCTGGCCTATTTGACCGGAGCGCTTGACCTGCCGCTGACGAACAGCCTGGTTCTGGAGATTGGCGGTCTCGATGTGGTGTCGTACGGGGATTTGATGCGGGAATATGCCCGGCAGCGACAACTGCGTCGGCTCATGGTGCCTGTGCCGGTTCTCACGCCACGATTATCCAGCCTGTGGCTTGGACTCGTGACGCCGTTGTATGCGCGTGTTGGGCGCAAACTCATTCAAAGTATCCGGTATCCCACGGTGGTTCGCGATGACTCCGCGCGACGGGTGTTTGCGATCGAGCCCATCAGTGTGCGCGATGCCATCGCGCAGGCGTTACGGAACGAAGAATCGAAATTGGCGGAGTCACGATGGTCGGATGCAAACTCTGTAGGCGGAGGAGCCCGTCAATATGGCGGTGTGCGATTTGGTAACCGGTTAGTGGATGTGCGCAGACGGCATGTGCCTGTTCCGCCGGCTGACGCGTTTCGCCCTATTCAACGAATCGGCGGGAGTACCGGCTGGTATTACGGTAACTGGCTATGGACCCTTCGTGGGTGGTTGGATCTCTTGGTAGGGGGCGTGGGTCGTCGCCGTGGTCGGCGGGATCCGGAAGCCTTGCGGGTGGGGGACGTGGTGGATTGGTGGCGGGTGGAGGCCATCGAGCCGGGGAGGCGTCTCCGGCTCTTTGCCGAAATGAAATTGCCCGGACGTGCCTGGCTTGAGTTTCTCGTGGAACCTGAAGGCGCCGGCTCGAAGATCACGCAAACAGCCAGTTTCGATCCGATTGGTCTAGGAGGTTTGGTGTATTGGTATGGGATGTGGCCTGTGCATGAACTGGTGTTTCGCGGAATGATAAGAGGGATCGCCCGCGAAGCGCAGCGACAGGACTGAAAGATAAGACTGTTTACGAGGCCCTGGATCAGGGAAGGATTAGTGGACCCCTGAGTGGAATAGACCTGGCGAGCTTATGGTTCGCTTCAGTTAAAGAATAGCAGAAGCTGTACATCTCATCTTAAGGAAGGGCTGTGCGCTCACTTTCAAATTTCGTTCGACTTGACCGTGTTTGTTCTTGCTGTAAAGGCCTAGGTACAATAGATTTTCCCTTCCACTCAACATGTGAAGTCCACCACTTGAGGCCATGAGCAATACTCCGCCGCTTCAATCGTTTCATCCGGTTGTTCAAGAATGGTTTACGACCAGACTTGGTGCACCGACTGATGTGCAGCGAGCCAGTTGGCCAGCCATTCATTCCGGACAGCATGCGCTGATTTCTGCACCCACCGGCTCCGGGAAAACGCTGGCAGCTTTTCTCACATGCATCGACCATTTATTGCGACAGGCGATTACCGGGGAGTTGGAGGATGGCATTCAGGTTATCTACGTGTCGCCGCTACGGGCGTTGAGTCATGACATTCACAAAAATTTAGAACTCCCGTTAGCTGAGATTAGCGAGCTGGCTCTGTCTGCCGGATTTTTGGGACCGAGAATTCGGGTGGAGGTCCGAACCGGGGATACGCCCGCTGCGCAAAGGCAGCAACAGCTCAAGCATCCGCCCCATATTTTGGTGACGACGCCGGAATCGTTGTTTCTTCTGGTGACGGCCAAACGGAGCCGGGAACTCCTGACCGGTGTGCATACGGTGATTGTTGATGAAATTCATGCTCTCGCACCGAATAAACGTGGCGCCCATCTGGCGCTGTCTCTTGAGCGGTTGGATGCCGTGACCTCCCGGCGGTTGGTACGCATCGGTCTGTCCGCCACACAGCGACCATTGGAAAGGGTCGCGCAATTTCTCTTGGGTGAATCGGCTCATCGCGCGAAGGCGCAACAACCTTCCCTCTTTGATTCAACGCATTGTCACATCGTGGATGTCGGCCATCGCCGGCAGTTGGATCTGCAGGTGGAAGTACCGAAAGATGAATTGGGCGCAATCGCCACGAATGCCATTTGGTCGGAGATTTATGATCGAATTGCCGACATCGCCGGGCCGCATCGTTCGACCCTGGTGTTTGTGAATACGCGCCGGATGGCCGAACGGGTAGCGCATCATCTGGAAGAACGCTTAGGCGAAAATCAGGTGGCGTCCCACCATGGCAGTTTGTCACGGAAACTCCGTTTGGATGCGGAAGAACGACTGAAGACGGGGCAGATTAAGGTGATGGTGGCGACCGCGTCATTGGAGTTGGGGATCGATATCGGGTGTATTGATGTGGTGTGCCAGATCGGATCACCTCGCGCGATTGCCACCTGTCTTCAGCGAGTGGGACGCGCAGGGCATCAGGTGGGAGCGGTTCCACAGGGACGACTGTTTTGTACGACCCGGGATGAATTAGTGGAATGCGCGGCGGTGGTCCGTGCGATTCGGCAGGGTCAATTGGAAACCATTGAGATTCCATCTGCCCCGCTGGATATTCTGATTCAACAGATCATTGCCGAGGTCGCGGCGCAGGAATGGGATGCGCGGGATCTGTTTGCCTTGTGCCGGTCAGCCTATCCGTACCGGGAGTTCACGTGGAAGAGCTTTGAGTCCTTGCTGCAATTGGTTGCCGAAGGATTTGTGCCGGGGCGCAGACGGTTGTATGCGTTGATCAGTTATGACCGTTCTGAAGGCCGGCTTCGGCCAAAACGTGGAAGCCGGTTGGCTGCGTTGACTTCCGGGGGAGCGATTCCTGAAACGGCGACCTATCAGGTTGTGGCGGAACCGGATGGAACCGTGGTGGGAACGGTGGACGAAGATTTTGCGATTGAGAGTCTGGCTGGAGATATTATGTTGCTGGGCACGACCTCCTGGCGCATTCGGGGAATTGAAACCGGAAAAGTCCGTGTGGAAGATGCGCATGGCGCCCCGCCCACCATTCCTTTTTGGCGGGGTGAAGCGCCTTCCCGATCGTTTGCCTTATCTCAGGCGGTGGCGGAGGTGCGAGAGCAGATCTTTCATTTGCTTGAACAGGGTTTTGTTCCCGGAGATGAAACCCCGCGGCATTGGTTATATGAAGAATGCGGAGTGGATGCGGCGGGTGCCGATCAATTGTTGGCCTATGTGGCCGGGGGCACACAGATTCTCGGAGGTGTGCCGACGCAGACCTGTGTGATTGCGGAACGGTTTTTTGATGAGGCCGGGGGGATGCAACTGGTGCTGCATGCGCCGTTTGGTGGCAGGCTCAACCGCGCATGGGGGCTGGCATTACGCAAACGATTTTGCGTGAATTTTGATTTTGAATTGCAGGCGGCCGCGACCGATGACGGGTTGGTGCTGTCGCTTGGTGAGCAGCATAGTTTTCCACTGGAGGCCATCTTTGGGTTTGTGCATCACAATACCGTGCGAGACGTGCTCATCCAAGCCACGTTGGCGACTCCGCTTTTTCTCACACGCTGGCGATGGAATGTGACCCGTGCGTTGGCGCTGTTACGGTTTCAACACGGTAAACGTGTGCCGGTGCATCTTCAACGCATGCGGGCGGAAGATTTATTGGCGGCGGCATTTCCGATGGCGGCGGCCTGTGGCGATAATCACGTTGGAGATATTCAGGTGCCGGATCACCAGTTGGTTCAGGAAACGCTGCACGACTGTTTGACGGAGGCCATGGACCTTGTGGGCCTGCGCCAGGTGCTTGAGCGGATCGAGAATCAGGAGATTCAGGTGCGGGTGGTGGAATCGCCGGTGCCCTCTCTCTTTGCGCATGAAATTTTGAATGCCAACCCCTATGCATTTCTGGATGATGCGCCGCTCGAAGAACGACGCGCGCGCGCCGTGAATCTTCGACGAACGTCACCCGCCAGCTTCGATGGAAACATTGGGACATTGGATGGTGCCGCGATTGAGGCGGTGATTGATGAAGCCTGGCCATTGGTTCGTGATGCTGATGAATTGTTCGATGTGCTTCAGGTTCTGGGATGGTTGCCATTGGTGTTGGGTGAGCCGTGGCAGGAGTACGGCGATTCATTACTGTCGCATGGCCGCCTACTGGTGCTGAGGGTGCCCATTGAGGGATCTTCGGAAAGGGAGCCGGTTGAGGGTTGGACCACCAGAGTACATCTGACGCGTCTTCAGGCCTTGTTCCCGAGGGCACACGTGATTGCCGGTCTGCAGGATTCACTGTCCCTGTCTGTGGACAAAGAATCGGTCACGGCAGATTCTGCCGCGCGGGATGTGGTGCAAGGCTGGATGCCGCATATCGGTCCGGTGACCGCTGGCGAATTGGCGGGAAAATTGAGCATTCCTACAGCACTGGTGCAGCAGGCTCTCTTGCAGTTGGAAGGAGAAGGCCAGATTCTTCGAGGCCATTTCCGTCCCTCTTCCCGCCTTGAGGCATCGACTTGTTCTTCGACAGGAGAAGAACAGAGGAATCCCCAACAGGCCTTCGAAGAGGAATGGTGTGACCGCAGTCTTCTGGCGCGCATTCATCGGCGAACGGTGACGGCTTTACGCCGGGAAATTGAACCGGTCGCCGCGTCGGATTTTATGCGCTTTCTCTTTCGCTGGCAGCATTGCGCACCCGGAACACAATTACACGGGGAAGCCGGGCTACGTGAAGTGATTCACCAGTTGGCAGGATTTGAAGCGCCGGCTTCGGCGTGGGAACATTCCCTCCTCAAAGCCCGCCTGGCTGATTACAAACCTGAATGGCTTGATAATTTGTGCCTGCGCGGGGAAGTAGTCTGGGGACGTCTGACCCCTCCGGAAAGTAAGGCCGCGCGCTTGTCTGTCGTAGCATCAGGACAGAGGACAGGAGACTTTGTACTGGACGCTGGAGTGTCGGTTGCGGCATTTCGGCCCCTGACTCCAACCAGGCTGGCTCCCATTAGTTTTTTGCGACGACAGGACGTGAGTTGGGTTTTGGCGGTGGCCAAACCTGAAGCATCTGCAGGACCGCTTGGCGTCCGCCTGAATTTGAGTGGGGTGGCACAAGCCGTCTTGGATTGTCTGGATCGTCGTGGCGCATGTTTTTTCACGGATCTGACCGGTCGAACGGGACATCTGGCCGCCGAAGTGGAACAGGCCTTATGGGAATTGGTGGCAGCAGGGTTGGTGACCGCTGACGGGTTTGATCCCCTGCGAGCCCTGCTTGATCCTCGGCGGCGGCGAGCCGAGGGCAGGGATCGCGCGCGCCGTCCGGGTCACAGCGTCGGGCGTTGGGATCTGTTCCAGGGTGATCATGTCGCCGATCATGAGGTCCAGTCGGTTTGTCTGCACCCGCATGAGCAGTGGGCCAGGCAATTGGCGCATCGTTATGGCGTGGTCTTTCGCGATCTGCTCAAACGGGAATCGTTGCCGGTGACCTGGCGTGAACTGCTGGTGCAGTATCGAAAACTAGAATGGCGGGGTGAGATGCGGGGTGGCCGGTTTGTGACCGGTTTTACGGGAGAACAGTTCGCACTGCCGGAGGCAGTGGAATCGTTACGGGCGGTTCGCCGTGATGTCCAAGTCGGAGCACAAGAGATTCGCCTGTCCGCCGCCGATCTGTTAAATCTGGTCGGCATCATCTTGCCGGGCGAACGGATCTCCGCTCACACATCCAAGCTGATTTTTTTCCGTAATGGTGTGACGGCTGTCGATACCGCCTCAGTCGTCAGTCTGGCTTGATCGAACCTGTTGTGACAAACCGAACAGGTCAGAAATCCCATCAGCAATCCTTCGCATCCCGTTTTATGGTACCGGGTCTGGCATTGGCCCTTTTGGGATGTATGACCCTGCTTTGGATTCCGCTTCCCTCTCCTAACATTCTCCGGAAAGTCTTCTACGATTTTTGTCATGTTCCATTATTTGGTGTTGTGGCCATGATCCTTTTGTATCTGGCACGGCAACGAGGTGAGCCACGAGGGTGGTCTGTAGGTAGCCAATATGGTTTGGCGTTCATTGGGGCTGTGATTCTGGGTGCATTGGCGGAAGGCATGCAATCGTTCAATTCGAGTCGTTTTGCCGAATGGTCGGACTTCCTTTTAGATGTGTTGGGAGCTGTGGGTGCCTTGGGGTTGTCTTTCACGTACGATCAAAGATTTACGGGACGTGTTGCAATATGGCGGGTGGCTCCTAGGAAACAACTGGTTCAGGCCGGGGTCGGATTACTTGTGGTGGTCGCCCTGAGTCCGGTGCTCGTCTGGTCCTATGTCTATTGGGACCGGGATGCCCGATTCCCTTCACTCGTTCAGTTTTCTGCCGCATGGGAAATGATGTTGATCAATGGGAGGGACGCTGCCGTTCAGATCGTTCCTCCGCCCTTAGGCTGGGGTAAACCACAGGTCGATACCGTGGGGCTCGTGCTGTTTTATCCGAAACCCTATCCAGGTATCCGCCTTAGGGAGCCCTATCCGGATTGGAAAGGATTTTCTCATTTCCATTTTGAGGTGTATTCCGAATTGCCGGAAGCCCAATCGCTGATCATCCGAATTGATGATGCACAACATAATAACGACTATACGGACCGGTTTAATCAGGCCATCACCATTTCGCCGGGCCTCAATCACATTCACATTCCGTTAGATGACATTCGTCTCGCCCCCGTTGGTCGGGAAATGGATCTCAGCTCGATTAAGAATGTTCAACTCTTTGCCATAAACCCACCGGAAGAATTTTCCCTGTATCTCGATAATTTCCGTCTGGAATAGAGTTGTCAGGGTTCGTGGAGTGGAAGCCGGGCGAGCGAACATACAGAGTATCCCAATAATTGGCAGATGCATCTGTGAAGTCGGCGCTGGCACCTAAGTCAACAATCCCATGTAGCGGTTGCGAATATGAGGTTGGGGTAGGGTCGATTTTTTCATTGAATCCCGGTAGACAGATGCGCACAGGTGAGTAGAATATATTTTGATGAAGCTGTTTCATTTTTCAATATGGCGCGTCATTCGACTGGGAAGGAATGGGTTGCAAAACTATTCATATCCGGTGGCTCTCCCCACCATGGAATCTCAACAAAAAGGCGATTATCCCAATGGTACCTGACATCCTGACGTTTTCCTCCGCATTTCGTTTTCGATGTTTTCTATGGGTTCTGGCGTGTGTGCAACTGGGTCTGGTTGGTTGCCACGTCACGTTAATTTCTTCTTATGATCCGGAAATGGATCGGACGGCAACATCGCTCCAAAAAAAGATGGACGCTTTTTTAACCCGACTCGAAACCCATGCCGGGGAATCACAGGCTCACTATTCGTGGGATCAGGTCTTTTATCAGGACTATCTGGTCCAGCTTCGCTCCCTGCGACTGCGCGCACAGAGCGATCCCACGAATGAGTTCACGGCCAAACAGTTGACGCTCATGATGGATAATTTTGAGCAACTCCGTTTGGCCCATGAAGGGGGGCCTCTTCCCATTCCCACGATACAGGCCACACGAGATTTATTTAATCAAGGCTGGCAGGCCATTATTGCGAAAGAAATCGCCAAGCGGCGGGGAGTGGATCCACAGTGATCATATTCAGCAACAGGAAGCACGGGTGAGTGGTTGTCACGCGTGAGTGGTGTGACTTGAATGTTGGGTCATGTATCAATGGTCTTCCTCAATGATGCGAAGCGATCTTGACCGGACTAGGGCCCTTCGCTAAGATCTGCGTATGCCTAGACCGCCATTTCCTACAGGTCCTCGACCCACGCCTCGGATGGGTGGGGCTCGTCATCCGGCTCCTCCAGGCCAAGCTAAACAATTCGAATCGCTCCGGGCGTCGTTGCTGTTTTGTCCAAAATGTCAGACTGCGACTCCGGCTCGTGAGCGTCTTCTTTTAGTGCTCCCTACCGGGAGTCTCTACGAATACCTCTGTGCCCATTGCGGGACGTCCACCGGTTCTAAAACCGACCAGGCCCAAAGCGAAGTTCGTCTCATCACTCCCTAAATTTCTCTAGCATCGTTTTTTGACGGAGGATTTTTTGTGCTATGGCTCCGTCCTTCCCGTCTTTCCATTTCGTCATTATCGCCTGTAGGTAGTGGGGAGTCATCTTCGTGAGGATATGCAACGAAAGAAAAAGGTATGCCATTTCAAGGAGGCAGAAGGATCTGGCTGGACCTCAAGGTGTTTCGACCTGGGCACAGGTTCTTCGCCGTGGGCTCAGAATGACAATGTGCAATCAGGTGGCCCCGCAAGTACCAAAAGGAGAGCCAAATTCGACAGAATTACGCCAAGATTGATTCCCAATAAGGAATGTCGGGAATGACCAGGTGGGCGAATTTTTGGGCAGCTGGCGGCAGGCATGACGGGGAGTTGGCGCCTTCTATTATTCTGCTTGTAAGGCTGTTGAATATTTCAGATATGTGGCCTTTGCATGAACCGATGCGTGACCGAGGTCCACAAAAGAAAAATAGTGGAGTGTTCAAAAAGGCTCGTCCAGTCCTGTCCTGAGGCTTCTCGAAGGAAAGGCCGCAACCGCTTGGACGAGCGGAGCGTACGGATGAGTACGTGAGCACGGCCAAGGGGTGAGAACGCGGCTGGCGGCCTTTTTCAACACTCCTTATGTGGATTCGAGGAGTGATCGGGTGGGACGGGAAGGCCTTCCTGGGCCATGATACGGAGCGCATTGGTGGTGGGGCAGGGGCCCGGTCGTAGTTGATAATCGAAATGCAACGTGCCTGCTTCGACGGTTTCCTGAAAGTGGGCATTCCGGATATGCCCGTTTCCATTCGCCAATCCTGTGAGTTCCAAATCGTGAGTTGAAATCATACCCAGTCCACGGCTTTGTTGAAGGGCCTGCACAAAGGCTTCGCTTCCGGCTAGCCGTTCACGATTATTGGTGCCCCGATAGATTTCATCAATGAGAAAGAGAACAGGATCAGGATTGGGGCTTTTCACGGCTTCCAGAATGACTTTCAAGCGTTTGACCTCCGCGTAAAAATACGACAACCCTTCGTCCAGGGCATCCGTGACTCGTATGCAACAATAAAGACGCAACCAGGTCCAGGAAAATATTCCGGCACATACCGGGGCTCCTGCCTGGGCCAGGCACAAGTTAATACCCACTGTTCGCAGAAACGTGCTTTTCCCTGACATGTTCGAACCGGTGATCAGAAGGAGATGGCCTTCCCCTCGTAACTCCAGATCATTGGTAATGCGATGAGCACGTGGAATAAGCGGATGGCCGAGGCCGCTTGTGGTGAGGCCTCGTGTGTCCGGAGTGACATTCGTTGCCTCAAGATGTGGCCAGAGATAATCCGGATTGAGATAGGCATACCGTGCAAGGGCGCTGGCGGCATCAAGTGTGCCAATGGTATCCAGCCAGTCAGGAAGCGATGCGCGAAGGCGCGTGATGAGGCGATTGAGTTTTCCGACAAACAACAGGTCCCAGGGCATTAGGGCATTAAGGCCTAAATGGATCAGCGGGTGGGCTTTGACGCTCAGCCCCTGGCAGATGCGGCTGAGGTGTTTGAGGCTCTGGGTTGGACGATGCTGTTTGGTCAAAATGGACTGGCAGACCTGTCGGATGGTCGGTTGACGGGAAAATGTTGATCGTTCAAGTGTGGAAAACACGCTGACAAGTTTTTCCAGCTCTTCATGGAGGGCGAGCACTCGGCCAAACAGCGGATGGATGGATCCCGAAAGGAGAAAATACGTCCCGATATAAAGGGTGAGGGGAAGCAACCAAAAATTTGGTGCTCCCGTGAGGAGCGTCCAGAGCCCTAAGGCAATGGTGAGACTCGTCAGGGCGCATGCGGCGATGATGATCAGAGATAGATGCCTGATGGCGATGGGCGCTTCAAGCAGGGAAATAATCCGGGTTCCATTCAACCGTACGGAGCTAATGAGCCTGGTGGCTAAGAGACAACGGTCCCTCAAACGGGAGAGCGGGGTGAGTTCTTTGACCAATGTCTGCCTGGTTGTCCATGATAGCCCGTTCGATTCGGGAAGATTGGATTGAAAGAGCCAGGTGGCGATGCGCTTTTGACCAATGGAGGAAAAGGTGGTGTCGATCAGGCCCAGCAGGGAATGTGGACCCGTGAGGTCGAGGTCTAAGGCGAACGGATGTCGCTCAGGGGCCTTGTGTTCGTCGGCCGATATATGAGGCCAATCAAGTTGCAAGCGAGCGAAGCTGTCTTGTTTGATTTCCAACCAGAGCCGTAATCGATGCAACCGGGATTTCAATCGCTGGTGAAACCAGGATATAGTGAGAAACCCGATGAGGAAGATAAGAAGTAGTCCATTCCCGGTATGAAACCAGGCCTGTTGATAGGCACCGATCGTGATCGCAGCGCCAGCAAGGAATATTCCCATTCTCCATCGGCTGAACTGTTGGCTGGCGGTGGCGCCTTTCGCCTGCATCCGCTCGGTGCGGTGAATGAGGCGAAGGATCGCTTGTTCTCGTCTATCGGTAGAGGTATGTTCCATAGGGCCTGCGGACATTAGCCGCTCTACATGATCCCGTCAATAGAAATTGGCGAAGATCTTGTTGAAGCATGCGGTCGGTCGGATTTTGATGACACAGAGTCCTCAACGCACTCCTTGCTCTCCACGCAGTTTGCGCTTATTTGAAGAGGGCCTCCTGTTTTCTTCCCCTGAGAAATGAGTGGCAGCAGTAGCGTACAATTGAAAAACGTTTAAATAATGGAAAAGCTTGTATGGATGCGACGGTCTTTGAAATGACGATTCCAGTTTCGGTGGATGCCACTGAGTTGGCGGGGATTCTGGATTGCCAGGAATTTCTGGGGGCATGGGAGGCGGAGGGTTCGGTCGTGCTCTATTGGAGTAAGAATGGAACAGCCATTCTTCAGCAGGTTCGGTCGGCGATCAGCGCATTGGGTGTTGTTCCCCCGGAAGGGTCACTGCAGTTTCAGCCCGTGAAAGCTCAGGATTGGAATGCCACCTGGGCGGCGTCCGTTCAGCCTATTCGTATCGGCCGTCGAATTGGGATCCGCCCGAGTTGGGCCACCATGGACATGCCCAAGGATGGAGTGGAATTGATCATTGATCCCAAGCAGGCGTTTGGAACCGGGCATCATGCTACCACCCAATTGATTCTCGAATGGTTGGAAGGGGTCACGTGGGTTCCAGGCATGCGGGTGCTGGATGTCGGGACCGGGAGTGGCATTCTCGCGATGGCGGCATTACGCCTGGGAGCGACCACGGCGCTGGGCATTGATGTGGATACCACGGCGCTGGACTGTGCCAGGGAATACGCAGCCGTGAATAATATTCAAGAAGAATTGACACTGTCCTCCTGCCAATTAGCCACGCTACCCGATCAATCATTTGATGTCATTCTGGCCAACCTGGATCGCAAAACTATACTTCAAGTAATGGGTCAATTTTCCAGGATGCGGGGTTTGCATACGCAATTGGTGTTGTCCGGGTTGCTGGAGGAAGATGAAGCTGAGATTGTCGGACAGTTGGAAGGGCAGGGATGGCTTCGACGCCATGTCAGGAGGTGGGATGGCTGGATAGCCATTCAGTTGGGAGTCGCTTCGCCCGACTCGTCTTCTTCGGGTTGAGACTCCAGGAATGCAATGAGGGCTTGGTAGGTGAGTTGCCGGACTTCCGCTTTCGATCCAGTGCCCTGATCCAGGTTTTTCCTCAACCAGACGGTTTCCGAAATGTGAGTGGTGGCTTGGTTGCACAGGGTCCACATCTGGTGAAGAAATTCGATGGGAAGCCCAACCTGGACGCCTTCTGATTCAATCCGGTCATCCAAAATAGCCAGGAGATCAGAGATGGCCTCGTCTGCCCGATAGGGGTGGGAAGCGAAGCCGAAGCTGGCGTGGGCGGCTTCCTCCTGTTTTGCCTGCTCGACTAAGTCATGCATGTACTCCTTGAGCAAACCAATGATTCGTCCGGAAAATCGCATGGGGGTCGTGAGGGGCTCTCTCTGGAACAATTCGTGAGATGAAATGAATTTTTTTTGACGTTGTAATTTCCCATTTGAGATGAGGAAGACCCCACCATCTAATCATCGAAGAGGGTGTCGACGTCCGGTTTTAGCACGCCGGGAGGGAGCCCGGATTTCCAGTCTCCGTATTTTCCGTCCGGACGATGGAAATATTGATTATGTTGGCGCTTGATGATCCAATCCTCACCGTCGGCCCACAATTGTCGAATTTCTTCCTGCTCCATTGAATTCAATTCTCCTGTCTTGTGAAGTCTACCAGGGGGAGATCTAATACGTGATGTATGGGCTTGAAGTATCTTAATGAAACCCTTCTCTTCGGGCAAATCACATTACTTGTGAAGGGAATTGGTGTGATAAATTCCCTTCGTGAGGAGCCTATGGATCAGGAAAGAATTCGAAATACATACTCAGAGACGATTGGCATATTTGTCTTGTGATCACGCTTTTTTACCTTCACTTCCTGTGGGTCTTCCATGCCGTTGAAGTCAGATAATATGAAGATTGCGGTGATCGGCGGGGGGCCTGCGGGCCTGATGGCTGCGGAGGCCGCGATTGCCATGGGCGCACGGGTAGATCTATATGACGCCATGGCCTCCGTCGGTCGAAAATTTTTGTTAGCAGGGAAGGGTGGGCTCAACTTGACGCATTCTGAGCCATTAGGGAATTTTATTTTGCGATATGGTCCTCGGCAGGAACAAATCCGATCGTTGCTTGCCGGATTTGGGTCGGATGCCTTGCGCGAGTGGGCTCGTGAATTGGGTGTGGAGACGTTTATTGGAACATCCGGCCGCGTGTTTCCTACTGACCTTAAGTCTGCACCTCTTTTGCGGTCTTGGTTACGCCGATTGCGCCAGCATGGAATGACGATTCACGTGCGGCATCGCTGGTGTGGCTGGGCGGGGAGCGAGACTCTCCGGTTTTCCACGCCGCAAGGAGATCGTCTTGTTTCTCCTGATGCTGTGGTGCTCGCGTTGGGTGGTGGCAGTTGGCCCAGATTCGGCTCCGATGGGGCATGGGTGCCGTTGCTTGCCGGGCGTGGTGTTCTCATTGAACCGCTGAAGCCGACGAATTGTGGTTTTGATGTCGAATGGAGTCCGCATCTTCGTGACCGTTATGCCGGGCATCCCGTGAAGCCGGTTGTCGTGGCGGGAACCACCCAGGAGGGCGTTGAGTTCAGGCAACAGGGGGAATTCGTTCTGACGGAGACCGGCATTGAAGGAGGTGTGATCTATGCAATTTCGGCATGGCTACGTGACGAGATTGTGAAAAGGGGCACGGTGCTTCTTCGATTGGATCTGGCGCCGGACCGGGATGTGTCGCGCCTTATTTCAGACTTATCACGGCCGCGAGGTTCACGCTCGATGGCGAGTCACCTGCAGCGCCGGGTTGGTATTTCCGGGGTGAAAGCCGGCCTTCTGAGGGAATATGTGTCCAAGAAAGACTTTGCCGACCCCATCCTACTTGGGACGGCCATCAAATCGCTGCCGTTACGTCTCGTTGCGCCGCGCCCGCTGGAGGAAGCGATCAGCACGGCGGGTGGAGTAGCGTTTGAAGCCTTGGACGGGCGACTGATGGTTCGCACCTTACCGGGTGTATTTTGTTCGGGAGAGATGCTGGATTGGGAAGCGCCAACCGGCGGCTATCTTTTGACTGCCTGTTTTGCTAGTGGTCATGCTGCGGGTGTCGGAGCTGTGAGGTGGTTTCAGTCAACCCGCCGTTTCACTTAGGCAAAGTTCTGACAACCGGCGACCCCCCGCATGAGCTCTGGTCATGGACCCCTTCCTCATTTTTCATCCCAACAGTGGCCGTTAATTCCCCAAGGAAAACCGGGTGAGAACATTTTACGTCCCCAGGCGTTGGCATGAGCATTTCACTTGGTATAAAATATTTACTTTGTGTCCTGTCCCCCCCTTTTGTTGGCTGGAATTCATCCGAGTAGTGCACAAAGGACTTGTACAATATGACCCTGACTCATCGCATGCTTTATATTTTGTTCGCCAGTGTGCTGCTTTCCTGGTTGATTATTCCTGGAGTCTGGGGTGAGGAATCCTCTCAGATTTTGACGCAACAGGCGATGGATGCATGTCATGAAGGGAGACGGGCAAAGGACGAAACGGCTCGGGTTGCTCACTTTGAACGCGGGAGAGAACTGGCTAAAAAGTCTGTGGAACTCGACGAGAATTCCGCCGACGCGCATTTTGCCCTGTTTTGTAATATTGGCGAGCGTATGCGGGCCAACGGAGAAGTCCTTTTCTCGGTGTTTGAATATGGACGGATGATGGAAGCTCTGGACAAGACCCTTTTACTCAATCCTAACCATATGGATGCCCTCTCTTCTAAAGGGACGATCCTCATCGAAGTCCCCGGGTTATTTGGAGGAGATTCCGAAAAGGGCGAAGCGATGCTGCGGGAGGTGATCCAGAAGGATCCTGAAGCCATTAATGCTCGCATGGTTGTCGCGCGATTGTGTGTTGAGCGGGGAGAGGATCAAGAGGCGTTTAATTTAGCGAAAAGGGCGTTGGAGCTTGCCAGGGCGGCAAACCGGGATGATCTTCTCCCTGATGCGGAAAAAACCTTTTCCGAGATTCAAACGAAACTGGCTTCCAAATAAATCGCGATTTGGTTTTTGCCAGGTGCCCGAATTGGAATGGAATTTTTCTTCTAGCTTTTTCCTGTTTTTCTCCACAATCCCTTCCTATTTTTCAAACGTTTCCTACCTTGTGGTGGCTGGGTTCTTAGGCAATACTGCAAAAGCCCGTGCTCTGTATAATTAATGTATGAAGACGCGCGTGGGTGGATCCAAGCACCGGGGACGTATGCCCACAAGTTATGAGCACTCAGGGTTACCCGATTATCTGGCCCCCGGGTTATCCATTCTCTTTGTTGGAATTAACCCTGGTCTGCGCTCGGCTGAGGTCGGTCATCATTATGCCGGACCTTCCAACCGGTTTTGGAAGCTGCTGTTTGACTCCGGGCTGATTCCCTTTCCCCTGACCTATCGGGATGATTGGCAATTGCCTGAATTCGGGTATGGGCTTACCAATATGATTGCCAGGCCGACCGCCGGTGTTCAGGATTTGGGAAAACAGGATTTTCTCCAAGGGCATCAGGCATTACTGACAAAAATCATGACATATCAACCTCGACTAGTGGCCTTGTTAGGAGTCAGCATGGCACGCATGCTTCTCTCGTCCAATGAGGCAACCAGTGTTAAGCAGCTGGCGCTTGGAAATCCAATTCAGGTGGGCCTGCAATCTATTCCCCTTTGTGGTGTGCCTGTCTGGGTGTTGCCAAATCCGAGTGGAAGGAATGCCCATTATTCCTATCAGCAAATGAAAGTTTTGTACTGTGGGCTGAAGGATTGGGGTCATCCATCCTGAAGCGAGCGAGTAGTCCACCCATTAGAGCCGCTCGCATCCGGCAGCCAATAATGCTTTGATCTTGTGGTTGAGGTATGTATAGACGAATCTTATGTGACCTGTGTTCTTCTGAATATCCGCGAGAGAGTGAGTTGGTTTGAATGAGGAGACTTGTTTCTCGCTTTGGGGGCCATTCTGAAACGCTGGGGGTATGGATGAGTGATGCGAGATCGATTTTCATTGGATTCGTTTTTTTTGTAGGCCTTGGCTTTTTGCCGGGGTTGGGAGAGGTTCGGGCAATGCCGATTTCCCATGCCATTGAGCAGGCCAAGTTGGCGACAGTCGGGATTCTCCCGGCTGATCAACCTGAGATTTCTGATAATGACTATGGACTGCCCGTCAGTATTCGGGGATCGGGAATCCATATTGGCGGAGGAGTGATTGTAACGGCGCGGCATGCGGTAGAGCGTACAGAGGGAGGAAAAGTCATTATCCCCGACACCATTCATGTAGTCACGGACGATCTGTTTGAGTTGCCGGCAACCCGGCAGGGAGCGAATGCTTACCTGGATGTGGCGGTGTATCAACTCCAGGGTCCTGAATCGGATTGGCCCCAAGCGCATGTCACGTTTGCCGACGAAGATGTGACGTATGGCGATCAGGTCTTTACCGTCGGATATCCACTGGGTTGGGGGCCGGCCATTAACTTTGGCACGACTGGCAATCCCAATACCTTTTTGCCGACGGTGAACAGTCGGTTAATGCAGGTGGATATGTCCGCTTGTAGTGGCAATTCGGGCGGCGGGTTATTGAATCAACATGGACAGCTGGTGGGTCTCATGCATGCCATCATTCAAACGGATACGCAACATGAAGATCGGCGCTGTGCGCGATTGGCTTTTGTTCTCCCGGGCCCGTTGGTTCAACGAGTGGTGACCGCCGTCTTGGATGGGAGGGTGCCGGGGTTTTCGGTGCTGGGGATTCAGCTCCAAACCATAAGAACGGGAAGTCGTTGGGCGTTGGTCGTGGCCAAGGTGACCGGTCCCTCACGTCATGCGGGATTTCAAAAAGGCGATGTGCTGGTGGCCATTAATGATGTGCCTATTACCACACCGGCACAATTGAAAAATTATCTGATTGAACGTACCGAACCCGGTCAGGTTGTCGAGATCAAGATTCAGCGTGGAGATGCTCAGAAGCTGCTCTCGGTTACCTTAGGTCGATCCTAAGAATGCCTTTGTTTTTCTTTTTTCAAGAGGCTTTCCGGCCTTGTGGATTTCCATGTTTCCCATGCCAGGCCTTCCCTTACTTGGGAGTATGGAAAAATAGGCTAAAGGAATCGAGCCACGCCGGTGAAAGGTCATGAATCAGGCCATAATCCTCAAGATTCCCTACAAATGGTCCGATAGACCCACCAAACGCACTGAAACATGGGGTAATCTCCTATGGATCGGGCCTTGGAGAAAGAAGGATCAATGCCGGGCTATGATTATTAAAGAACGAACAATGAATGGCTTGCCTGTGGTGAGTCTTTCAGGAAAGTTGGATATTTTTTCTAAAAATGCCTTCAAGGAGACCGCAGAGAAATATACAGATGCGAAGTCAAAAGGGCTTATCCTGGATTTTCAAGGGGTAACTTTTTTGGATAGTGTGGGGTTCGGCGCTTTGGTGGTCCTCGCCAGGACATTCCTGAAACTCAAGGGGAGGATAATTATCGTGAATCCTCAGGATCAGGTGAAGACCTTATTATGTGAAATGCATATGGAGAAGATGATTCCCATGTATGCAACGGATGACCAATTTTCTACGTTTTCTGAACTTTAGCTCCCCTGCCTCCTTCTTCCTTCACGATTATCACGTGTTTTTGTTGGTGATGAGTCTTCTGAGATTCTCTTACGTATCATCCACCCGTTTCTACTGGGTCCCTTCAATGGTGGGGGGATAATTCTCCATCCCGGGACAAAAATGCTCCACTGTATGTGTCTGTGTTTTCTTTTGAGTATGATGACGGGGTAGTCAACCTAGGGAGAATTGCAGTACAGTAGTGAAAAATTGGTGAAAGTGTATACGGTTTTCGTTACCGGAAAGCTTCCTACTCTCCAACCTGTTCAGGTTTGTCTCGCAAATCCATTTTTCACGACAATTTACCTCTGACCGGTGACTCTCCCTCTTCATTCCTTTCAATACGATGTGATTGTCGATGGCATGGGGTCTGCGGGGGCTTCGACCCGCAGGGGTGGCCTGTCTCTGAAGGCAAATAGGTTGAGCGGGGTCCGTCTCTGGTGAGTCCTGTCCGGCAGGAATGGATGAGTTCCACAGGTGGGAAAAGATCATTATTAATTTCAGGGTTTATGAAGGTCGGAATTTAAAGGAGTGTAATACGTATGTCAGCGCTGATTTATGGACAGAAGCTTACCAAAGCCTATGGGACCAAGCGTCTCTTTCAGGAACTGACGCTCGGCGTGTCAGAAAAAGACCGTATCGGGATTATCGGGCCGAATGGATCGGGGAAAAGCACCCTCCTTCGAATCTTTGCCGGACTTGAAAAGCCGGATGACGGAAGAGTCACTCGACGGCAGCATCTTCGCATTGCCTATATTCCCCAACAGGCGGATTTCGATTCCGATTCCACAGTCGCGGAGGAAATCGAACGGGCCGCGTTGGCCTCCGGCCTCCATGCGCATGATTGCGTGGCTCGGGTGCAGGAGACACTAGGGCGCATGGGGTTTGGTCAGGGAGATCAGATCGTGGGTCCTCTTTCAGGCGGATGGAAAAAACGTCTTGCCATTGCCTGTGGGTTTGTTCAGTCGCCGGATGTCATGCTGGTGGATGAGCCGACCAATCATCTCGATCTGGAAGGGATGCGATGGCTTGAGCAGGTGATGTCCCAGGCTCCATGGCCGTGGGTCATGGTGAGCCATGATCGATGGTTTCTCGGCCATGCAACCAATAAGGTGGCAGAAATTAATTCCCGGTATCCTGATGGCATCTTTCTGGTTTCGGGAGGCTATGAGGAGTTTTTGGTTAAGCGGGAAGAATTCCTGAACAGCCAAACTCAACAAGCTCAGGCCTTGGCCGGAAAAGTCCGCAGGGAGGAAGAGTGGCTTCGTCGAGGTCCCAAGGCTCGATCCACTAAAGCGAAGGCTCGCATCGATTCTGCGCATGCGTTGCAGGCGGAGTTGGCTGAAACCCAAGTGCGGTTGCGACAAGAAGAAACCTCCATTGATTTTGTCGGCTCAGGTCGGCGCACCAAACAATTGATGGTCGTCCATCAGCTTCGGAAGGCATTTGCCAAGCGGACGATTATTCAAAAATTGGACTGGGTGATCTCACCGGGAACCGCTACCGGGGTCTTAGGCCATAATGGCTCCGGGAAGTCCACCCTCTTGAAATTACTCGCCAAGGAATTGGAGCCTGATCAGGGAAGCGTGACTCATGCGGATAAATTGCAGGTGGTGTATTTTGATCAAAATCGTGATCAATTGGATCCGAAGATGACCTTGAGACGGACGTTGTCGGATTCCGGGCACACCGTCATGTACCGGGGGCAGACCGTGCATCTGGCTGGATGGGCTAAACGCTTTCAATTTCAGCCTGAGCAACTGGATCTCCCGATTGAGTTACTCTCAGGCGGTGAGCAGGCGAGGGCGGTCATTGCCCGATTAATGCTTCAGTCCGCAGATGTGTTGATTGTGGATGAACCGACGAACGATTTGGATATTCCGACGCGAGAAGTCCTGGAAGAGAGTTTAAAGGAATTTCCCGGGGCATTAATCCTGGTTACCCATGACCGGTATATGATGGAGGAAGTCTGCACGGAATTTGTCGGTTTAGACGGGCAGGGAGGGTACGGACAATTTGCGGATTACGGACAATGGGAATCATGGCTTCGACGTCAACGATCGGGCAAAGACCAGTCAAGCACTCAAACCAAGGGTACCCGTGTCGCGACGGAACGGCCAAAAGCCAAAAAACTCTCATTTCGTGATCAGCAAGAGTATGACACGATAGAAAAACGGGTTCTTGATGCCGAGGCTGTCCTCGAATTGTGCCGCACGGAAACAGAAAATCCCAAAATCGTTTCCAATCATCTCAAGCTCCAAGAAGCTTATGAAAATCTCAAGTCCGCTGAACAGGAGGTGGAACGCCTGTATACCCGGTGGGCGGAACTTGAAGCGAAGCAACAGGCATAGAGTACAATGAAGATATGAGCGTCTGTCAGGGTTGATGCATGCTGTTTACTGAGTCCACCGCACGGTGAGGGAAAGAAAGAAATGACACCATGAGACTTCTGGCCACTATCCAGAAAACGGGCGTGATTTTTTTACTCTTTTGGGTGGGAGCGGTATGGGCCGGTTTTGAGGAAGGGGAGGAGGCCTACCTGCAGGAGAATTTTTCCGCCGCTCTGTCTGAATGGCGACCATTAGCAGAAGAGGGACATGCCGAAGCGCAGAACATGTTGGGCTATATGTACCGGTATGGCCAGGGAGTCACCCAGGATTTTGAGCAGGCTCGACTGTGGTACCGTCGGGCTGCGGATCTCGGCAATGCCAGAGCTCAGAACAATCTTGGCGCGATGTACCGCCAGGGTTTGGGGATGCCGCAGGATTATCAAGAGGCCTTTCGATGGTTTCTACGGGCGGCCGAACAGGGAAACGGTGGTGCGCAAAATCATGTGGGTCTCATGTATTACAAGGGAGAAGGAGTCCCAAAGGACCTGGTGCAAGCCTATAAGTGGGCGTATCTGGCAGCCCAGCAGGGCCTGGATCCATCAATCCAAGCCTTGGACCTACTCTCACGGGAGATGACCACTGAACAGATCAATAAGGCAACTGATCTCGCACGGAAATGGAATCCCAAAGGTGAAGAGGTCGCTCTTTAGGTGAAGGTCTGACGTCCATGTGTTGAGAAGAGTTTTGTCATCCCTTCTACGTTGCCGTAACTGATTTTGGGAATTGAGAAGGAAGGACTCTTGAGGACGTGACGAGTTCGGTGAGATAGACCTTATGAGTCGGCTATGATTACTTCCTGTATTTGACTCCCTCCCAGCAGAGTGCTACCCTGATTCACGGTGCAAGCGATGGTGGTTACCCTGCCTTTTCCGCGCTTTCATTCCTAGGCGGATTGATTTTTACAATTGATTCTTGAGGGTGTGAAACCTTCATTAACCCCTTCGCTTCCTGCCCGGTTCGACAGGACGGTTCGTGTTCTTTGTCATGATTGGGATGGTTTTTTTGCCAGAAGGAGGCTTCTTATGAAGCTGACAATGAAGTGGGGCGGTAAGGTCAGGAATAGAAAAACCTTTAAACCGGAGCCCAAGATCCGTTGGGATCTCCTTGGCCTCGCTGATCCATCTAAAGAAAAAATCCCCATGCCGATCGATGAGGTTCGCCGGCAAGTTCTGATGATGTCGAGCCCTGGGTTTGATCAGGATAGCGCTACTCGCCTTGATGTGGTGCCTCAAAAAATTTCCCGTTCTTCCACTTCTGCAAAGCCGGTGACCAAGACGCGCAGGGAGTCCACGTAGGACGGCTATGCCGCGTAGGTGGACAAGAGACGGGTACATGGGAGCATGGCAGGTTCGGTGGCTCGACAAGTGGGTGTGATGGTCTCTCAAACAGGCATAGACTTAAAGAGACCTAACACTCAAGTGTGGAAGCCGGAGGCGTGATAACCCATATCAAAGGAGGAAGATAAATGGGAAGACCCACAAAAGTAACCCAGGCCAAACGAAATCGTGAAATGGTCAAAAGGATGAAGCAACAGGATAAGGAAGCCCGACGTGAACAACGCAAGTCTGAAAATGAAGAACCTCCTAGAGTACTCGATGGGGAAGATCCCGACTTAGTTGGGATACGGCCGGGCCCGCAACCACCTCAATACTAGTGAGACCTGTCCCTTCTCACTAATCGTTCGACACAAATACCGGTATTCTTCCGGGGATCTTTTCCCCAACTCAAGTTGTTCTGCCAAGGTTGGCTCTATTATCCGAAAAATCTGCCTCACTCTGCTTTTCTGACAGCCCGGTAGTACCCGTAGGGGGAGAAATGGCATGTCAGGTCGTGGATTACTGTAGTTCACCTTACTGTGGGTGACCATTCCCGAACAATCCTGTTGAAGAGGCGTGCGTCTACATGGAATCTAAAGAAAGGCCAGCCTACTTCCAGGTTGTTATTTTATAACTTGTTTGTCTGCATCGGTTGGCCGGTTCCTGTGAGAGGGTGGCACCCTTCCCATTGGGAGTTCATATAGAGAGTATCGGGCCACTTCATGCTCCAAGGCAGATCCCTGGAGGTCCGGTGATGCGGGTTAAGTTCTCCCAATTTTTGGTCGTCACAGTCTCTTGTTATGTGAGACGCATCGCTACTTCCGTTGGTTGTTCCGAGGCCATAATTAGCTTTACGATTTGTCTGAGTTGAGTCTTCCTGTTGAGCTTGGTCAAATAGGACCTGGGTGAAAATCCCGTTGCGCCTCTTTGCATCACCGCGCCAGCCAGGCGAAGTTAAGATGGGTCACGGAGAATTCTAAATGTTGGTATCATCCGTGAGGGCTTTAACTGATTTTAGGCCGTTTTTCAGGCCCGGTTGGAGTGATTATTTGCCGAGGGGATACCATCCGCCAATCATCCTTTGGATATAATAGAATAGGCTTATGAAACTGAAAACTCTCATTGAGTGTGTGTTTCTCGGTCTGGGGTGTGTAATGGGAGGATGCGCTGCCTCGCCCATGGAGATACCGGAAACGCTTCGGAATCAGATTGATCCTACTCTCACGTTTTTGCAAGTGATTCAACATCCCGGGTCTTATCAAGGAAAGATACTCCTGCTTGGAGGGGAAGTCCTTTCGGTCAAGCGCCTTAAGGAAGGGACCCGGCTTGAGGTGTTGCAATTACCCTTGGATGAGTACCGACGTCCCTTAATGACCCGCACCGACTCACAAGGCCGGTTCCTCGCCATGGAGAAAACTTTCCTTGATCCCGCCATGTTTCCGCCGCATACTCTGATCACCCTTGTGGGAGAAGTGACAGAGAGTGTTGCCGGCAAGCTTGATGAGATGGACTATCAGTTCCCCGCCGTAGTGATTAAAGACCTCTATGTGTGGAAAGACCCGTCTCTGACTCAAGCAAGCAATTCCGGACCCTGGTCCAGCATCTTTGGTGGTGGGAGCACCGGAGGCCGGGTCGGTGGGGGGATCGGAGTGGGCATTGGCTTTTAGTGTCAATTTGTTCTTCGGCCGTAGCATTTTCCCCTCATGACCACCTCCGGCTGTACGTTGGGGGATGAGCCTCGATACGGCGAGGCATGGACTGTATTCCTCACACCCCTCCGTCAACACCTTTAGCGGTTCCATCAAATAATTGCTCCTGATCCTCCTTCCTCCATTTTCTGAAAGGTGATGGGGATGTGGTTCTTTCCTTCAGCAAACCTGTGCGTCTAAGATAACGGGTGCCCTCCCACTAGAGAATTTCATTAATTTTCGAAGGCAAGGCCTGACAGGTTTGGCTTTGAACAATAAACTGAAGGTGTAAGATGCAAAAAGAGCCGGAAGAATCGACAGCGTGCGTGAGTTCAGAAGGAGAGCGTCGAGCCCAAAATATGATGGGGACAGGCCGGCGGGCCACGGCTTTTTATCGGAACCAGATGGAAAGCGAATTAAACGACAATATGCAGTCGTTTATTGCCAGACAGGAGATGGTTTTTCTTTCGACCGCCAATGCCAAGGGCGAATGTGATTGTTCGTTTAGGGCGGGGACCGTCGGATTCGTTCGAGTGCTCAATCCCAGGATGTTGGCCTATCCCGAGTATCGCGGAAACGGGGTCATGGCGAGTGTCGGCAATATACTTGAGAACCCACAAATCGGCCTGATGTTCATCGATTTTTTGCAAACCACGGTCGGTCTGCATGTCAATGGAAAGGCAAAAGTCCTCACCAACGATGATATTATGCGTCTTCCCAACGTCACGGCGGCGATTCTCGAGGACGTGACCGTGGCCGGAGGACGTCATCCCGAATGCTGGACGTTGGTCGAGGTGGAGGAAGCCTTTATCCACTGCTCCAAGCATATCCCACTGCTCAAAAAATTAGACAAACCTCTTCATTGGGGTACCGACGATGAATCCCTCAAAGGCAGCGGGTTTTTCAAAGAGATCCGCTGAGAACCCATATTGAATATTGGACCAAGATCACGTGACGATATGCACAAAGACGGTTGTAGGAGAAGGATGTGTTGTACTCACCACATCAACCATGTCTGATTGAAGGGATCTTATGAAATCACCCGTACGGGAGTGGATCATTGGATGCGTGATCATATTGTTCTGTCCACTTCCGGTGTTGGCCACGGTTGGCTGGGAAACGGGGGACATCGTTCTGGATTTCGGGCTGAATCTGGAATCCGGGGAACGTACGGTCTTGGTAGATAAAGTTGAAGTCGGAGAACCCTTTTTTGTTGAATTGACCTGGAAACTGAATGCGAAAAATTGCCTTTTGCATATACAAAGATCTACGGATGGTGAAGGTGTACCCACCACCATATTGGTGGTGGATGATGGTCTATTTAATGGAGTTGTTTCCCATGCGGTCTTTCCTAAAGTAGACGAAGTGGTGGTCACGGCTCGGGAAGGGCAGAGGTGTGAAATTCAGCCGTCTCAAGATGAATTTCTCGTGATTGCCAGGGCTCCACGTGCTCCCCTGGCTTCCGAAAAAGAGTGGGCTAATGTCCCGATTGGAGGGGTGGTGGTCCTGTTCCGGGCTACAACATTTTATTTACCTCATGACGTCACGATTATGCCGGGCCAAAAGGTCTTGTGGATTTATGCCGATGGCGCCCAAGAACCCCACAGTGTCACAAGTGGTGGCTGTCGGGTGAACGATTGCTCTGGTGGTGGAAAACAGTTCGATAGTAGATTGAATCTCAATAAACCCGGACAGCGGTTCGAGCATGTGTTTAAGCATCCCGGTACATTTCCCTACCATTGCGAGCTTCATTTAGGATCTATGCAGGGCACCGTGATCGTCAAATCAGCTTTTCCCATCCATTAACTAACCCTCCTTCCTCTATGCCTGCACGAGTGAAAGCCTGAGGATAATCGGGGTTGATGGAAAAATGTTTTTTCTGCAGGCTGATAATCCCACAGATGAATCTTCCCATGGATGCATAAGAATACCAGAGGCATCCGCGTTGAATACTCACCATTTTGTACCGCGGTATGGCTTGGCTTAAAATTTTTGAGGCTTCTGGCCAAAAGGTGTTCTCCCCTTCAGAACAAAGGATTGATCTTCTTTTCACGAAACGTTTTTTGCGGGATTGAGACGGTCCAGCGTTTTTTCATCTACCCGGTCCGGATGGGCATACATCAGAGGATAAGTGGTGTATAATTAGCGTTTTGGCCGATACGCATCTGGGGTGGGAAAACCCGTTCAATTCGTGACATCAACCGGGGGTGTTTGGTCGACCGGTGCCTGTGTTTTATAGAACATCCATATGTCTTATCTGCGCTGCTGCCGAGTGATGCGTTGTCCATCACGACCGGGAATGTCCTGGTGTCTGAAGCCGATCCTGTGTATTGATTGGCCAGGGTCCCATAGAACGGGGGGGGGACGATGTCCGTAGAACCCTTTGGTGTCCTGGAACACCTGAAAGTTCTTTCTCCTAATCATGTATACTTTCTGGCTTCCAAGGCTTTTGTCCTTCGCGGGTATGAGTATTACGCCCAAGGAAGGCTCGAGTCGTATAGCTGGGACCGGACCCAGACTATCTTGTCGGCTACGGTGCGAGGGGCGACCCAGTATCTGGTTCGGTTCGGTGTGCACAACGGGCAGCTGACCTTTTCCTGCACCTGTCCGGTGTGGACGCCGGAGTCGCATTGCAAACATGTCATTTGTGCCCTATTGACCACAGTCAATCTCCTGCTTCCCGATACCTTCCGTATGCCTTCATCCAATTCCACCCAACGAGCGCTGCTCCTGCGACAACTCATGGAACGCGTCGGGAGCCCTTTGGCCTCAAAACCACCCACTCCGGCCGCTCCTCCACGCTTCGAGATTACTCTTCGAAACCGTCATGGAGTGTCTTCCATTAGCATTACCAACCATGGGAACATTTGCCAATCCTTTGCGGGAATGCCCACCGAGCTAGCCGTGCTGCTTCGTGCCACCCAGGATCCTGCATGGTCGGTCCAGGAAGGGCTGCGTGACTTCCTTAAACATCACGGACAGAACCATGCCTTGTTCTTTGAGCATGCGGATGGGAAATATCCTGTGGAATGGGCGCCGGATTCGTTATATACCACGAAAACCGAGTTGGACATTCTCGGTTCGCATGTCTCGATTGCCGCCTGTTGTTTGCGTTTCGGAGAGGTGCAACGGGACACCCACGCCTGTATGGGCTTTGCAGCTGATTTGGGCGCGAAAAAACTTGGACCACTCGAACATGAAGGTGGGTGGGCCGTGTACGATTTGTTGTATGAAAACAGTCAACGGGAACGGGTTATTGAGCCTGAGGATGTTCTCAGTCGTCCGTTGGCCCTGCCCTCGACACCCCACAATCGCGATGGCTGGCTTTCATCGGAACGCCCCACAGGAACGGACAGACCAACTTTTTCCATTCCGGTAGACCAGTTTATGGCCTTACAATTCGACATTCCCCTCCAAGAACAAGATCGAATTTTGCGGTCGGTATTGCTCAAGTGTGCCGGTCAAGAAGTCTCACTCATTGATCATCGCCACTCCGGAGAGACGCCAATTTATCAGTATCGTCTCACATTCATTCCAGAGACCATTCCGATGGATGCCTCGGTGTTGGATTTGAGAACAGGGATTCTACGCGCGGAATGTTGGCTTGGGGAAAGCAAGGGGAGGCCCAGTATCCCTATTTTCAGGATGTTTCCATTTTTTGAGAATGCCAAAACGGTCTCGAGCGGGTTGAGGGCGAAGAAACGCCGTGCACTCCTGTATGACACATTTTTTCAATTGATCGGGCAGCAAAAGCCATCGGATGTCAGGAAACTTATCAAGACCTGCATTGCGCAGGATGAATTTCGTCCATTTAAACTGAAGGCGGAGGCCGAACAGATCCTTCAGCGATTTTCCTCGCCGGCCTTAGAGCCCAGTGTTCGTTTGGTGGTTCACGACGGGCACTGGTGCGTTGTGATGAACGATTGGGCGAAAGAAGCCTTGCTGTATGCCATTCCTTATATGCTGTGGGGGCCATCGCTTTTTGACGGAATGGTGGAACATGATGAAATGAGCCTTCCGCTGACAAACCTCTATCCCTTGTTTCCAGACCTTCATGCCAGATTGCAGGAAGTCGGAATCGAACTGTTTTATCAAGACCAGCCCATTTCCACGTCGCAGTGGAATTGCTCGATCGATGCGCGACGCGCTTCGAGCATTGATTGGTTTGAACTACGACCGGAATTGCTCTGTGACGGGGTGCGGATCGAAGCCAAGGATATCAACAAAATTCTTGAGCGTGGTGGCATGATGGAGTCGGATGGGATGATCCGGATTGTGGACCAGAACACTCAGGCCATTTTGCGGGCGTTTGCCTTTCTCTCCAATAAACCCAGCTTGGAACACAAGGAACAAAAGTCCGTCGTTCGTGTGCCAAAATTGCAAATTCTGGATTGGGTGGCGTTGAGAAAGCAGGGAGTGACGGTCATCCTGCCTCCAGCGGACGAGGCGTTGATCAACCGGTTACTGCACTTTGAGCAGATTGAGCCCATTCCCCTTCCTCAGGCCTTGGGGGCCACGGTTCGACCATATCAACAAGAAGGGTATCGTTGGCTCGGGTTTCTCTATCAACATCGCCTGGGTGCCTGCCTGGCGGATGACATGGGATTGGGAAAGACCCTGCAAGCGATTTGTTTATTCGCGGGAATCAAAGAAGGCATTATCCAACCCCCGGAACCGATTCAAGGGCCACATCTCGTGGTACTTCCTCCCAGCCTCTTATTTAATTGGGAACATGAAATTTCCAGGTTTTATCCCTCACTGACTATACAGTCGTATACCGGGAAGGAACGCACGTCCTCATTTGCCGGAGCGGATGTCGTCCTCACGACCTACGGCCTGATCCGGCGGGACATTGCGATCCTCGAAAAAATCCCATTCAATGTCATTCTGTTCGATGAAGCCCAGGCGGTTAAAAATATTGTGGCCAGGACCACCGGTGCCGCGAGACGGCTCAAGGGGTATTTTAAATGCGTGATGACCGGAACCCCCTTGGAAAATCATGTGGGGGAATATTACGCCCTGATGGATTTGTGTGTGCCGGGCCTACTGGGAGACTATGAAGAGGTCAGGGGAAAAATGAAAACGCCATCACCGGCCCTGTTAGAAACCATTATGCAGCGGAGCAGACCTTTTGTGTTGCGACGAACCAAAAGTCAAATCCTCAAAGAACTGCCGCCAAAAATTGAGACAGATCTGTATCTGGAATTAACCGATCGTCAAAAGACCTTATATCAACAGACGGTCACCAAAATTCGTTCAACCATTGCTGCCGCCTATCAAAGTCAAACGCCCGCGCAGGCCCGTATTATTGCGCTGACGGCGATTCTCAAACTTCGGCAAATCTGCCTGTCGCCACAATTGCTGAGTTCCGCCCATACCGATCTTTCCCCGAAGCTGGAATGTCTCCTTGATCGACTCAAGGAACTCCTTGATGAGGGACACAGTGCGCTCGTCTTCTCCCAATTTACGTCGTTTCTGGATATCGTCGAACAGGCCTTCGATGCGCATGGCATTCCTCATGTCCGATTGGATGGTTCCACACCGACGCCCACAAGAAAAAAACTGGTTCAGGAATTCCAGGAGGGGGCGAACCCTTCGATCTTTTTATTGAGTCTCAAAGCCGGAGGACAGGGACTGAATCTCACCAAAGCGTCCTATGTGTTTCATCTCGACCCCTGGTGGAATCCGGCCGTGGAAAATCAAGCATCTGACCGGGCGCATCGCATTGGGCAAACACAGAACGTCTCTATCATGCGGTTACTCATGCGTCATACCATCGAAGAGAAAATGATGGAATTGAAGCAGAAAAAGTTGGATCTCTATCACGCCGTCCTGGAAGGAGCCACTCCTCATGGCGGCGGAGTGTCTCTCTCACAAAAAGATTTTGACTTTCTTTTGGAATGAACCATCGTTGAGCAAGAGGCTACGCGTTATTGTCCTTGATTGTCACCACGCTGCTGGTCGCCTTGTCCGTCATGGTTGGTACTGCAGTCGTCTGCCGTATTTTCATCTTCATGCCCTCTCGATCCAGATGACCAAGGGTAGGTGTCATCTGGGGCATCTTATTGGCGCTAATCGCGCATAACATAGAAATTTTGATTTTTGCGGTGGGGTACTGGGGTTATATATTCCCCAAAATCTGGGACGTTCGATGTGCACGTTAACTCCCGGATTTGAAGTTCGTGCCTATTACTCTTTTGTCACCTATACGACCGTAGGATTTGGCGGTTGTTTTCCAACCGGTCCTCTTCGCTTTCCCACAGGAATAGAATCACAGACCAAGTTGGTACGGCTTACCTAGACGTCGTCCTGCCTCTACCTCCAAAATGGAAACCCTGCACCCGAAAAATTCCAAGTCGGGGTGAGAGAGTCGACGTTCCGTCATGTAAGCGCAATCTCTGGGCGACGCCTACTGAGCAGACATTCCGGCATCAGTCGCGAACTGCGACGGAACCTCTGGTGTGGACAGCATGATTATCCGCAAGGGGTCCAGCTGATGGCTGAAAGTCTACTCCACCAGGCAGCGAGGCGGGACCGACTCAAATCACACGCGGTCCGAGAGTATGTGCACAAGAAATTACATCGTGGCGTTGCCCCGGAATTGATTGCGGACCGGCCCCAATACCAAAACCAGCTGCCCACCATGTGTTACGAGGCCATCCATCAATAAATTTATGTTGTCGCGCCTCAATTGATTCGTTTGTTGCCCCGCCACCTTCCCAAGCGGAAACCAAAGTGGCGGTATCGGAAGGTCGGTGGGCGAATCAAGCACGAACCACCTTGGCGTCCGTCCTCAGAAGGCAACTGCGGGACAAGTGGCATTGGAGGGCACGATTGTTTATCAATACCCGGATTTGAGCTTATTCTCTCCTATATGAAAACATCTTCATGACAAATTCATCGCACCTTCATATTCACCGAGTATGATTAATGAGGAAATGCTATCGGCTCAAATAGCTGGTGTGAGCCATGCATGCCTTTCCGGCGTTTTGAATTGGGATGATGACGGTTGCCGCGACTGCATTAAAAAATTGCGCTTGGAGGAAATAATCTTTACGGAGCAGTTATTGGAAATTTTTTTTCACGTGCAATCTTCCACCATCCTCACAGAGCGAAATCGCTCAAACTAAGCGTACCCCAACAGGCAAATTCCTGTGGAGAGGCTGTGACAAAAGAAAAACGCGAAAAATTTCAAAACCTTAGAGATAATGAGAGCCTTTCAATGACATCAGGAAGTCACGGAATACACTTTGCAGAACAACATTATCAAGTGAGTGGGCCGTTTGTGTCCCTACATCAAATTCATTTTCAGGAAGCCTAATGAATGGAACAAGAAAGAAACTCTGGAAGAACTGAATTCCCTCTTTTCAAAAGCGGTGGTGTTCTAAGGAGTGGTATTGAAAGCATGCATGGCGATGACAAAGATTAGTCCCTGGCTACTTGGTATGATGGTCACGGTGGTGCTGTTTTCCATGGATTATCCGGCACATGCCCAACGAACAATCCCATCTTCTTCCGTATTCGAGATTCCGGAAACCATTTTTGCTGCGGGTGATATTGCAAAATGTAACGGCGACCACTCTAAGTGGGAGGAGTTTCTGCAGATGGTGGGTCTTTTGACCGAAAGCGAGGGAGAAGAGAAAGAAGAGAAGGAGCCCACTTTCCACAAGCTTCTCGAACTCGTAGGTTGGATTGAGGAAACCGACTATCATGCGAAAGCAGAAAAAACCGCCAACATGCTTTATGGCCGAAAAGGCAGCATTCTCGCATTGGGTGATCTTGGGTACCCCATAGGGTCCTCCCGGTCCTTCACTGAATGTTATAACCGGTCATGGGGGAGGCTCAAGGACAGAACCTATCCGGTACCAGGAAACCATGAATACAAAACCAAGAACGCCATGGCCTATTTCGCTTACTGGGGCCGCCGGGCCGGGGAGGCGGGGAAAGGGTATTACAGTTTTGATTTGGGTGAATGGCACATCATCGCCTTAAATAGCAAATTGGAAAAGAGCCAATATCGCGACACGATCTCAGTCCAACATGCGTGGCTACAACAAGATTTAGCGGGCACCGACGCCAAATGTATTCTCGCCTATTGGCATCACCCCGTGTTCAGCTCCGGCAAACATGGGGGATCTCAAAGGATGAAAAATATCTTGCAGACCCTTTATGCAAGTGGAGTCAGCGTGGTTCTCATGGGCCACGACCATGATTACGAACGGTTTGCCCGCCAGAATGCCGAAGAGGACCTTGATCCCGCACGCGGCTTTCGCGCGTTTGTCGTGGGCACGGGTGGCGCTCCCCTGTATTCCCTTGAAACACGACAAAAAAATAGTGAATTCTTCCAAGCAGACACGTTTGGCGTTCTGAAACTCGAACTCTACTCCGATCGGTACAACTGGGAATTCTTGCCTGTTGGAGGAAGCCCACCTCTGGACACCGGGACCGGGTCCTGTGTCTTACCTAAGAAGAAATAAATGGTTGGATTGAACCAGGCAAATAGAGGTGGTTCCGTTTCTTTGAACACCATTGATAAGTGGATCGTATGCTCTTGGGGTAGGCCGTTCTGGGGTGCGGTGGTGATTGAAATTACACGTGATCAGGCGTCCGGCTAGCCAGGCTCGAATGAGGCTGGCGGCTGTTATAAACCTGGAAGGAGCGAGCAACGCCCGCCCGTGCTTCGGCAGCCGAGTCATAGCCTGTAAGTTACACTTTTTCAAATTTGACGGATCGCCACAGACCCTCCAAAAAGTCGTTCTCCCGCCACGCGTTAAGCTGCTAATAAACTCTGCCGCAACTGATGCCTGAGCCCTTCGGCTGTTTGGTGGTGGATACAGGGTGGAGACGGTTCAATATCGTTCTGCGCTCAGCAGGCCGCTTGGGTGCGCGCAGTTTCTGGAAAATCATTTTTCAATGTCAACTCGCCCATCTAGGCGAGAAGGACCTTCACATCCACGAGCCGCTCTGGCGTGGAGTCCCGATGCACACACATCCGGGGCTCGGTCTAGACGCAAGGTTTTCCATTGCAAAATTTGATTCGAGTGAACATCAAACCGTTGAGCATGCTCAGCCATGATGTGTTTACCTTTGACGGCGGCGCGGGCTACTTTTTATGTAAACGCTGGGTGAGTGCTTAGCCCATGAAATCATAGTCCTGCACCTTCAACGTGTTCAGTGAGCTTTCCCATCTCCGGCACATGTTCTTTACGGAAGGCATGCATTATCTTTTCTTCTGTGCATGATCCCGTACCGCTTTGACTGCGGAAAATCTAATTCTTTGAAAACAGCTGGCCTTTTACCAAGAGGGACAAGTGAGACCGAGATGCTTCGACAACGTCTCGCGAGTAATACTGGTGCTGCTCTTGTATGGGTTCACATGGAAAGAGGCCCTGGTGAATAATTCGTCAAAGACTTTAACCGGGTGCTGTCGTGCAGGATTTCTACTGCTCTGGCGTTGGAAGTCGCGGCCGGGGTGGTCACCGCCACCAAATAAATCCGCTTCAGATCAAGCGACAGGTTTTCTCGATCCCACTCGTACACCGTCACTCCACCGAGGCGCCGGTCCTCTGCAACAGGGAGAACAGGGAGTCCTCCCGAACTACCGAATCACACTCAAACCAACCAGGGCGTTGGCAGAGAACATTGATTGTTCTACGATTGGCTACACATCTGGGGAGGGTTTTTGTGGAAGAACAACTTATGGCCGCACCGAATTTCCGTGGAGTTAGAGGAAAGGCACTGTGTCCCTAACTGCAAGCTGGAACGTCCTGATCCTTGGCCTGGTCCATCGATCTGCTGTTGACTTCAGAGATGGAGATGGACACGCCACTCTGCTCCTCAACTGCCTGCTGCAAAAGTGGGATCATTTCGCTCAGGAGAGTGTTATACGTATCGGCAAAGCGTTCTTCCGTCACTTGCTCCATCGTCAATCGGGAGGCAATCTGTCGCCAATTACCATCCACTGCTTCTTTCATCAGTTGCGATGATGGAGACGATTTTCCATTTGCCAGATCGGACCGGCTGGCCACGATGAAGTACAGCGCTTCAACTGGCCGGCGATCTTTCGTACAGGCCGCCGTCTTGAATACTCTGGTGTCCTGTTGATTGAAGATGTCAATTTCGCCAGGCTGGGCCAGTAGTTGACCCGCTGTGAGGACGCCCCCCATCCCAATAACCGCCACAAAAGAGAGAAGGTATCTGCTCATGGTTCTCATGAAAGTTTAAGCTCCGACTGAGGACATAAGAGCATTGTACCAGAATGTTCAAGCCAGATCAGCGGCATCAGGTTATGCCGCAGCAACCTATATCCTCGCCTTGGTTTGCTTGCACGCGGCCCTTACGCCCAAGGCTGTGTTCTCAACCGCAACAACCCCACTCAAACGGCCGCCGTTGATAACAAGAAAACGGGACCCGTTCTTGAAGGGCCACCCAACATGGCGGGGGCACCCTCACGCAAAGGGATTTTGGTTTTCTCTTAGGATAAGCGACGGGGAGGGGACATACAGAACCGTCAGCCAACTGAGATATCCCACCGGAACGACATGGCATGCCATTGAGGATATAGAACGAGTCGGGTAAGGGTGGATACCATACCAGTCGTCATCCCCACAGGTTGATAGCGGGATCCATCAGAATAGAAACCAGATGGATTTCCGATAAACAATGTCGGAAATGACAGAAAAGGGAGAGATGCCGGATTAGCACTGTCCGGCGAGACCCATTCATCAATCATCCCCGCGGGAGTCAGCGGGGATCTATCTCCCCTCCTTTTCTTTGGTTCAAATAACCGTCGGCTTGCCTGCCAAGCCTATTCGCCGAAGTCGCTTCGGCTCCGAAGGCCGGGAATTCAGGCGCCAGCACGGTTTCCTTTTCGGCCGGACTCAGGGCATACGTTTTCAATATTCTGTTAGAGTTTGACTGATCGTAATCGCAGGGCATTAGTAATGACTGAGACTGAGCTAAAGGTCATCGCGGCTGCGGCAATCATCGGACTCAAGAGGATGCCGAATGCCGGATAGAGGATGCCGGCGGCAATCGGGACTCCGATGGCATTATAGAAAAAGGCAAAGAACAGATTTTGCCGGATGTTGCGCATGGTCGCCTGGCTGAGCCGACGGGCACGGGCAATGCCTCGAAGATCACCTTTGACCAGGGTGACTCCGGCGCTTTCCATAGCTACATCCGTGCCGGTCCCCATGGCAATGCCGACATGGGCCTGGGCGAGGGCGGGTGCATCATTGATGCCGTCTCCAGCCATGGCCACGATTTTTCCTTGTGCTTGAAGTTGCTGAATGATTCGGCTTTTCTCCTCGGGCAACACTTCCGCTTTTACCTCATCGATGTCGAGCTTCTGTGCGACCGCCTGTGCTGTTTGCTGATGGTCGCCGGACACCATGACCACTTGAATTCCTTCCTCATGCAACAGGCGAATGGCTTCCGAGGTTGATGGTTTAATCGGGTCGGCGACTCCGATGAGACCGGCAATCTGATTAGCGATGCCCACAAACATGACGGTTTGGCCGTCACGGCGCAGGTCCTCGGCTTTCTCCGCTAACGGTCCGAAGTCCTCGGGTTTCAGGTGGTACTCTTCCTCCAGGAATTTCCGTGTTCCGAGTGCCATGCTGTGTCCCTGAACGGTTCCGACCACGCCTTTGCCGGTTTTCGACTGAAAATCCTGAGTCTTCCATAACTCCAGCCCTTTGTCTTTCGCTCCGTTCACAATGGCGGAGGCCAGGGGATGTTCGCTGTTGCGTTCCAGGCTGGCGACCAATTGCAGGAGGTTATCCTCCTGCCTATCGGTAAGAGAAATGACTGACATCAATTTGGGTTTGCCTTCCGTGAGGGTTCCGGTTTTATCGACGACCAGGGTATCCACTTTTTCCAATTGTTCCAGGGCTTCCGCATGTTTCATCAAGACGCCGGCCGTGGCTCCTCGTCCCGTTCCCACCATAATGGACATGGGGGTGGCGAGACCCAACGCGCAGGGACAGGCAATAATGAGGACCGCAACTGCGTTGACGAGTGCGTGAGCCATGCGAGGCTCCGGACCGAAAAAAGCCCAGATAAAGAAAGTGAGTAACGAAACCCCGACGACAATCGGGACAAAATAGCCGGCTACCAGGTCGGCCATCCGTTGAATGGGCGCCCGGCTGCGTTGGGCTTCGCTGACCATACGAACAATCTGCGCCAGAACGGTATCCCGGCCGACTCGTTCCACTTGCATCACCAACGTTCCCGTTCCATTGACGGTTCCTCCGGTGACCTGAGCTTCTGCCTGCTTTTCCACCGGGATCGATTCTCCGGTAATCATCGATTCATCTATAGCACTTTGACCCTCAAGGATGACTCCGTCGATCGGAATTTTTTCTCCTGGGCGGATACGAAGCTTGTCTCCTGGATGTACCGATTCCACGAGGACGTCTTCCTCATCGCCATTTTCGCGAATACGCCTGGCAGTTTTTGGTGCCAAGCCTAGCAAGGCTTTGATGGCGCTGCCCGTCTGGCTGCGAGCCCGTAATTCCAGGACCTGGCCCAGTAGCACGAGGACGGTGATCACGGCAGCGGCCTCAAAATACACGGCGACCTCACCGCCTTCTCCCCTGAAGGAGGCGGGGAATAATTGAGGAGCAATGGTGGCCACGGCGCTATAGACATAAGCCGTACCGGTTCCCAACGCAATGAGCGTAAACATATTCAGACTGCGGTTGACGAGCGAAGCCCACCCGCGCTGGAAAAACGGCCAGCCGCACCATAAAACCACTGGCGTTGCCAATATCCATTGCACCCATGCATTGACCGACGGCGAGAGAATCTGCTGAACGGGTTTGCCGAGAATCATCTCGGACATGGCCAGGAAAAACACCGGGAAGGCCAACACAAGTCCAATCCAGAATCGGCGCATCATGTCCTGGAGTTCGGGATTCTCTTCTTCTTCAAGTGTGATTTCGCGAGGTTCAAGCGCCATCCCGCATTTCGGACAGGAGCCGGGCTGATCCTGTACCACTTCAGGATGCATGGGACAGACATATTCCGTTTTAGTCGCCGGTGCGATTGCGATATCCGGCTCCAGTGCCATGCCGCATTTAGGACAAGCCGCCGGTTTGGGAGATTCGACACCAGGACACATCGGGCAAATATATTTGGCGCCGGGCTTGGCCGGCACGGCATCCATCGACTGTGTATGTTTCCCAGTCAGATAGCCTTCCGGATCATGGCTGAATTTGTCCTGGCAACGGGGATTGCAAAAGTAATACATGGTGCCCGCATGCTCGAATTTTCCCGCAGCGGTAAGCGGATCCACCATCATGCCGCAGACCGGGTCCTTCACCTGCTCTACCTTGGCCATGCTTAATTCCCGTCGCCGGGGCTTATTTTCGGGGATATGAGGTTTTTGTTCCATTGTGATGGTCCTTATCATCAACAGGCGAAAGTAAGAAGGTCATCTGGCCCGAAGTGGAAATTCTCAGTGGCATCACCTATGGCCTTCGATTCGGTCGGCGTTCACAAATGAACTCGTTGATTCAGTATAGTGAAATACCTTTGCCATGGGGAAGCCAACCCGAAGTTTGCGTTACGGAAATAGGCCACAGTTTTCCCGTCTGCTTTAGTGCCATCGCGTTCCCTATATCCCCGCATGGATATAGTGTTAACATGGCTTAAGCTGACAGGAGCGTGAGTCTAAAGCTTTAGCCATCCACAGTTGAACGGCTTGAGACTTGTGCGGGGCCCAATCAACTTCGAGCAAGCTCTAACCCTTTGGCCTTGAGTTCCGGCAAAAAGCTGTGCTCCCGCACTGTCCGGTTGACCCTGTTAATTTCAATCCCAGCCAAGACAATGTAAAAATGGCCATCGACAGGTCACTGGTTGACGTGCTGAATGCACGTCGCATGACATTTTGGCAAACACAGGGCATAAGGCTATTACTGCGCGGACGCCCCAAGTTCGTGCGAGGAGAATGTCATCGTCATTACAGATCTCGGAAAAAAAATCGGATTTTTATTACCCGCACAAAATGCGTTGCGTGACGCCGGGGACACGGAGCTGCTGCGCTCGGAGCTGTTCAGCATCGAGCAATTGAAACGTCATGCGGTCACGCTAACCGGTCAACATACAATCGATCCGCACTCTGGACCGGACAAGTTATTACCTCGGCTGGCGGACAATGAGCGCGTGCTGGTGGCGGCGTATGACCTTGTGACAGCCGCCGTGACGCCCGGTCAACGGATCGTCGCGGCAGAGGCATGGTTGCTTGATAATTTTTATCTTATCGAGCAGCAAATCGTTCTGGCACGTCGCCATTTGCCGCGAGGGTACAGCCGGCAGTTGCCGCGACTGGCTGACGGTCCGTCAGCCGGTTTTCCCAGAATCTATGACCTGGCTTTGGAATTGATCTCTCATATGGACGGTCGTGTCGACAGCGACAATGCGACCCATATCGTTGCCGCCTACCAGACTGTTGAACCGTTACAGCTCGGAGAACTGTGGGCATTCCCGATTATGCTGCAGTTGGCACTTTTGGAAAACCTTCGCCGCGTGGGGTTGCGTATTGCCCGTCGGCGTGAGGAGCGCGACGCGGCGATCAGTTGGGCAGACCGCATGCACGCGACGGCCGAAAAGGAACCGAAACAGCTTGTTCAGTTGCTCGCCGAGTTCGCGAATGCTGATGTCCCCTTGACCGCACCGTTTGTGGAGGAATTTTACGCGAGACTCCAGGCTCAGGGGCCGGCTATGGCGTTCATTCAAACCTGGGTCGAACACAAACTACTCGAACAGGGGGTGACGGCGACGCAGTTGTCGGAGGCGGCCGGCCGAACGGCCGCGACCAATCAGATCTCCATCTCCAACAGTATCAGTAGTCTGCGTTTCATCGGAACAATGGACTGGAAGAATTACGTCGAGTCGCTCAGTGTTGTTGAAGAGACATTGTGTGAAGACCCGATGGGAATGTATACCAGCCAGGATTTCGCCACCCGCGACCGGTATCGGCATGTCATCGAAGATGTGGCGAGAGGCAGTTCGTGCAGTGAATGGGCTGTCGCACGCCAAGCGATTGTGCTTGCGCAGACTGCAGCTGCGCAGATGGGTTCCAACAACCGTGCCTCCCATGTCGGATACTACCTGATCGATCACGGACGCGACATACTGGAGCGTGGGGTGAACTGCCGTGTGTCGTGGAATTTGCGGATCAGCCGGGCGAGTCGGCCCTTCCGCCTGATCCTGTACCTCGGACCCATCCTGTTGCTCACGGCTCTGGCAACCTCGGTCGTGCTGTTCTCTTTCGAGGGATTCGGGTTGGATGATTGGCGGTTCTGGTTTTTGGGAATAACCGGGATGATGGGTGTCTCAGGGCTGGCCGTCTCGCTGGTGAATCTGGTGGTCACGCTGGCCTTAGCGCCTCGGGCGTTACCACGATTGGATTTCTCAAAGGGTATTCCATCCGTTCACCGCACGATGGTCGTGGTTCCCACCCTGCTGAGCCGGTCACAGGAGATTGATGATCTTCTCGAAGCCCTGGAGATCCGATATCTGGGGAATCGCGATCCCCATCTGTTCTTTGCCTTGCTGACGGATTTTCGTGACGCGCCTGAGCGTATGTTGCCGGATGATGAGGCATTGCTCGCCCGGGCTTCCGCAGGTGTCCAGGCGCTCAATGAGACCTACCGGGAGGACCGGCCGTGCATCTTTTATTTGTTTCACCGACCTCGAATGTGGAATCCCTACGAACGGGTGTGGATGGGGTATGAGCGCAAACGCGGCAAGCTGGAGCAGTTCAATGCCGTGCTGCGGGGAGAGGCACAAACGGCATTTTCCGATATTGTCGGTGATCCCTCCCTCCTCAGTTCCATCAAGTACGTCATTACGTTGGATACCGATACGCAACTCCCCCGTGACACGGGACGCACCTTGATCGGCAACATGGCCCATCCTCTCAATCGGCCGGTATACGATCCGGACAAGGGACGTATCGTCGAAGGCTACGCGATTCTTCAACCACGCACGTCAATCAGCCTGACCAGTGCCGGTCGGTCACGGTTTACGAAACTGTTCGCAGGTGAATCAGGCGTCGATCCCTATACGCGCGAGGTCTCGGATGTGTATCAGGATATTTTCGGGGAGGGGTCGTTCATCGGCAAAGGCATTTACGATGTGGATGCGTTTCGTCAGGCTGTCGATGGACGCTTTCCGGAGAACCTCATTCTCAGTCATGACTTATTGGAAAGCGGGTATGCACGTTCAGCACTGGTCACTGATGTCGATATCATCGAAGAGCATCCGGCTAGTTACGCCATAGAGGCGAGCCGAAGACATCGGTGGATACGCGGGGACTGGCAGCTTGCCGGCTGGTTGTTCCCACATGTGCCCGGACCGCCATGGCCCAAAGGATCGAAGGCGCAGCGGCAACCGAACCCACTGACAGCCCTGTCGGTGTGGAAATTATTTGACAACCTTCGACGCAGCCTCGTGTCCCCGTCACTGCTGGCTTTGCTGGTCGGTGGTTGGCTGATTGGTCCGGGATCGGGATGGGTCTGGACCCTGTTGGTCGGGGGTGTGGTGTTTTTGCCCATCCTGCTCGGAGCCATGATCGATTTCATCCGGAAACCTGAAGAGCGGGATTGGCTGGTGCACCTCATCCTCAAAAGCAAATCCACAGGCCATCCGTTCATGCTGGCGTTACTCACAGTGGTCTTATTGCCCTACGAGACGCTGATTAACCTGAATGCGATTCTGCGCTCGGGTGTGCGGATGCTGTTCACGAAACGCGGATTGTTACTCTGGCATATGCGATCCTATGTCAGTCGCAATGCGCGCCGGACCCTGCTTGATTTTTGTATGGAGATGTGGATCGGACCTGCTCTGGCGGTGGTACTGATTTTTGCCTTAGGGGTCAGCCGGCCGGAGGAGTGGGTGTTCTATGCGCCCGTGTTGTTGCTGTGGCTGGGGTCGCCGGTCGTCGGCTGGTGGATCAGTCTTCCCCATGTGGTCCCCGTACCGGACTTGACCGTTGAGCAACGAACGTTCCTTCGGGCCTCGGCCCGACGAACGTGGCGTTTCTTCGCGAAGTTCGTCAGTCCGCAGGATAACTGGCTGCCACCGGATAATTTCCAGGAATATCCGGCCCCGGCCATTGCCTCCCGCACCTCGCCAACCAACATCGGCATGTCGTTACTGGCAAACTTGTCTGCGTACGATTTCGGGTATCTGTCCGCCGGAGAATTTTTGCGCCTTACGGAATACACTTTGGCGACGATGGAAAAGCTGGAACGTTACCGCGGCCATTTCTATAACTGGTACGACACACGAACCCTGAAACCGCTTCGTCCGCTCTATGTCTCGTCGGTGGACAGCGGAAATCTGGCTGGCAGTTTGCTCACCTTGCAAGCGGGATTGGCCGAGTTGAAAGATCAGCCGGTGCTGTCCTCGTGCCCGTTTCGTGGCCTGCAGGATACCTTGCAGGTCTTTGCCGAACACGTGCCCTCGATACCGGCCCCCGAACTTTCGAAGAAGATCAAGGTTCTTCAGGACACTCTTCATACATTCACATTGAACGGGGAACCACAGACATTGGCAGGCGCGGAACGACAGCTGGAAGAGATTCACCGCATCGCCGGGGAACTGGTAGCCTGGCTTCCGGCAGATAGCGATATCGATGGCGAACTCTATCAATGGGCACAGGCATTCGATCAGCAATCCTGCGCACTGCGAGATGACCTGAGATGGTTGGTCCCCGAGTCGGGGCACTTCACCTCCATCCCGACACTGGTGGAACTGGCCAGAAAGCGGGTCGTGGGTACCCAAGGGCTGTCATCAGCCGGAGTGGGCGCATCCCCGCATACAGCGGCAGTGGAGCGGATAAAAATCATCGATGATTTGGTGAATCGTTGTCGCGAATTGGCGGGAATGGACTTTGAATTTCTCTATGAGACGTCCTGCGGCTTGCTGACCATCGGATACGATGTGGGGGAACGGCGCCGTGATCCGTCCTGTTATGATTTGCTCGCATCAGAAGCACGTTTGGCAAGTTTTCTCCTTGTCGCACAGGGACAGGTTCCGCAAAAGCATTGGTTCTCACTCGGTCGCCAGCTGACCAGTTATGGCGGCGCCGTGAGTTTAATTTCGTGGAGCGGCTCGATGTTTGAGTATCTCATGCCGCAACTGATCATGCCGAGTTACCAGAACACCTTGTTGGAGGAGACCTGCAAGGCCGTGGTGTCCCGCCAGATCGAATACGGTCGACAACGCGCGGTGCCATGGGGCATATCCGAGTCCTGCTATAACGCCACTGATATGCACCATGTTTATCAATATCGGGCGTTTGGGGTCCCCGGGCTGGGCTTTAAGCGGGGGCTGGGAGACGACCTGGTCATCGCGCCTTACGCCAGCGCGCTGGCGCTCACGGTGATGCCGCGAGAGGCCTGTCGCAACTTACAGACCATGGCGAGCAATGGATTCTGTGGCGTCTACGGATTCTACGAGGCGGTGGATTACACGCCTTCCCGCGTGCCTCGAGGGAAGAATCACGCGATCGTGCGCACGTTCATGGCGCATCATCAAGGCATGAGCCTGTTGGCGTTTGCGCATGTCCTGCTCAATCAGCCGATGCAGCGCCGTTTCATGTCTGCCCCTCACATACGGGCGACCGAATTGTTGCTGCAGGAGCGCGTGCCGAAGAAGGGCGCGACGTTGCATCCCCATGCGGCTGAGGTGAGCGCCGCCGCGCGCCCTGCCGCTGCGGAAGGCGGGGCAATCATGCGCGTGTTTACCGACCCGAACACGCCGATCCCTGAAGTGCATCTGTTATCCAATGGCAGGTACCACCTCATGTCGACTCATGCCGGTGGCGGATACAGTCGCTGGCGTGATCTGGCCGTGACCCGTTGGCGCGAGGACGTGACGTCCGATTGTTGGGGCACATTCATCTACTTGCGTGACCGCGACTCGGGACGGTACTGGTCCACGGCGCATCAACCGACATTGCGCACGGCCGATCACTATGAAGCCATTTTTGTGCAGGGGCGCGCCGAATATCGGCGGCGCGACCTGGGGATTGAAGCCCATACTGAGATCAGTGTGTCACCTGAAGACGATGTGGAAATCCGACGCGTCACGCTCACCAACCTGTCGATTCGTACCCGTCATATCGAGGTGACGAGTTACGCGGAGGTCGTCTTGGCGCCATTGAATGCCGACTTAGCCCACCGATCATTCAGCAACCTGTTCGTGCAAACCGAAATCCTGCCGGACCGCCAGGCGATCCTCTGCCGGCGACGTGCCCGGACTCCGGGGGAGGCGACACCGTGGATGTTTCACCTGTTGGCTGCGCCCGGGGCTGTAGCCGACGAGCCCTCCTACGAGACGGACCGCTCAAAATTCATCGGGCGGGGTCGAACGGCGGCCAACCCTGTGGCACTGGAGAGCGATGATCCTTCGTCGACCTTGTCGAATACGGATGGTTCGGTGCTCGATCCTATCGTGGCCATCCGCCGCACCATCGCCTTGTCGTCCGATGAGTCCTCGACCGTGCAGATCATCTCCGGGGTCGCGGACACCCGGGAGGCTGCATTGGTGCTGCTTGAGAAATATTGCGACCGGCATTTCGTTGAGCGTGCTTTTGAAATGGCCTGGTTCCAAAGTCAGGAGGTGCTGCGTCATCTCAACGCCACCGAAGCGGAGGCTCAGGTCTATGGTCGCCTGGCCACCTCAATCATTTTCGCCAATGGCTTGCGCCGTGCTGCGCCAAGCGTCATTGCCCGCAACCAGCTTGGTCAGTCCGGGCTTTGGCGTTTTGTCGTCTCGGGTGATCTGCCGATCGTTCTGCTCCGTATTGGCGACCGGAACCGTATCGACCTGGTCAAACAAGTGCTGCAAGCCCATGCCTATTGGCGGATGAAGGGGTTGATTGCGGACTTGGTCATCGTCAACGAGGATTTCTCCGGCTATCGGGCGGTGCTGCAAGACCAGATCATGGGGCTGATCAATGCGGGTCACGAACCGCAAATTCTTGACAGACCGGGTGGGGTCTTTGTGCGGCGTGCCGAAGAATTGTCCGAAGAGGATCGGGTCTTGTTCCAGACAGTCGCCCGCGTGGTGTTGACCGATACCGCCGAGACATTACTCGAGCAGGTGGAGCGCCTCGTCCCGGTTGTGCGTCTGCCGGACCATTTGGTGCCATTGCGGCGACCGGCAGTCATACCGGCCCAACCATTGGCGGCTCGTGACCGAATTTTCTGTAACGGTCTGGGTGGGTTCACACCCGATGGGCGCGAATATGTCGTCACTCTTGAACCTGGGCAACATACACCGGCGCCCTGGGCGAATGTCATCGCCAGCCCACACATTGGCACGGTGGTCAGTGAGAGCGGGAGCGCGTATACCTGGGTGGAAAACGCGCACGAGTTCAGACTGACCTCATGGCACAATGACCCGTTGAGCGACAGTAGCGGCGAGGCGCTCTACATTCGAGACGAGGAAACGGGTGCATTCTGGTCGCCCACGCCATTGCCCGCTTCCGGTCGGTCCGGCTATGTGTGCCGTCACGGATTCGGGTACAGCGTGTTCGAGCATCACGAAGCCGGTATTGCCTCGGAACTGTTCACCTATGTCGCCATGGACGCACCGGTCAAGTTTGTGGTGATCAAGTTGCGCAACCATTCGAAGAGGCCCCGCCGATTGTCGCTGACGGGATATTGGGAGCTGGTGCTCGGAGAGTGGCGCCATAGCAATATGATGCACATTGTGACCGAAACAGATCCGCACAGCGGTGCCCTGTTTGCCCGCAATGCCTATGGCCGGGAATGTGCCAATCGAATGGTCTTTGTTCAGGTCAGCGAGCGGGAGCGCACGGTGACGGGAAACCGTACCGAGTTCATTGGCCGCAATGGGTCCCTGGCCAGTCCGGCCGCGATGCGCCTCAAGCGTTTATCGGGCAAAACCGGTGCGGGTCTTGATCCCTGCGCGGGCATACAGACCTCGATCGAACTGGCCGAGGGGCAGGAGAGTGAGGTCGTGTTCATCTTCGGCGCGGCCCGCAACACCGATGAGGCGCAGTATTTCATCGAACGATTCGGCGGACCGGCTGGTGCCCGTTGGGCCTTGGAAGCGGTGTGGGACCACTGGAACCGGACGTTGGGAGCGGTGCATGTGGAGACGCCGGATCGAGCGTTGGACGTATTGGCCAACGGTTGGTTGGTCTACCAGACGTTGTCCTGCAGGCTTTGGGGACGTAGCGGGTATTATCAATCCGGTGGCGCCTACGGGTTCCGTGATCAATTGCAAGACACCATGGCGCTCATTCATGCCACGCCCTGGCTGGCCCGTGAGCAGTTGCTTCGATGCGCCGAGCATCAGTTCCGCAAGGGTGACGTCCAACATTGGTGGCATCCGCCCAATGGACAAGGCGTGCGCACCCATTTCTCCGATGACTATTTGTGGCTTCCCTATGCCGCCTGCCGGTATGTCCTGGCCACCGGCGATACGGGAGTCCTCGACGAGTCAGTTCATTTCCTTGAGGGCCGTGAGTTGAATCCGGAAGAGGAGGCTTACTACGACCAGCCGCAACGTTCGACTGAAGCGGCCAGTCTCTATGACCATTGCGTGCGGTCAATCAAACATGGATTACGGTTTGGCGAACATCAATTACCCCTAATGGGCTGTGGCGATTGGAACGATGGAATGAATCTCGTCGGTCGTGATGGCAAGGGTGAGAGTGTATGGCTGGCGTGGTTCCTGTACGAAAACCTACAGCTGTTTGCAGGCCTGGCTCGTCGTCGAGGAGACGAGGCGTTTGCCCACATGTGCACCGGGCAGGCTTCGCGGCTGCGCGACAACATTGAGGCCAATGCCTGGGATGGCGAATGGTACCGGCGGGCCTATTTCGATGATGGCACACCCTTGGGTTCGTCCCAGAATGCCGAATGCCAAATTGATTCGATCAGCCAGAGTTGGGCGGTCATTTCGGGCGGCGGTGATCCCAATCGAGCCCGTCAGGCCATGGCGGCGGTGGACACGCGCCTGGTGCGACGCGAAGATCAACTCATTCAGCTACTTGCACCACCATTTGACACCTCAGACCTTGAGCCCGGTTATATCAAAGGTTACGTGCCCGGCGTTCGTGAAAATGGTGGCCAATACACCCATGCCGCCATTTGGACGACGACGGCGTTTGCCCTGTTGGGGAACAGGGAGCGGGCGTGGGAATTGATTAACATGCTCAATCCCATCAATCATGGGAGTCAACCGGATGATATGGAACGCTATAAGGTTGAGCCCTACGTCATGTGCGCGGACATTTATGGTGCGCTGCCACACACCAGCCGGGGGGGGTGGACATGGTACACCGGAGCGGCAGGCTGGATGTATCGTCTAACCGTGGAAACCCTCCTGGGCTTGCAACTGGAGATCGACTATCTGGTTATCGCCCCCTGTATCCCGGCCCATTGGGAAGGGTACAAAATACACTATCGCTTTCGCGAGACCGTCTATCACATCACCCTCAGGCGCCTTGGTGAAAAACCGGAACACGTGAGCCGTCTATCGATGGACGGTGTGGAAATCGATGGCGTGGGCATGGATGCGGCAGGGCGACCGCAAGGCAGGATCCACCTGGTGGACGACCGCCGGGATCACTACATTGAGGTGGATTTGAGCTAATGGAGTCTTTCTGCCTTTCTCCTCTTTGTTGAAGGCTTCACTCGCTCACATAGAGAAGAAAATGTCTGTTGCCCCAGGCTTATGGGGCAATCTATTTCATAGCTTGTCGGCGGACCGACTGGCGACACCATAGGATCCATCCGGCCTTCAGACCAGGCTCCTGTCCGTGTGGGCTAAGATTGAATGGAAGAAAGGGGAAATCGACCTCATTGGGCAAGCCTCCGGGAAGCCTTGCCCGATGAGTGTTCAACTAAGGCTATCGCCCGGCGCCCACAGGTTGTTTTTTGGTTGCTGCACCCATTTTGCGGCATTCTTCCGCGCAACGGCGACAGGCTTCTGCACATCGTCGGCAATGCTCGTTTTGATGTTTCTCACATTCCTCCGCACAGGCGTCACAAATTGTGGCGCAAATGTCGCAGAGTTCCGCACTGAATTGAGAATCTCGACTCATAAATGCCGTACAAGTCCAACAGATATCTGCGCAGTCTATGCAACGCCTGGCACAGTCCGGCATCTCACCCAAGCATTGATCTGAACATGATTCGCACTCCTCTGCACATTGCACACAGGCTTCCAAACAAGATTGGTGTTGATGAGCCATGAATCAATCCTCCTTTCCTGAGGCTGCCCGTCACATCCTCATTGAAAAAATAGAATAAAACCGATTCCTGTCCACCCACGATAACCGGGTGACTTCCCGAAGAAAACTGTCGATAACCCTGGAGTAGTGTGATAGCGAGGCTGTAAATGTTGTGTGCTTTTGGAAAGAGAAGCTCCAGCTCCACAAAAATTCGCAGGCGGATATCGTGGTTTAACTAATCTTAAAACCAGAGCCTTACGCCCACCACGAATCGTACCTGACTTGGATTTCCTCCTTCTTTCCGGACAAGCGAGGCGGTATCTCCAAAACTTTTGTCCAGGGAGATTCCCACGTAGGGGGCAAATTCCCGTCTGATTTCATAACGCAGCCGAAATCCCAATTCAAGGTTATTCAGTCCTGAACCCGTTGTGAACTTTCTCACACGTTGAATCGCGGCATTCGTCTCAAAGCGAGGCTGGAGGATCAGCCGTTGCGTGAGGGAGAGATCTTTGGTCGCGGTCATTCGTGCGGACAGGTCCCCATGTTGACTAATGAAGAGGGCGGGCTGAATTTCATAATTATACGGCACGAGACCTTGGAATCCGATCACCGCCAGTCCCCGCGTAACATTCCGCCCACGATAAGATTGGGTTTCGACGCGCCCCCCTATCTGAAAATCGTAATACTGTTGAATGAAGCGTCCGAAGAGGAGTTGTGAATCAATGTCATAGTCGGCCTTAAATGCCGTGTCCCGCTGGCCCTCGCTTTTGAACCAGATTCGATTGTAGTCACCGCCGTACCACCCCTCGATGTCCCACCGGTAGTCGTCATTACTTTCATTCCCACTAAAATTTGGACGGTATTCAAGGACGTCGGCGAGGAAAAACCCGTGACGCTGCTCATCCATGACAGGACTGGGCCAGTCCGCTGTTTTGGATACAGGTGATTCCGTCTCGGACATTTCTCCCAATACCCCGGATCGGGTGTCAGTCTGGCCTTCCGGCTGTCTCGTTTGGGGATGGTGTGGGTGTTGATGAGTGGACGTTGATTCGTCGGGGATGGATTGGGCAAAGATGACGGATGAATGGGAATTCCAAATGAGGAAATTGATGACCGTGAGTGAGAGGATGCATCGAACAGATGTCCTCATGAACGCACCGAAGGTTCTTCGTCGGAAACCTCGACGACGCGGAACATGCCTGCTTCCATGTGGAAGAGTAGATGGCAATGAAAGGCCCAACGTCCGGGAGCGTCCGCCGTGATGGCGACCGAGATCCGCTCGGCCGGTTTCACGATGACAGTGTGTTTGCGGGGTAGGAAGGCTCCAGTTCCGTTCTCAAGGTGCATCCACATCCCGTGCAAATGCAGGGGATGCTCCATCATCGTATCGTTGACGAAGGTGAAGCGGAGGCGTTCGCCGTCACGAAAGAAAATGGGCTCTTTGGCTTCTGAATATTTTTTGCCGTCGAATGACCACATGTAACGTTCCATGTGGCCCGTGAGGTGGAGCTCAATTTCGCGCCCAGGCTCCCGCTGGTCGGGATAGGGTGCAAGGCTTTTCAAGTCGGTGTAGACCAGCACCCTGATGCCGGTATTCTCCAGCCCAATGCCAGGCTCATCGAGCTGTTGACGCGAATATTCGGCGACGGATTGATTGCCGGTACCATGATGACCGGGCGCATGTTGGACAGGTGTGCTGCCGGGAATCATCGAATGGCGAGATTCATCCGGTGGAAGGTCTGACATGTCGTGCTTGTCATGAGTGTTTGGCTTCTGGTGTTTTCCTGGCATGTCCATTCCCTGGTGGTTCGACGGTGTCCCGCCGTGCTGATCATGTTTGTTCATATCGGCCATGTCCATGCTGTCCATGTGCATGCCCATGGCAGCCATGGTCCGGAGGGGCCGCGGACGACGGTCGGGGAGGGGTGCGACCATTCCTGCGCGCGTAGCCAATGTGCCGCGTGCATAGCCGCTTCGATCAAGCGTTTCGGCAAAAATGGTATAGGCCCGATCCTTGGCTGGTTGGACGATCACATCGTAGGTTTCGGCTGGTCCGATACGAAACTCGTCCACCACCACGGGCTGCACGTTTTGCCCGTCCGCCTGAACGACGGTCATGGCAAGTCCGGGCAGGCGCACGTCATAGAAGGTCATGGCCGTTGCGGCGATAAAGCGAAGGCGCACCCGTTCGCCTGGACGAAAGAGTCCCGTCCAATTTTGCTCAGGTGCCAAGCCGTTCATCAAATAGCTATAGGCGTACCCTGTGACGTCGGCGAAGTCCGTGGGGTCCATTCGCATCCCGTCCCACATCAGATAGTTCTGCAATGCCGGCCACAATCCCATTCGTGACACATCGGAAAAGAACTCGGGGGCGGTGCGCTTCTGGAAATTATAGTAGTCACTTTGCTTTTTGAGATTGCCAAAAACCGATTCCGGCGACTCGAAGGTCCAATCCGAGAGCACCACCACATAATCCCGATCGTAGTGAAACGGCTCCGGCTCAAGCGGATCGATGATGAGCGGTCCGTAAACACCCGATTGTTCCTGGAAGCCGGAATGACTGTGGTACCAATAGGTTCCGCTTTGCCGGATGGGATAGCGGTAGCTGAAGGTTGAGGCGGGCTTGATGCCGGCAAAGCTGACGCCGGGCACGCCATCCATGTCCGGCGGAAGAAGCAATCCATGCCAGTGAATGGACGTATCTTCCCTCAACCGGTTCGTGACATTGAGTGTCACATGTTCACCTTCCTTCAAACGAATTAAAGGGCCGGGTAACGTGCCGTTAATGGTCTTGGCCATTCCGGTCAACTCTCCGATTTGAAATGGAGATTCGGCAATGCGTAGATCAATGGTGGTTCCGCGTAGTTCTGAAGGAGATCCTGGTACTGCCATGGTTGTGTCGGCCAGAACATAGGAAGGAAGGAGGCGAGCCATAGCCGTCATCATTCCCAGCGCACCGACCCCTTGCAGTAACGAACGCCGCGTCATCCAAGTGTCCTTATCCTTGTTGATGCTCATGGGTAAACTTTCATGATAGTCGGGCCATATGAAACACCGCTTGGTTTGGAATCAATCCTGATCTTCATAGTAATCATTTGGTGCCGATATTGGTGGACTCGATTCAACCGTGCCATATTTTCTGAACGGTGGAGCGTTCCGAATGACGGGATGACCGGGAGCCAAATCGGCCGCTTTGAGGAAATGGGGACGCGCGGCTGAGACAGGACCTTTCTTGTAGAGGGCCATGCCCAGGTTGTAATGGGCTTCCGCCAATTTTGGTTGGGCCTGAACGGCTTCTTCGTATTTTATAATCGCAGAGGTCCACCGGTGTTCGGCAAAGAGACGATTGCCATCCAGGAGCAGTTGGGCGACCAGTGGAGTCGCATTCTCGGGTGGCGGGAGAGGTTCGTTTTGCGGCGGTTGAGGTGCGGTGGCACAGCCACCTACTCTCAACATGATGAGAAAAATTCCGACCCAAAAGTGAATTTCAAAGACGTTTCGTTTTTTTATGACTTTCAGATTGTAAGTCATTGGGCTTACATTTTTTCCTTAACCTTGATCAATTTTGGCAAATACCGGGCTTTCTGTTCTTGCACGGATGTTTTTCCGGAGTTCCCAGCCTTCTGAAACGCGATTCTTCCCTTCCGCATAATCTCAGGGCCGCGATAGGCAAATCCAATAATGGGATCGAGCTGGCTTTGCACTTGAGGAATTTGGGCCTTCGCGACTTCCCACCGCTGTCGAGTCACTCGAATCTCCGGATTTTGCTGCTTCGTTTCCCCAGTAAGGGTTTGAAGGTTGAGATGGGACTCGGCAGCCGAGAGTGGCGGTCTAAGAAGAACGATGCACCGCAATAGGCTGGTAGTCACACCCGGCATGAATACACGTCGGCTCTGGAACAGTTGCATAAATCTTCCTCACGGAATGAAAGACGTTCAATGGGTGAGCCTGGATGGTGGCTCCCGGGCTCTTACAAGAAATGCGTTTGTGAGGAAAACTCAATTCAAAAGAGCAGAAAAACGCAGGAAGAGAAGGGGATAGGAGGAGAAATGTGTGGCGCGTGCAAACATGAAATTCTGAGAAGAGCCATGGGTGAAGAGATCAAGAATGTGGATATGTGTGGCTGGCAAGGCGACAACGGTTAATACCTTCAATTGCTCGGTGGCGCTGCTGAGTTGATCAGGACATACCCTGTGGTGATCCGAAGGTGTAAGGGGAGAAGCCGGCTGCGAGGAGTGACTGGCCGTTCCAGAAGAGGACATCGGACAGTACGCGCCCGCTACTCCGCATAGGAGAAAGGAAACGATCAGCGCGATAGGAACAAGAAGGTAAGCTGTCTTAGTATGGAGTGCCATCAATGGACGATTTGTTCTTTTCGCGTTATCCAAAATTCTCTGGATGAACTATTTAAATTACTCCTTTGGCATACGTTACAATAAATACACTGCTACAGCAAACATAATGCCATAGGTAGTCCGTGATGGTTTTCAAAACTTTTGTCCATTGGAATTGTTCAAAGATCACAGCAATGTCCAGCACATTCTACCCAGGGATTAGGGATCATCAAGGTTCATAACGATTCACGACTTCGTCAGATCAGGTGGAACGCCAGGAGGACGGACAAAGTGCGAATTGGAGCTGAGGAAACTTGTTTTCCTCCACCACATTTGTGTTAGGTTTAAGAAATCATCACGAAGAACCGATCCGCAGAGAAGGAGCAGGGTTTCGGTGAATAAGATGGCCCACACATGGCTGAAAGTATGGTTGATCCTCTGGGTTATTTGTCTGCCCCTAATTCACATCCATCCCGAAACCGATCACGCCCATGGAATGCCTGGACATGTTCATGGGGGAACCTTCCACACCGATTTAACCGGTTCTCCCATTTGTGCATTCGAAGATCATCGGCATCATCATGATTCTCACTCCGCAGGGAAGCTGTTTGGAACTCCCGATTCCTCAACACATCCTCTTCATGGTATTGAACATGACACCTACAGCTTTTCTGTTCTCAATTCATCCATAGATCCCATTCTCGAAGGACATGCGTCATCCACCATCAGTGCTGTCGTAGTTTCCAGGAAGCTGGAGACGCCGGGTACATTTTTTGTTGCGAGAACTGATTTCTTTGTACCCGAAATACGATTGTTAGTTTGGGCCTACATCCTTTCGCCTCGTGCTCCTCCCTTCCTCTCCATCTAAATTTTCTTGGAATCTCTGACTCCTTAATACCATCCACGCTTCGAATGCGTGCAGTGGGGAAGATAATAATTTTCCTCGTGTCATTCCTGGTCCGATTTCCTGAGAAAAGAGGTCTCAGCTCTCCAGGGCAAAAGGACATATACCCGTCCCGTGTGTGGAGTCGGAGACTTGGTGAAATCTGTTAACGAGCAATTATTGAATCTCCTGTCATGGTGGAGTGGCATGATGAAACAAAAATATTTTGTCGCCATATTGTTTTCTTTCCTGTTCTGTCACGTGCAGTCCTATCCTGCTAAGGCCTCCGAGTCCTTGACCGTTGAGCAGGCCGTCCAGACCGCTCTGGAGACGAATCCGGATCTTTTGGCGGCCCGCCAAGAAGTAGAAATTGCTCGAGGGCGGAAGGTCAATGCGTTTCTTTTCAATCGGTTCAATCCAACTATCAATGGCCAAGTCTGGAATCGGAATAATCCGGGATCGGGAAATGTCACGGACTCACGGGTCATGCTGTCACAAGAGGTGGAAGTGGCCGGCCAACGCGGAATCCGAAGAGAGGAGGCTGTTCGAAATGTCTCCCGGGTCGAAGCCCAAATTGAAAATCGTGAGCGACTTATTGCCGGGCAGGTGAAACGTGCCTTCTTTCAGGCACTCACCCTGGCCAAAGTTTTAAAACTGCGGAAGAAAATCGAAATGCTGAACCAGCGTATTCGCGATGCCTCTCAGGCGCGATTTCAGGCCGGCGTTATCCCGATCATGGAGTACAATTTAGCGGAAATCCGCTATGGCCAGGCCCGAAAAGAGACCTTCTCAGCGAAAGCTTCATTTCAAAATAGCTTGGTGGACCTCCGCCGGTTATTGGGGTGGGAGCCTGACAGAGAAATTGAGCTGAGCGGTCAACTCAGGAATTCACCCAAGGAGGTTTTTTTGTCAGACCTGCTTCACCTGGGAAAGGCACAGCGGCCTGACCTCTTAGAGGCTAAAAGGGAGGTCTTACGGGGCGAAGCCGCTCTGGACCTCACCCGTCGGCTCATCGTACCGAATCCAACATTTCAAGGAAACTACTGGACGGAAACCGAAGGGCCTGAGGGAGTCAGTAACCTGGTGGGCGGAGGCATCAGCATTCCTTTCCCCGTATTTGATCGAAAGCAAGGTGAATTGGTGACGCAGGGCGGAGAGCTCAATCGAGGCCGGCATCAGGTTGTGTCCGTCATGCGGAATATCGAACAGGAAGTGAAAACAGCTTTTCAAGCCTACGAAGCCGCTCGCCAATCTGTGGAGGTGTTCGAAGCGGAAGTGCTTGAACGAATCGATGAAAATTTCCGATTTATCGAGGATGCCTATCGGGAGGGCAAGATCGGGTTATTGCAACTCATTGTGGTTCAAGATGATCTCATCGTTGCTCAACTATCCTATGTGGATTCTCTTGGCCAGTATCGCGAGGCTGAAGTGAATTTGGCCCAGGCAGTGGGGGAACAGTCTTGAAAGAAGAGGAAGACGTATGAACAATTCAATACGGGACTCTGTGCTTATTCTATTCCTGCTGATAGGCGTTGCCTGCCAGGACAGGCCAACCCCACCCGCTCCTGAGGAGACATCAACCGATCAGGAACAGCGTCTTCAATCTGATACATATGACGAACAGAATCGCCAGGGTGAGTCCGACCAACATGAGAGAGAAAAGCATTCCGAGGAGATCATCCTTGCCCCGGAAGCCTTGGAAGGCCAAGCCTTCCAGACGGTCGTCGTGGAGCGGGGTGTCGTGAGAGAAGGGATCCAGGCCACCGCCAATATCCAACCGAATGCGTACACCCTGACTCATGTGAGTCCACGAATCGAAGGGAAAGCGATTAAGGTGATCGCTGAACTCGGGGATCTCGTGAAGCTGGGCGAGACCCTCGCGATACTCGATAGCATTGAACTGGGTTCGAAAAAATCAGCCTTTCGACAGGCCCGAACCGTTCTTCAGGTCAACAAAGCCAATTATGCTCGTGAAAAACGGCTCTTCGCGCAACAGATCTCTTCGGAGAAAGACTATCTTGATGCAAGGGGGGCCTATCAACAGAGCGTGGCCGCGTATCAAGCGGCCTTTGAAGCGCTCGAACTGGTCGGACTCTCTCACAAGGACATTGAAGCGATCATTGAAAATAAAGGTGGCCATCATCCATTGTCGTCATTTTCCCTAACGGCAGCTCAAAAAGGCACCATCATTGAGCGGCACGTGACGCCAGGCGAATTGATCACCCCGAGAGATAAGCCCTTTACCATTGCCGATCTGAGTACGGTGTGGATTCTTCTCGATATCTTTGAGAAGGATTTGGCCGGTGTCCGCGTAGGAGCCAATGTCCGGATTTCGGTTGATGCCTACCCGGGAGAGGTCTTTCGTGGCACCGTGGTCTACTTGAGTAATCTTCTGGATCCAGGAACCCGGACTGTCGAAGCACGAGTGGAGATTCCCAATCCGAAAGGACGTTTGCGTCCTGGGATGTTTGCGAGGTCTTCGATTGCCCATTCAGGCTCCCAAGGGAAAGAGGTTCTTCGGGTTTCTCAGGAGGCCGTTCAACACATCGAAGAACAACCTGTGGCGTTCGTGGAGAAAAAGCTTGGAACCTATGCAAAACGCGGGGTTACCCTTGGCGCCAATGATGATCCCTATGTAGAAATTGTCAGCGGGTTGCAAGAGGGCGAGCGTGTCGTTACCAAAGGATCGTTTTATCTGAAATCCATCCTACTGGGAGAAGCACTCGGAGGGCATGGCCATTAAGAGGAGCGTAGCCAGGGTCTCTTGCTGACCAAAGGATAGGGTGTCATGCTGAATCGAATTTTCGAATTTGCCTTACAGAATCGATTTCTCATTCTGGTCTTTACCGGACTGATCATCGCGTCAGGACTGTACTCGATGACCATCCTTCCCATTGATGCCGTTCCGGATGTGACCCCGAATCAAGTCCAGATCCTGACCAATGCGCCGGGCTTAGGTCCGGTGGAAGTGGAGCAATTCATTACCTTTCCCGTTGAAACGGCAATGTCAGGGCTGCCGGGGATTGAACTGATTCGATCCGTCTCGCGTTTCGGTCTGTCAGCCATCACCATTTATTTCGATGAGGACATGGATCTCTATTTCTGCCGCCGCCTGGTGATGGAACGATTGCCGCAAGCGCGGGAGGCCATTCCGCAAGGATTGGGGACGCCGGAAATGGGGCCCATTTCCAGTGGCTTGGGGGAAATCTACCAGTTCGAGGTGAGGGGAGAGGGATTCTCGCTCATGGAATTGCGGACAATTCTGGATTGGGACATCGCCTTTAAGCTTCGTTCCGTTCCCGGTGTGGTTGAGGTCAATGCATTTGGCGGGGAATTACAGACCTATGAGTTTCAGCTGGATGCCACGAAATTAGTGGCCTACGATCTTGCCATCGGGCAAATCTTTGAGGCGCTTGAGCAAAACAATGGGAATGCCGGAGGGGCTTATATTGTCCATGCTCAAGAGCAGTATTTGATTCGTGGAGAGGGACTCATTCAATCCCTCCAGGATATTGAAAATATCGTGGTGGCCACGAGGAACGACGGTACTCCGATTTATCTTCGCAATCTTGGCCAGGCTCAATTCGCACCCATGGTCCGCCAGGGAGCCGTGACGCGGGATGGAAAAGGCGAGGTGGTCACCGGCATCGTCCTCCTGTTGATAGGGGAGAATGGACGGGTGGTGGTGAACCGGGTGAAAGAGAAACTGGAAGACATTAAAAAATCATTGCCCGAGGGCGTCATCATTGACGCGTATTACGACCGCATTGATTTGGTGAACAAGACCATTCACACCGTGGGCACGAATCTGATCGAAGGGGCTCTCCTCGTCATTGCCGTCCTCTTATTGCTGCTGGGGAATATCCGTGGGGGCCTCATTGTGGCCGTCGCCATTCCGCTCTCCATGTTGGTCGCATTCACGGGCATGGTGTCTGCCAGAATCTCAGGAAACCTGATGAGTCTGGGTGCCATTGACTTCGGCCTCATTGTGGACGGCTCGGTCGTCATGATCGAAAACATCGTGCGCCATATCGCCGAACGTCGGAAAACAACTCAGCAATCAGGCCGTATGACGGGTGAGGAAATCCACGAGGTGATCCGGGAGTCGGGGCGGGAAGTGTTACGTCCCATCTTCTTTGCGGTGGGAATCATTATTATCGTGTATCTTCCCATTCTGACACTCGAAGGTATCGAAGGGAAAATGTTCACGCCTATGGCGGTGACCGTCATCTTCGCCTTGGTGGCGTCCCTGGTTCTCGCCTTCACTCTGACTCCGGTTCTGGCCAGCCTCTTTCTTCGGAAAGGAGTGAAAAAAGAAGAAACCTGGTTGATCCGACATACCAAGCGAATCTATCGCCCTCTGTTAACCCGTACGATGCATCATCCTGCCATCACGGGTGGAGTGGCCGCTGCATTGTTTGCAGGAAGTCTGGGAGTGGCCTCGTTTATGGGCGCGGAATTTATCCCCAAGCTAGATGAGGGCTCCATTGCCCTACAAGCCTGGCGCTTACCGAGTGTTTCGCTTGAAGAGTCTGTGGCCAATACCACCCGTATCGAACAGGTGCTGAAGGCCTTTCCGGAAGTGACCACGGTGATTTCCCGGACAGGCCGTCCGGAAATCGCCACGGATCCCATGGGCGTGGAGATTAGTGATATCTATGTGTTGTTAACACCCGATCATGAATGGACAACGGCCGGAACCAAAGACGGGCTCATCCAAGCCTACGACGCGGCCTTGAAAAAAGCCGTGCCGGGAACCACGTTCAGTTATTCGCAACCCATCGAGCTTCGGGTTCAGGAACTCATCGCGGGCGTACGTTCGGAAATCGCCATTTCCATTTTTGGTGAAGACATGGATCAGCTCAAGACTATTGGGGACCAGGTTGTGAAAGTGGTCTCGAAGGTGGCGGGTGCCGCTGATGCGAAAGCCGAGCAGGTCTCGGGTCTTCCCTATCTTCGTGTGATTATTGATCGGGAAGCAATTGCGCGCTATGGAATCAACACCTCACAGGTTCTCGATACGGTCAGAGCCATAGGGGGTCGCACGGTCGGTCAGGTGGTCAAAGGCAATCGCCGGTTTTTCATTCAAGTCCGTTTTAGCCCGGAAGACCGGAAAAACTTCGATCGAATTCGAAATATTCGAGTGGCCGACCCACGGGGCCGTTTGATTCCTATCACCCAACTCGCCGACATTCGAGTTGAGACGGGGCTGGCGCAAATTAGTCGGGAGAATATTCACCGGCGGTTGTCGGTGGAGACCAATGTGCGAGGTCGCGATTTGGCCGGCTTTGTGGCTGACGCCCAACAGGCCGTAGAGACGCAAGTGAAGTTGCCTGAAGGATATTGGATCGAATGGGGTGGGCAATTCGAGCAACTTCAACGGGCTTCAATGCGGTTGGCCATTGTCGTGCCGCTGGCGTTGTTTTTGATTTTTGTGTTGCTCTACACCATGTTCAATTCAGTCAGGCCGGCTGTGCTGATCTACTTAAATATTCCTTTGGCGGCGACAGGAGGCATCCTGGCATTGTCCTTCCGTGGGATGCCGTTTTCCATTTCCGCTGGAATAGGTTTTATCGCTCTGTTCGGTGTGGCTGTCTTGAACGGGGTGGTCTTAATGTCTTATGTGCTGGATCTACGGAAGAAAGGCCTTTCGGCTGAAGAAGCGGCCTACCAAGGAGCTGTGATCCGTGTACGCCCGGTTCTCATGACGGCCCTGGTCGCGAGTCTGGGATTTCTTCCGATGGCTCTTTCCACATCGGCAGGAGCCGAAGTGCAACAGCCATTGGCCACCGTGGTGATCGGAGGGCTCATGACGTCAACGGCGTTAACCCTGTTCGTACTGCCGACCTTGTATGTGTGGGAAGAACGATTGAGGGAACGATGGCTTTCCACCAGGTCTACAAACTCCATGGATAGTGTTCGTTAATTTCTCATTGTCTTAGGCCTCGCTTTGATACCGGCTGCGGGAATTTTGCCGGGGTGGTGGTCACTGAGTTCGTCAAGGTCTCCGATCAGGCTGGGCATTTGATATGAAATGCTGCGGAGGAGGTTCAAGTTTGACTGATCATTGCCCATGTGAGTAGAACTTAAATGAATGAATAACCGGCAAGCAGGTTAATCCATTATCTGTAATTCCTTTCGCCGCCAAATTAAATACATGAGGGGGAAGACCAACAGTGTGAGCACCGTCGCCGTGACCATTCCGTCAATCATCGGCGCCGGTGCCTTGGGCGACAGGGGGTCGTGCGGTCGTCATGAAAAAATGTCGCTGATGATGGATGTCGCTACCCGCATGACCCTTTCACGCTGTCCTTTCCCGAAAATAGGCATGTGACCGGCAATGGTCTCTCCAGATAGAATGCGCTCGCACTCATGCGACACGTCATTATCTCATAGATTTCATGATCCCATTTTTGATTAAAATTCAACGCTGGTTCGACCCCACCGTGCTCCAGCTCGGACGCGAGTTGCGAGTTTCCTATTTGCCACCGCTCATGGTCTACGTGGCGGCGGGCATTTCCGGGCTCACCGGGATCGTCGGGACATTCTTCGTTAAAGACTACCTGGGCCTATCGGCGGAATTTCTGGCGGCACTGGGATTCTGGGCTGGTATTCCCTGGGCATTAAAGATGCCGCTCGGCCATCTTGTCGACCTCATCTGGCGGTACAAGGCGGGACTCGTGTACGTCGGCGCCACGCTGATCGCAGGCAGTCTCCTCATCATGATCGGGTTGATCGGGCACACCGATGCCATGCGCATGATCATGTCGGCGGAGGCCTGGTTTGTACTAAGCGCGTTGCTCGCGCCGGTGGGCTATGTGGTTCAGGATGTGGTGGCGGATGCGATGACGGTAGAGGCCGTTCCTCGTATTGACGAGGACGGACAACCGGTAGAAGCGGAACGACGCCGGCTCATGCATACCACCATGCAAACCCTTGGCCGGGTGGCGATCATCGGCGGAAGCGTCGCGGTCGCGCTGCTCAATGTGGCCTTGTTCAGCGGCGTGGAAGCGATGTCCGGTGACGCGAAAGCTGAAGTGTATGTCCAGATCTACAAGCTTGCGCTGCTGATTCCCGTCGTATCCGTGCTTGGGGTCCTGCTCGGCGGGTATCTGAAACGACGCGACAGGAAGCGGCTCGAAAGCCAGGGCTATGGTGCGAGCGAAGCGAGATACCTGGTCGAGGGGCATACCGCACCAACGCGACCAAACTGGTGGATACTCGGGGGCAGCCTTATCTTCGGGATATTCACCCTCTCCACGGGGCTCAGCGGCGTACCCTACAATCAGGAGATCATTTTCGTCGGTTCACTCACCATCATTTTATTTTTGATGTCGCGGTTGGTGGGCGCGCTGGACACCGAGGCCAGCCGCACACTGGTGGGTACCGCGATCATCATCTTCGTGTACCGCGCCATCCCTACGCCCGGTGCAGGCTCGACCTGGTGGATGATCGACGAACTGGGTTTCGACCAACAATTCCTCTCGGTGCTGTCCCTGATCGCGAGCACCATCACCCTATTCGGCATGTTCATTTTCAGGCGTTTTATGGCGGAGAGATCCTTCGCCTATATCGTAGTGGTTCTCACCGTCGTGAGCACCTGCCTGAGCCTGCCGATTATCGGCATGTTCTATGGTCTTCACGAGTGGACCGCAGCCCACACCGGCGGTCTGGTGGACGCGCGATTTATTGCCCTGGTCGATACCGCCCTCGAGTCGCCCCTCGGTCAGATCGCCATGATCCCGATGCTCGCCTGGATTGCAAACTCCGCTCCCGAAAATTTGAAGGCCACCTTCTTCGCGGTCATGGCGTCGTTCACCAATCTTGCCCTTTCGGCGAGTCAACTGGGAACAAAGTACTTGAATCAGATCTTCATCGTCACGCGCGACGTGGAGGATCCCGCGACCGGCAATTTGTCCGTGCCGGCGGATTACAGTGAGCTTGGGACGCTGCTCATTGTTGTGACGGCAGTGGGGCTTGTCCTTCCATTACTGGCCATCGTGCTGGTACGACTTTCGCGACTGCGCAGTGCCTGACGAATGCACCTGTTGCGGGGAATAGGAATGGTACCAACCCTTGTTGACTGGACTGGAACGGACCAAGGAACTCGTTGAGGAACCACTCTCCAGACTTTGCTGTCCGACATGCGGGAGTTCATCCTGCGAGTAGGGCTGACCGGCCCATTGTTCCAGGATCGGACCAGCCTGTCGCTCCATTGTGGTGTGTGAGTGGGAGAACCGGGCAAAGGGGGCATGCCGACTCAAGAATTGAGCCGGAATCCAGAGGGGAGATGAGGCTGACTGCAAGGGGGTGTTGAATAATAATTTCCAAGGGCATATTGACCCACAGACACGTTGCCTATCAGAGGCCTCGGGGCGGTTCAAAAAAAAATGATGCCCTGAGCCTTTCGAAGGGTTCGTCCAGACCTGCCCTGAGTCATGTCGAACGGAAGACCGCAGTCATTTTTGCGCGCAGAGCGTACTTCCCGTATGTGAGCACGGAAACATGGCAAAAACGCCGCTGGCGGCGTTTTTCAACAGCCCCCACTTGGATCGATGAGCTTACCAGGCAATGGAGTACTGGCGACGACCTCTCCCTCGAAACGGATGTGCTCTCACAACGTGCTGATCGGATCTGGGGGAAACGGAAGCCTCTTTCGGCGCAGGACGTCGGTGTATTCGATTAGGATTCTGTCATTGAAGCAGGCAGAGAGGCTTCTGGAAGCCACCATCATGATAATTTCTCCTTGTGGGCCGAAAGGAGAAAAGAACCCAGAGACAAGCGCATTGGTATCGACAACAACCCACACTTCCGCTTGGCTGTCCGAACAGCCTTTACTTCGGTCGTAATGTCCTCCAAGGACAACTTATCTGTTCCTGTCTCTATTGAATGAGATTGTACTTTTTCGACGGCCGCAACTGCGCTGGCCCGTCGTACCGCAGAAAATGATTCTTCAGGGTTGTCTTCCGATACCGCAGAAAGAATGGCCACAGGTTTGCCATTGGATATGAGAACAAGATCGCATTCATGGGCCAATTGATTCCAACCCTGTCCCGGACGTCCACCTAAACCACGAACGGTCATAAATTTCATATTAACCTCTGCCCGCGCGGATTAGTCTGTGCCCGCGCAGGCTCATCCGGTGATTGTCACTAGGAGCCTGTGGGACTGAGGATGAGGGCTGCAAACGTGTCGAAGCGGTCCATATTTCGCCGGCGAAATCGTCAAAATCCGGCCTCGCTCATCCGCTTTGTCGCTCTCGATTCCCCAAGCCGATAGACTCCTAAGCCGGTGCGCAATCCAGCAACTGCTTGATGTCCTTGTCGAGCGCATCGGCCAGCTCCACCGAAATATTCTTGTCGCGTTGCGCATCGACGTAATGTTCCAAGGCAATCAACCGGTTCGTCGCCACCAAGGACTGACCCTGTTGGAACAGGCGCTGCACCGCCTCTAGCTGGGCCAGCATCTGTTTTGGGGCCTGCCCGCTCAAGGACCAATCAGCCGGCAGCGTCGAGGACTCCGGATCGGACTGGAGGCGCGTAATGACGTTGCTCATTCTGCCCAGCTTCGCCACCGGATCCATGGTGACCTTGAGGGTTGCCTGTTGGGTGGCCGGCAGCGCTGTGCCGTCCGCGGGAATAGCCTTGACGAACAGGGTATGGAGACCGCACTTGCGTGGCTGGAACGGCACACGGGTCACGAAATCGCTGTCGGCCGGGATGCGGGGAACATTTTCCATGTCAAACAGTTGGGCGCCCTGCGCCGGGTCACCGTCATAGAACAGCACCAGCACGTCGTCCAAATCGGCACCGGGGACGTGGTAGTCGGCACGCACCTGAACGCGATCATTTATCGGCACTTGCGTGACCGGCGCGCCGTCCTTTTCCGCGTTCGCGCTCGCGGTCTTCAAGGTCTTGGATGTGGGCTCGGCTCCGGGCGATGGGGCGGTCTTGGCCACCACGGAGAACACCTGATTATAAAAGCCCAGGTTGTTGCTGTAGGTCTGAACCGGGATGTCGGCCAAGGAATTCACATCCGTGGGCGGAATACTTGTCAGGCCGTGGTCGGCCAATTCCGGTACGCCGCCGCTGCCGTCCTCGGGAAACGCCACAACCCAGAACTTCCAGTAGCTGGCTAAAACGGAATCCGGCAACGCGGGGGGATCCCAGGTGGCTTTTGCGTAGGCCCAGTTGAGTCGCGCATTTTGGTCGGTACACGGATCATCGGGCTCGGTCGACGACCCGCCGCAGAGGGCCGGGATCGGGTTCAAGACGTCCTCGCCGATGGCTATCGCCCGGGCAAAGCCGTGCGGGCCTGAGCCGGCGGCAAACTGCCCGCGCTGGTTGTCCCAGGGCTGCGCGTAGAAGCGCACGCGCACCGTGCTGCCCGCCGACAGGTTTGTAAGGCTGTAGTTGTAGACCCGCGCCCGCAGCATCACCGAATTGCCCTCCGTTATCCGCGTGATCTGCGGTCCTTCGGCCGAAGTCCCCGGGGTCACGAACAGCCCCTTCATCTGATAGAAAGGATTGGTGGCAAGATTCGCCGGGGTCGGCGTCTGGCCATTGGGCGTGCATCCCGGCGAGGCGAACGAGGAGCTGAACCCGACCGGGCAGTTGAAGGCCACGCGCTCCCCGTCGGTGCCCTGCGGTATTGTCTGCTGCCAGCGTTGCGGATGGTTGAACGCGATGTCCGGCAGGACATAGGTTTGTTTCCACCAATCACCGGCCTGGATACCGCTCGTGCTGAGCGGATCGGCCGCATAGCCTGCCGTGATGAATCCGTCGCCCTTGACCGTCTCCGCAGGCGTGCGGTCGTCGATGGTGCCCGCCGTCGGCAGTTGTCCAAAAATATATGACTGGCCCTCATACAGGTACGCCGAGTTGGTGGTTGTTGCGTCAGGGCCGAGCCCGCGGTTCAAGGTAATGCCCGTGGAGTCGGCGAAGCTGGTGGCGGTGGTGTTCAGCGTACTGCTGGAACGACTCTGATTGTAGGCAAAGCTCGCGCCGCCGCTCAGGCCAAGCCCTTCGATATTGGCGCTGCCGGAGACGCTCACCGAGACGTCGAAGGAATGGGTGCTGACCGAACCGGCGGAGACATTCGAGCCGTTGCCCTCAGTCCAGTTCACCTTAACGAGTTCATTGCCCCCCTGTGAGCCCCAGGCCGAGTTTGCACCTGAAAGCAGCTGCAAGGCGCTCGTCCCCGAGGCCGTCTGCGGCTGCTCCTGCTCCAGTTGCGCGAAACTGCCAGGATAGGAAAATGCCTGACCCGGCTGCTGAGGCGGCTGATACCATTCCAGACCAGCCCCCTCGGTCGGCTGGAGATGGATAATCTGATCCGGCCCCGAGAATTGCAGGATCATCGGGCGTTCCCCGGCGGGGCAGGCGCTATTCTCCCCCGCCGCCGAATCGCCGGCGCCGGAATCCTTGATGCAATGGCCGATGACGGGATAGGAATAGATATTGAGCCGTTTAATGGTCGCCGCGACCAGATCGTCGAACACCGTCGATGCACTCAGGTCGAAGGATTGTTTGGAATAGGTGTTGAACGCTTTGCCAGCCGTGTTCTTATACATTTGCTTGGCGGCCTCTTTTAGCGAAACCGAGACGGAGGCGATGTCCGGGATACCATAGGAGATCTGCTGCTCGGCGGATTCGTCGGTCGCGTAAGTGAAGCTGGTGGTGCTCTGGCGACTGACCGCGCTAGAAGAGGATGAAACGAAGTTGTATTGAGAATTGTAGGTCCCTGGGAAAACAGTCACGTTCACGGCGCTTGGCGTAGTCGCGCCGACGGGGTTGACCCAATCGAGGTGCATGGGCGGCAGGCCGAGGATGGTGTCTGGCTGGATGTGCGCGTTCACCGTCGCCTTGGTAGGCGTCCCGAGCAGCAGTGAGCGGCCCTGTAGGTCGCCGGCGGTCAAGGAGGCGGGGAAGCTGTACAGGACATCCGGCGCTGTCTGATTGTTAAGTGGATGGATTTCTAAAGGAAACGACCCGTTATCTTGTGGTGTGGATAGGGTAACCTTTCCGTTGCCATCAAAAGCGATACCATACACGGCCTGGTTCAAACGGAGATTGGGAGAAGAGCCATTCGTGCAGTACGTCGCATAAAGAATCGAAAGTTGCAGCGTCTTGGGGATTTCAATCGTGCCACTGTGGTCGGTTTGATCGTAATTGCCGATGGCGAAATCGCGCAAAGCCAGGTCGGGATACCCGGTGGCGCAACCCCGGAGATTGGTGAGCTCAATATCTCCCAGCACGATAGGGGTCGGCCCGGCGCTGTTCTTGCCGCCGATAAACACCAAGTTAATCAGTTTTTTCTTCCAACTACTGGTGTAGCCGAACACGATCTGCTCCTGGTTGCTCAGCCAGTTCAGTCGAGCAGCCGTCATGTTCCCGATACTCCCGACCCCCAAGAGTCCCGTGATTTTCATGACGGGTGTCAGTGTTGCGGGCGTCTGAGAGGTGTCGACATCGACATGGCCGGATGCCATAAGGAGTGTGGTCTCATCATTCCAGGTGAGAGCGAGCTGATCTCTTGCGCCGTTGTCCCCTGGCAACGGTGCGGCGCCAGTGAAATTCCCGGCCAGAATATGGATCTGGGTGTAACTGTCATAGGGGGGCCGATCCTCGTTCGGAGAGGGGGAAAATTGCCTGGAACCAGCAAGGTGAAACTGGCCATTCTGGCGAGAAAACCGGTAGATTTCTATTTCTATCCCAGGTTTCGTTGCTCCACCATGCACGGGCCAACCCACAATGACTTCCGGCATACCGTCCCCGTCGAAATCCCCCGAGGTAATGGATGCCGTGCCGAGAGCATTCGCGCCGACCGGAAAGTCGACGGAAGTATAAGGGCCGGCATTGAGACCCTGATTCAGGTCGTTGACATCGTTGGCGGTTACGAATTCAAGATAGCCATGCCATTTGCCGTCTTTGCCGAGGTCGGTCTGGGCCAGCACAAAATCGTCGAAGCCATCGCCGTTGAAATCGGCCATGGTTATGCCGTTCGGGACCGGGGTCTCGGTCAGGGGAAAGGCCTTGACGATAATGGGCGGACCCTGGTCGCGGACGGTGACGATACCTTGTGTCGCGGTGACGATGACGTCGCGAGACAGATTGAACATGCGCCCGACAGCGGTGGCGGATGCTGCCACGTTGTGACTGATCTCGTACTGAGACGCATTCTCTATCGGCGCTTGTCCATTTTTCGTCGGGCTTACGATAATGCTCACGTTCGCGGGCCCGCTGGTATTCGGCTGCCCGTAGGTCGTGACCAGGTCGTCGACCGGCAACAGCGAGCGCTGTCCCTGCAGGATGTCAGTGACCTTGGAAAAGCAGGGGTCGTTCGAGTTGTCCGCGCTGCTGCAACCGCTGGTGTCGCCCGGTTGCTGGGCGAGCACGGGCGGGCTTCCGGCCATAGGCCCGGAGACGATGAGTAGGGCAATCAAAAATACGATGCGTAAGCGCAGGAGCCGAGGTGTGAACATGGTCAATCCTTCCTTATGGTTTCTTTCCGGTCATTCCCCTACCGGCAGAAATCCCGGATCATCGATAAGCTGTGCATCCGCATTCCGCGAGGAGAAGGGGAGTAGGAATGTGAAAAGACCTTTTTGACTAGGGCGGAAAGTACCAAGAAATTTGTTGAGGAATCAATTCCCAATCTTCATCTCCTGCAATTTGGTTTGCTGCATGACGGTACTTTTCTACCTTTTTTCCATGGGCATACTCGCGACAAGCGAGGAGTGCCTTGCATGGATGATGGATGTTTTCGATTAATTATTTTTCAAATTTTCCTTGTCCAAAGAAATAGGGGTCAGGAAGCTTTTTTATGATATGGTTTCGTTTAAGGTGGCTTCATACCCAGACTTGTCCGCATAGAATAGGACAATGCCTAGTATCCTGTGATGAATCGTGGGAGACAGCGCCAACGGATCTTTCAGCCCGAAACGTAAGATCAAGCGTTTCTGAATACCCTAGCCGAAGTTCATCAATGGTTTGGAGTCGAGATTCATGGGTATTGCTTATTTGGGAATCACGGGCATCTCCTGCTTTAAACCCCGCACGGGAATCTCGGTCGCGCTATGCGCCCTACTTAACGGCGTGTACCCACCACGATATAACCGCCTGAAGCGCATCAATGAACCGTTATTCAGAGGACGGTTAAATCAATCTTGGTCGAGAGGGATCGCTATCTCTTGCCGCTCTCAGGCGATATTTATCGGCATCCCGTCGAGACGAGCCCTCCCGTGGTCAACCTGCTCGAAACTTATCCCTGGTCCAGCTATCCCACGTATCTCAATCACCCAAAAGAACCCAAATGGTTATCTCGGGAGAGTGTCGCACCCGCTTTTAAAAAACCGAAGGAAAATGCCTGGGATGTTCTTTCAATCGTTTCATCTCTCACATGACAACGCAGGGCACAAGTACACGATGAAATGATATCCTGCTGTGCAGGCTAAGGTGGCAGACATGTCGGAGACGGGGACGCTGGAGTTTTTTTATTTTTTACGACGGGTGCTGGGGCCAATCGTTTGAATGGGGATCATGAGGCATTTTCTGGTAGTGTCGTCCGGCATAGAAAGTTTATGAGTGCTGATGGCCAACACCACCATCTGGTGCCGATGTGGCTCTCCTCGGCTCCACGGTGCCGTACGTTCGAAATATTTTCAATGATGGCACTTCAATTGTCGCTGACGCCAGATGAAATAGATGGCGGGGATGACCAACAGCGTGAGCACGGTTGTCGTGACCATTCCGCCGATCATCGGCGCCGCGATGCGTTGCATCACATCGGCACCCGTTCCCTGGGACCACATGATGGGCAGCAAGCCCAGGATGATGGCCGAGGCGGTCATGATTTTGGGGCGGACTCGTAGGACGGCACCTTCGATGATGGCGTCACGAAGGTCCGCCAAAGACTGCAGTCGATTCTCCCGTTGCCGGCGGGCACAGGCCTCATCCAAAAACATCACCATGATCACGCCGGTTTCTGCGGCCACTCCTGCCAAGGCGATGAGTCCGACCCACACGGCAATGCTGAGATGATAGTTTAGGACATCCACATACCAGATAGCCCCGACCAACGAGAACGGCACCGATAGCAATACAAGAAGGCATCGGGGGACGGAATGAAAGTTGAGATACAGAAGGAGGAAGATGAGAAACCCTGTGAGGGGAATCACAATCTTGAGTTTTTCTTGTGCCCGCTCCAGATACTGATATTGACCGGCCCATTGTAATGTATACCCGGATGGAAGGGTGATGTGCTTCTGAACCAGGTCTTTGGCCTTGTGAACATAGGTGCCGAGATCCTCGCCCGCAATATCGACAAACACCATACTCGCTAACGATCCATTTTCATCTCGGATAGAAGGTGGTCCCGTGGTGGTGGAGATGTGAGAAAGTTGGGCTAGAGGGATCTGTTCGCCGTTTGGCGTGCTGACGAGGACGCGCTTGAGCGCTTCCACATCTTGTCGCAGATCACGTGGGTATCGAACATTAATCGGATAGCGTTCACGGCCTTCCACGGTCCATGCAATATTTTTTCCGCCAATAGCGGATTCAATGACATCCTGCACGTCCCCAACGGTGAGGCCATAACGGGCAGCGGCGGTGCGGTTCACGTCGATATCGACATAGTACCCTCCCATGACCCGTTCGGCGTAGGCACTCCGGGTGCCCTGAAGTGGTTGAAGCAGACTTTCAATCTGTAGCCCGATGCGTTCCAGTTCTTCTAATTTCGGCCCCAGGATACGAATCCCTAAACTAGTTCGAATTCCGGTGACGAGCATTTCGGTTCGTGTTTGAATCGGCATCCACCAAATATTGACCATCCCCGGGAATTTTACCTTTTGGTCCATTTCAGCAATGAGCTTGTCCCACGTCATGCCCGGCCGCCAATCTTCCTGAGGCTTCAGGGTCACCATGGTCTCGCCCATATGTAAGGGGGCCGGATCGGTTGCGGTGCGCGCCCGCCCCATTTTGCCCATCACCTGATCCACCTCCGGGAATTCTTTTAATAATCGGTCTTGCTTTTGGAGGATGGTGGAGGCTTGTTTGATGGACATGCCCGGTATGCTGGTGGGCATATACAAAATCGTGCCTTCGTTCAGGGGGGGCATAAATTCAGAACCTAACCGTTGGTAGATGGGAACGACGACGATCATTCCGATTATGGCCAAGCCGACCACCAGCCATCGGACTTTCAGAACACCTTTCAGAAGAGGGGTATAGATCCAGACCAGAAAACGGTTTAACGGGTTTCGACGTTCAGCCATGACCCGGCCGCGAATGAACCATTTCATCAAGAGGGGAGCCAACCCGATGGACAACAACGCTGCAAAGAACATGGCGAATGTTTTGGTGTAGGCCAGCGGCTTGAACAGACGGCCTTCCTGCGCTTCTAATGTAAATATGGGCAGAAACGAGACGGTGATGATGAGCAAAGAAAAGAAGAGGGGCTTGCCGACTTCCCGGGCGGCTTGAATAATGACGTCATCGCGTGAGCCTGAACGTTCTTGGGCTTCCCACTCTTCCAAGCGACGGTGGGCATTTTCCACCATGACAATGACCGCATCCACCATCGTCCCGATGGCGATGGCGATGCCCGAGAGTGACATGACATTCGAGGAGACGCCCAGATAATACATCGCAATAAACGATAGGAGAATCGCCACCGGCAGTAAGAGGGCGGGAACCAGCGCGGAGCGAAAGTGAAATAAAAAGAGGAGGCTAATCACGCTCACGACGATGGTGATTTCAATGACTTTTTCTTTGAGCGTGGCGATGGCCCGAAGAATTAATTCCGAGCGATCATACACCGGAACGATACGGATGCCTTCGGGAATGGAGGGCGTGATGGTGGCTATTTGTTCTTTGACCCGTTGAATGACGTCAAGCGCATCTTCGCCATAACGCATCACGACGATGCCACCGACGGTTTCTCCTTGTCCATTCAATTCAGCAATGCCACGTCTGAGATCCGGACCGAACGTCACGGTCGCGACATCGTGGACGGTAATGGGCGTCCCCTTTCCGTCCGTTCCGATGGGAATGGTTCGAAGATCGTCAAGCGATTGGATGTATCCACGGCCTCGTACCATATATTCCCGTTCACTGGCCTCAATGACCCGTCCTCCCACTTCATTGTTACTGCGTCGGACAGCCTGAATGACCTGGGGAAGGCCGATACCATATCCCTGTAATTTCACGGGATCGACCTGGATTTGATACTGTTTGACGAACCCGCCGATGGTCGCCACTTCCGCCACGCCTGGCACACTTTGCAACCAATAGCGCAAATACCAATCTTGAAACGAGCGAAGATCGGCCAGGCTATGGTTTCCGCTTTCGTCCACCAAGGCATATTGAAAAACCCACCCGACCCCTGTCGCATCTGGTCCTAACGTCGGAGAGATCCCTTCCGGCAGTTTTCCCACGAGCCCCTGCAGGTATTCCACCACACGGCTTCGGGCCCAATACATGTCGGTTCCGTCCTGAAACACAATGTAGACAAAGGACAAACCCAGCATCGATTGTCCCCGAACATATTTGATGCGTGGAGCGCCTAACATCGAGGTGACAATGGGATAGGTGATTTGATCCTCAATCAAATCCGGGCTTCGGCCAGGCCACTCCGTCAAGACGATCACTTGCACATCGGATAGATCGGGCAGGGCATCCAGGGGCGTGTGAGAGACCGCCCAGATTCCCCAACCCATCAGAAAAAGGGTCAGGATTCCTACCAAAAAACCGTTGCGCGCGCTCCAGCCAATGATTCGTTCAATCATGTTGGATCACTCACATTCCGGACATGCCCGGCATCCCGGACATTCCTCCGCCTCCGGCAACCAACGAAAACGTTTCCTGAATATCGGGCTGCCCTGCACGGTGAATCAGGATCGTCAGATCCCATTGTCCTGCCATGCCGAGATTGACCGTGGCTTCATAGGTGCCTTCCGCTCTTGCTGTCATGGGAACGGTAGCTGGGCGCATACCCGGCATTGGCATGGTGAAGGTGAGTTGAACCTGCACAGGAGAGACCGGTTTGCCCTGTTGATTGGAGACGATCACCTGAATACGGTTTTCCCCTATGCGTGCTGGCGAGGGGTTGGTTGACAAGGCCAGCGCGAGGTCACCGGCTTTCTTATGACTCGTTCTTGCCGGTGGCTTGTTCGCCGGCGCCATTCCTGATCCTGTCATGGCCTTGTCCACACTCATATCCATATCCATCTTGCCCATGTTCGCCTGCTCCATTTTGATACCTCCCATCCCAAGCGCACCCATCATGTTCGAACTCGCCATGAGCTTGCTTTCCGAATCGAGGAGAAACGTGCCGGACGTGGCGATCCGTTCGTCCAGAGCCAGACCCTCGACGATTTCATAGTAGCCGCCTACTTTCGGGCCAAGGGTGACTTGCCGTGGTTCAAACATGCCTTCTCCCCGGACCACATAGACGACCTGTCGGGTTCCGGAATCGAGCACCGCTTCTTCAGGAACCACAAGCTTCCTTCCGCGATTCACCTGAATCTGAACGGTTCCATACATGTCAGGTTTCAGCCGCAGCTTCGGGTTCTTGAACACCAGCCGAACGGTATTGGTTCGGGACTCCTGATTGAGGTAGGGATAGATAAAGGTAGTCTCTCCTTGAAAGGTTTCTCCAGGATAGGCCGCCAGGGTCAGGGTTCCCTGTTGTCCCACTTGGACGAAGGGCATTTCATACTCAAACACTTCCGCCTGCACCCAGACGGTAGAAAGATCGGCAATCGCATAGAGGGTCATCTCGGGTTTCACCAACGTGCCTTTAAACACCTGCTTATCGATAACGTACCCGGCGACTTGGGAATAGATCGTGACATAGGTCTGCGGCTTGCCACGACGCGCTAACTCATCGATCTGCGCATCCGTCAACGTCCAATGTCGGAGACGGTCGCGCGCAGACTGGACCATTTGTGCCGTCTGATGTCGGGTTTCGAGCAGGGGGCTGCTCTGAATCTGCTCGTTGGCCTTCATCGCAAGCAGATATTCTTCCTGCGCCGACACGAGTTCCTGGCTGTAGAGGGTGAACAAGGGCTGACCTTTTCGAACAAGTTGGCCCGTGGTATCCACAAAGAGATCTTCCACCCAACCTGAAATGCGAAGATTGATATGGGTGAGACGTTGTTCGTCATAGTCCACTTTCCCCACGGCGCGGATCACCGTTTGGAGCGGGCGCATGCTCACCAGGGCGGTGGTGAGGCCAATCAATTGTTGCCGCGCCGGAGTCACCATGGCATAGGCCTGGCTGGATTCCTTCTCCATGGAGGAATGGCCGCTCATGGTTCCCATGTCCTGCATGGGTTGGTCGGTATGCCTCGCCTCGTTCGTGGTCGTCCCCGTTGATTGGAAGAGGGGCCACCAGGATTCTTTGAAAAAGAACAGGCTTGCCACAAGGATACAAAGCAATACTCCAAGGATGATCCAGCGTGGGCGTGAGGTGTGCGTAATCATCGTGCGTCTCCTTCTTACAAGTCCGCGCCGAGCACGCGTTCCAGTTGGGCGACTTGCTGTTCCCGGTTCACGAGCGCCCGGATATATTCAAGCCGAAAGCTGATGAGGGCGCGTTCCGCATCGATCAGATCCAAAAAATCCGTGCGATCCGTCCGATAGCCCGCATGGGCAGCTTGGAGAACCTGCTGTGACTGAGGAAGGATGGTGGTGCGATAGAGTTCCAGAACCTCTTGAGTGGCCTGAATTTGCACCACCAGATCCTTGACCTGAAAGCGAGTGAGTGTGACAAGGGTCTGTTGCTTGGCTTGTGCGGATCTGACCTGCGCCGCCGCTTCCCTGACACCTGCGTCATACTTCGGTTTGGTCCAGAACGCAAAGGGAATGTTCATCATCACATTCCCGCCGAATCCGTCATCGGCGTTGTTGTTTTGCCAGCGCTGGAGTTCCACCCGAAGGTGAGGGTAGTACTGCAATTTGGCCAGTTGCGTGGCCGACTGAAATCGCGTCACCGCCAGATCAGCTTCTTGCAGTTCCGGGCGGAGTCGAAGCGCGTGCGCCTGGAGTTCTTCAAGCGAGCGTGTCAGCGGTTGTGGATGTGGTGCTCGCGGAATACCAAGCGGAGCATGGGGATCACGATTCAGAATGGTATTGAGATGAGCTTGAGCGGTTTCCCGTTGTTGATTGAGGACGGGTAATTGTTGGGAAATTTTGGAAAGCTCTACTTGAGCTCGCAGGACGTCTACCTGTGTTCGGGTTCCCACTCCGTATTTGGCATTGGCAATATCAAAGAACTGCCTGAGTAATTTTTGCTGTTCATGATGGACCTCAATGGCTTTGTGGGCGAACAACAGCTCAAAAAAGGCCGTCTTGACCGCAGCGGTAATTTCGCGGATTTTGGCAGCCACGCGTTGTTCCGCCTGGTCGGCTTCCCGTGTCGCCACCTCGGCTTTCTTCGAAAGCAACCCCGGGAAGGGAAATTGTTGGGCAACCCCGTAGATAACTGTTTGCGTTTTGGTGACATTCAGCGAGTCAGGAGTATTCCACAACTGAACCTTTAATTCGGGGTCGGCCAGGGCTCCTACTTGAGGGGCGCGCTCCTTCATGGCCAGGACCTGCTCTTGGGTCGCCGCGATTTCAGGATTCTGTTGAATCGCTTCCTGGATCAGGGGCACCAGCTCCAAGACCGGTTCAGTCGTGCCGGTTGGTTGAGCCGCGAGTGGACCTGCCGGACCAAGCCATACCATACCGAATGCCACTATCACCACGTATCTTGAAATAATCTGGTGCATGGTTGACTCCGCTTGTTATGTAGCGACCATGGACTTCTCACCGATTCTGCCTCATACCCAAAAAAGCAGGAAGGAGAAAAGGGTCCTGTCGATCAGGCCTGAAGATGTCAGACCGGGATCAGTAAGGTCGTGAATTCAGGGATTTGGTGATGAACGGAAAAACGGGGAGCGGATCAAATACGAAAAACCGAGATGAGGAGGAGAAGGTCTTTTGTTACGGCCACATGGCCGGTACCGGGCGGAAAGATGATATTTCTGGAGGGGACAAGGTCAGGAAGAAGCAGGGCCATTTCGCCAATGAAGGGGACGTGAGCCTGGTTGTTTGAAGGAGTATCGAGACTCGATTGGACCGCGAGAGTTTTAAACCCGTCACAGAACTGAGTAACCGGCTCTTCCCCTGGCATAGTGCAATCGCTCACTTGAGGGACCGGCATTTTGGCATAGACCGGCACCAGACAAGCGTAGGCGTTAAAGCTGAACGCGAGGAACAGACCAATCAGAAAGAGGGCTAACAGTTTCGGGAAGGATCTCATCAGAGTTATCCTACTCTTAAAACCCTTGTCAGTAAATAGCGTTTCTAGCTAGAGAGTGTTGAGTAATAAAAATTTCCAAGGGCGTATTGACCAACAAGCACGTTGCATATTAGAGGCCCTCGGGGCGGTTCAAAAAAGCATGCCCTGAGCCTTTCGAAGGCTTCGTCCAGTCCTGCCCTGAGTCATGCCGAAGGGAAGGCCGCAGTCATTTTTGCGCGCAGAGCGTACTTCCAGTACGTGAGCACGGAAAAATGGCGAGAACGCCGCTGGCGGCTTTTTTCAACAGCCCCAGCAAGCAGCCGTTGGGTATGCTGACTGGCCCTTCATGAATCCATGGGGACGAATGATCGTAACCGCCAATTTTGATGCTCTCTTGCTAAAAGACGATGGATGAAGTTTTCATCGAATAACCTTGAGAAGTAAAAACGGAAGTCATTACTGACCGCACTTGGATTCAGGATCAGGGAAACGGAAGGCCCTTCTGGATGAAGACGGGACAGCGCAGCTAATATGAAATTAGTGAACCATAGTGGCGGCAGGCCGAACTTTTTAAGGGATTGTGACTGTAGATTATTGAAGAAACCTGTCTTGGAACCTTGTTAGGGAGAACTAGGGTTGGAATGCTAAGAAGGTCAAATGGGGTTTTTCCCATACGGGATCAAATGCAGCGAGATGTTAGGATCTTGGGTTTACGGACAGCTGGACACCCACGTCGTCCACTGAATTTGACTTCATGAACTTGTAAAGCGCTTCCCCGACAAACAGGTGGTAGTCTATAACAGAAAGTATCCAGGCCAGCAGCTGCCACTCTATGTCAACCCCCTTGGAGGTGAAGTAGTCCCGACCAAGATAGCGGACTGGCTGGCCGCTAACGAGGCAGTCTCGCCAAGGCATGTGTGAATAATGAAGCGGCAGCTCATTGACCTCGCCGGTTTGAAATCCAATAAAGATTTTCTCCATCTCAAGAATTGTAGTGCTATGAACTAGATCATGACGCAATTGAGTTAGTGAAGAGAATTGTCTTTCATTTTTTCCCCGTGCAACAACCCTTTCAACTAATTCCATTGGCAGTACTGTCGCTCTCATCTTGGAAAGATCGGAAAAATGCTTACTTTGCACATTTTTAAAACGTAAAATAGGTCTAGAACATCCATTTAGAAAGTGCACTAGCTTGCTTGATATATCAAGCGATGTGCAAAGCGATATGACACAATATGTGATACTAGTTGCCGCCTTGTATGAACTTGGACCAGTGTGGACTATCTCCGGGGTGTCCATTTGCACTGCAGCCCAATACTCATTTTTTATTGTTGCTCTCTGAATCGCTAACAATTCAGCAAAGGCATTGATTGCGCGTTGCATGAGTGACATCAGATCGCTGCAAATTCTAATAAGTTGTATGTGCGAAAGCCTGATGGCAATGTATTCACTGGTAAATGGTACCTGTCCAGTTTTAGCAGCCGAATGCACCATGTTGTCGATTTCCTCAAGTTGCTCTCTGCTGCCTTCACCAAATCCGAGGTGAAAGTATCCGTTTGGCAACAATCTCGATAGCAAGTCGAACGTTGACACTGATGTAGTCCCGACCTGCCAATAGCGGAATTGGTCCGTTAAATTAGAAACGTAATACTTTTCTAGCTCGAACCACTGAAACGGAGGCAAATTCAACGAGAGATCAAGTGTGGCCTCATGGCAAAGCAGTTCCACTCCACATAATTTATTTGCCTTGGCTGAAGCCGACTCAATACCGTCAGCGCGAATTGGCAAAGTGCAATTACCAAATATGTCTTCCAAGACATACCGCTTGGAGTCTATTTCTCTCAAGAAGAGACCCTTGGTAGTAAAATATCGATTCATTGCCGATTCCTATGGGTTCGCACGAGGCTCGAGTTTAATTCCCTTTTTCACTCGAAGGGCGATTGACAAAATCACACCTAGAAAGCGTAGTGGTCAATATAACACTCTCCTCAATGCAGTAAATCTTGCCAATGTCAAATCATTTCGACCACAATCCCTTCGCTTTTCGTATGACTTACAAACATTTCCAAAGGCATCGAAAATGACAAATGGAGCAAGGATGGTTAGTATATCTTACCTTTTGGCCAAAGTCGTATAGAGCTGGATCAAGTGGAGTGCTAATTCCATGTATCCGAATACCGCATTCGGTTTCAATATTTTTCCTTTATTGCATAAATCAAATGAAGAAAATTCTTCGTAAAAATTGGTTGAACGCACTTTTACTTCTGTAAATAAAGTGCGCTCTAAGACCATATCTGCGATTAGAGGAAAGGGGAATGAATTAACAGAGGTTAGACTAAGACTTGCATTTGTAAGAGCTGGTCGCAAAGTTGGACAATGTATGGAAAGACCATTGTAGAAAAACCCGACTTTTTTCTAATAATCAAAAGCTAGCATTTCTTGGTGATGGGTGTTTTGGCATGGTTGACCTTTGTCTGGTCATATTCCAAAGACCAATCCCTCTTTTTGAGAAACAGAATTCAAGTTAAACTAAATGCGCGATCGGAACACGAAAAAATCGATTAAGAGCCGAAGGCATTAACGTTCTAAAAATTTGGAAACATGATATCAGAAAAAATATCAACTCTCTTTTGAAGAAAACTACTGAAAATTTAAATGAACCATCCAAACAGTTGATCTCCCTTGAAAAATGAAAGCCTTGTTGCCTTAGATCCTTGTGCTAAAAGCGTTTCAATTCGGCACCATTTTCTTTAAATATACGGACCCTACCAAAAATGTCCCAAAAGCCATTTTCCTCAAAGCCAACGTATTTGAGTTTATTCGCAGGGTGTGGTGGTTTTGACTTAGGCTTCCATAAGGCAGGATTCACTTGTCTTAATGCATTTGATATAAATCTTTCGGCTGTTGAGACCTACAACCAGAACATTCCGTCTTCGAAAGCAACAATCGCTGATTTAAATAATTGGAAAAACCTTAACCTAAAAAAAAGGGGTGCTGACGTTGTTGTGGCGGGCCCTCCTTGCCAAGGATTCTCAACCATTGGGAAAAGACTCCTTGATGATCCTCGAAATAATCTCTTACTTGTTCCTGTGGAAACTGCGATATATGTGGGTGCAAAAGTTCTTATTATAGAAAACGTACCCGGAGTATTGGCCGACCCACATTCCAAATTTTGGTTTCTGGCCCAAGCCCGCCTCGCCTCAAAGGGATTTCAAAGTAGGACAATATTTCTAGATGCTGGGCTTACCGGTCTTCCTCAAACAAGAAAAAGAATCCTACTTGTTGCGCACAAAGGAAAAGATCCAATACCCGAATGGCCAACGGACCTTGGCAACCCTAGATCTCCATTAGAGACTATTCTCTCCCTCAAATCATCGTTGCCTAATCATTCCCCTAAACTACTAATCCCGGGATCGAAAGAAGCCAGAATTGCAAAATACATTAATCCTGGGCAAAAGTTGTGTAATGTCCGAGCGGGGGATTCTTCTGTCCATACATGGGATATTGCAGAAGTATTTGGAAAGGTTACAAGGAACGAAAAAATGTTCCTAGAGACACTAATGGTTATTAGGAGAAGGGACCGGAAACGCGATTGGGGTGATGCAGACCCTATAAGCAGTAAAATTCTCAGAAAAGCCATGGGGAATAATTGGAATAAATTAGCGGAAAGCTTAATAAACAAAGGGTACGTACGAAAATTGAGAGGGAATTTGTATGATCTTTCTCACACCTTTAATGGTAAATACCGTCGATTACTTCCTAACAAACCCACTAATTGTGTATTGACTAGATTTTGTCAGTCTACCTATTTCCTTCATCCTTATGAGGAAAGGGGCTTCACTATTCGTGAGGCTGCAAGACTACAAGGGTTTCCTGATAATTTCATATTTTCCGGCAGTGAAAAATCACAGATGGAACAAGTAGGCAATGCAGTACCACCGCCAATGGCATATATGGTGGCAAAATGGGTTAAAAGGAATTTACTTTAGGTAGAGAATGAACTTCAATAATCTAGATGATTTGGTCTCCGACTTTGACACCGAGGATTTTGACGTGGAAGCCCGCATTGTTACAGATAAAAGACCAACCTTTAAAGCGCTTTTAAAAGAAATTCGCTTTCATGGAAATAAACGTTTTTGCCAATATATTCCCACCCATGCAAGTGGAATTGATTTTGAGCTTAGATTTGTTAAGTGGCTCAAAAACAATGCTATAACAAAAGAAATGGCCAAGGTTTTATTGAGACTATTACCTCAGATCCAATTTGTAGATCGAGAAGATTTGTTAGCCCTATATACAGCCTCGTTTAATGGGCCTATAAAAAGATGGTTCATGGATCAACTCTCTTTTGACTTTTTTCTTGCACAAGAAGATCTCAAAAAAAAATTAAAAGAGGCAATAGATTCCACATGGTTTTGCCCCATTACTGACAGTATGGATATTGCCCAATTTCACCATATTAATGGGATAGCCAACCAGGACCAAAGGCCGCCGTGGAGGACCCTTCGCGAGTTTGGCGATATAAAACTAATAAAAAAATACATGAGGGAAAAAGGGTTCCAAAGAATTGTTTTAATTGAGGACTTTGTCGGAACCGGGACCCAGGCCAAATCTGTCCTACAATTCGTGGAAAAGGATTTTTGTAAGGAATTTCCTGTTTTATTCCTCCCACTAATCATTTCTCAAATAGGAGTAGAGAGACTCGAGAACCAATTTGGAAAAGTAATGGGTCTCTACATCCAAAAATTATTTGTCCTGCCACTGCAAGTACACTTACTTAAAGAAGTACAAATTTTTGAACCTAGTATTTTTCCTGCACTTAGGGAACTCGTTGATGAAACTTTCGAAGATGTAAAACAACCCTTTCCCCCAGAAAAAAACCCGTTAAGGAAAAGGGAAAAGTTTGGATTTGGTGAAACGGGAGCCTTAATTGTCCTTTTTACAAATTGCCCAAATAATACGCTTCCGATTATATGGCACAACTCACCTAACTGGTCAGCTTTGTTTCCACGAGTACAACGGCATTGATGGAGAAAAAATGCGCGGTAATGGCGGAAATCCTTTCCAAGAGCTTTATTTGACCGAAGCGCTTGAGGACCCTAGGAAATATTGGAGCTTATTTAGCCCAAAGATTATTACAGGTGAAGCCCAGCTATTATTTAGAAAAGGCAATGTGGTCCTTAAAGGCAGCAATGGAACGGGCAAAACCATGCTACTAAAGCAACTATCCCCTGAAGTGCAGGCTGCCTGTCTGCAACAAAACATTGAATCTCCTATTCCAGACCGGAACCGGTTATTTGTGAGTGTTGGAATAAATTTTATACATGCAGGATTTGGTGTTCTTGGAAATAGAAAACTCGCAGATGACCCGTTTGAGAATATAACTCTTTGGTCCCTTGTCTTTGCGGATATGGTTAATCTCCACATCATAGTTGAAATCATTAAGTTACTTGAGTTCCTAAAAAGTGAAAAGGGGAGAATGCTTGCACAATACATAGATGCTGGTATTAAAGGAAATTGTCTTGAGGAGTTTGCTCAATATTTTTCGGCCCGAGACTGTTGGCAGGGTGCCCTTAAGAATGTGAATAGCCTCTCTGAATTCAAGGATAAGATTCACAAACGAATAAGTGGGTATCGCGCATTTATAAACTGGAATAGGGATGATCTGCCCGATATTGTGAAAACAACAAAAACTGAAATTGGCGTTCCAATCGTCGAATGCAAAGAAGCCCTAGAAAAATTCCAAATTCTCCGACCAGGTATACTATTATTTGTTACCCTCGACCAATACGAAACACTTTTGAGCATAGATTATGAAAGCCAAAATGATAAAAATAAAGCTGTAGGTCGGAGCTTTTGCCGAGTGATAAATTCGTTATTGGCTTCTCGAAACCCCAAGGTTTCTTACAAAGTGGGGGTCCGGCCATACAGCTGGGAATTGGAAGCACGTACCTTTGGGACTGACGCAAAATTAGAGGTAGGCCGCGATTATCAAATAGTCAATCTGGATGATATCCTCAAGCTAAAAGAAGATAGTGGAACTTGGATTTTCCCTGATTTTGCGCGTGATGTCGCGAGTAGAAGAATAGCTGCAGAAAAAGGTGGAGAGCATGATGAATATATAAACTGGTGGAAAGAACATCTGGAATCCCTTAAGCCCGAGGATGAGCTAAAAAAATACTGTCGGAATAACAATGAAAGATTATTACCTTTTGACTCAAGTTGGCCATCCGTCTGGAACAAGTTCCTAAAGAAAATTTATACCAAGAATAAATTTCAGGCGAAGCTGATGGAGACTTGGATAAATCAGGAACTAAAAAGGGCAAATACTCTCCCTGAGCATCCGCCCAATGGGCCTGATTTTCCCTGGCGCAAAAAATATTGGGAAAAAGAAAGGCGTGAGGCTTTGTTAATGCAAATTGCTTCTTTTTGTCGACAAAGAAGATTGTATGGGGGATGGGATACAATTATTACACTGAGTGCTCCAAATATACTCGTTTTTTTAAGTGTATGTCGCGAAATATGGGACAGCTCTGAAAGAGCTAAAGCTAAGCATAAATCATTGGAGGAAAAAATTTCACCAGAAATTCAAACACAAGCCATTAGGCTGGTCTCAGAAATGTGGCTAAAAAAGCAGAATGCGTGGCCAGGCGGAGCACGTCGAAGGGACTTTATAGAGAGACTAGGGATTGGAATTAAAAGTTCAATTTTAGAGGATAAAGGTCTTGTTTATCCTGGGCATAATGGGTTTTCTTTGTTAGAAGAAGAAATCCGTTCCCCCGAAGGTGAAGAAGTGCGGAGATTTCTCGAAGATGCAACTGATTTTGGAGCGCTGATTTCCTCACCCCACACTACAAGAAGTAATGACAGGAAATTAAGGAGGAAATGGTATCTTTTTCCTATTCTATGTCCAAATTTTGAGATCCCTGCGATCCGAACAAAAGAGCCCTACTATGCCAAACTTTCTGAGGTAAAAAACTGGATAAGTCTCAAAAGGCCACCAATTAAATTTCGCAAGTCGAGTCACATGACCAAAGAGCAGGCTCAGCAGCAATCCCTATTTGAATAGGTTTTTTATATTAAGGATAACCAATGAAACCATGGGGGCCAATTGATTGGTTACTTAGCAAAACAGGGGATACCTCAGCTTCCTTTTATTTATTGGGTTGCATAGCGGCGGAAGAACGGTGTCAAAAAATCCCTCTCCTAGCCAAAAGTTTAGGTACCCCAAGTGTTAGATTATTAAGAATCGATGATCCCGTTTCACATTATGTTGTATACCATAAAGAAAAAGTACTGAATAATGAGAAGGCTTTGAAAAAAGGAGGTTTAAATCAATGGGATCAGATAAATATCAAACTTGAGGCCTCAGATGATGAAATTGCCCAGACCTTAAACAATTTTCTACCTTCCGGTAATACAGAAAAACCCATAACATTATGGATTGATATTTCCTGCATGCCAAAACGTTTTTTCTTTTTACTCATTAAGCTTGCCTTAAGACACCCAACCATTGACAACTTATTGGCCACCTATACCCAACCTAGACCTGGACATTACACAGTCGACCGGCTTGCTGAAGACCCTGGTCCAGTTAAAGAGCTCCCAGGGTTTGGCGTGATGGGAGAGGAACCAAAAACTCTTGTGGTCGCGGTCGGTTTTGAATCTTTGGGACTTTCGCAATTAATTGATGAATTTAAGGACAAAGATTACAGGATTATTGTATTGCTACCTTTCCCTCCTGGCCAACCCTATAGCCGAAGAATTTGGGAAACAGTCCACGATGTGGGAGTTGAAGTCTCTGAACCGCTTATAAAGAGAGTAGATGCCATTGATGCCTTAGGAACTCAACAACTGCTTTTGGAAACCCTTCAAGATTCAAACCCAACGAACCCAGCGGGACTTGCTCCCTACGGACCTAAGCCTGTTTCTTTGGGCATGTGTCTTTACGCAATTCAGACTGGTTCACCAGTTTTCTATACTCAACCACGCGTTTACCATCCTGATTATACTATAGGGATTGGTGAATCTTGGGGTTACTATCTAAAGTTACGGGGTGGAGAAGTTTGGAAATGTTAATAAAATTTCAAGAAAGATGAGAGCCTAACTCTCAGAAAAAACATTTCCATAACAATTTTTCTCTGGGAGGGGTCCAGGCGGAATACGCGTAAGTGCTTGAATATATGGTGGGCCGTGTAGGGGTTGAATCTACGGCCCGCTGATTAAGAATCGGCTGCTCTACCTTCCCACTTCATCCTCACCTTGTTCTGCTTCATTGGAGATTCGAGCTAAGAGAATCGAGACTAACTGTGTTCTGCCCACCAAGGATTGTAAAATCGTCCATCCTCTGGAAGAATTGGCACCACCGCCCTTGAGGCCAAGGCTTTCTACTGTGGGCAACCCTTTGGCCTGCATCATGGAGCCATCAGTTCTCCCACCGGAGAGATAAGTGCCGACAATCTGTTCACCGATAACGGCGGACAGGCCCATGGCTTTAGCGATGATCTGATCTGTACTCTGATATCCATGGGTGCGATAAGCTTCTGCGAGGGCCTGCTTCGGCGTGTGTTCCGATGCAAGAGCGCAGAGAGCCGTGGCCTGATCGTTTGGGTTTGCTGGCGAGAAATTACTCTTTGGGCGAGGCAATCGAGAAAGGCCTGGGGGGGCACGATTTTGACAATTGCTTGTCGGGCATGGCTCCGACTGGTCACGTGATTTAGGGCAGGAGCAAATTGGAGTCGAAGCGGCCGAGCCATTGGAAGAGTCTGCATGGGGACCCTATCGTATTGCTAGACCTGACCCTAGGTCCGTAGAACACAACGGGATCCATTTTGGCATCATCGTCAAGTTCAGCGTAAAGCCTTTCTCTCTCAGTTAGTCTCCACACTCCCACCATAATTGAAAATGTTTCAGGGCCAATGGTTGAGATTTTTTCTGGTGAGGGTTTTCCTCAGTTGTACGTTCCATAAGATCTCCTTACAGTCAGTTCGACTCTAAGTGTGATATATGCAACGATAGGGTTCCATTTTGTCCATCAGGATTCACCAGACTAGGCCGACAGGAGCTGAGTTCCGTGGAGGAAGTGGTTTTGAGATACCTACATTTTGGGGAGGCATCCATGCGGAGTGACGCGTTGTGAGTCCGGTCAAAGTCATCATGGAGAGGCCTGAAGTTGCAGCGCCTCTGTTTCCCTTTAAGGTGACCTTTTTACAGGAAGGTAATCTCATTACTGTTCAGATTGATCCGGCGGAGATTCCCTACGGATCGACGGGGCTACCCGGCAGCATTTTGGATATCGCGCTTGGGGCAGATATAGAGTTGGAACATGCCTGCGGCGGGGTTGCGGCATGTTCCACCTGTCATGTGAAGATCAAGGAAGGACTTGAGACGTGCAATGAACCTTCGGATGATGAACTTGACCAACTCGATGAGGCACCTGACCTCTCGTTGAAGTCCCGCTTGGGATGCCAAGCCGTTCCGAACGGTACCAAGGATCTTATTGTTGAAATTCCTTCATGGAACAAAAATCTTGTCAAGGAGAAGCAGGGCTCCTAATGGGGAATATGGATAGTAAGCAAGCAAGAAGTGGTTCTCGTGACAAGCAGTGTAAATCTTTTTTGACAGGTGAACATATAATCGATTGAAACTCCATTTACTCCGCTAATAGTGTCTTTTACATAAGAGTTCACGTAATCTTAAATCCTTTTTTGTCGGGTGACTGATGCCAAAGATTGTCCGAGTTCGGAGATGATATCAATGGAAACCTTCAGATTACTTATCGTCTTTGTGGCCCTAGGAGCGTCCGTCTTCGGCCAAGATGTCATGGCAGAAGAGCTGCCATCCTTTACGACTGGTTTGGCGCAAACGGTCAATCCCGGCCTTTATGCGTGCAGTGATACCAACGCGCGCATCAGTGCAGTCGGAAAGATCAAGGCAAAAGACGGCACAGAGTGGATCGTGCCGGCCAAGACGCATTTCGAAAGCGCGGCAAAGGCGGCGGATCTCTACAATGAATGTAACGGAATCCGGTTGCGCCGGTCGGCAGATCTCGACCTCAAGTCGGTTCCCGTGATCGATGCCGGTGGCAGCGATATCTTCACGGCATACATTTTTGCCGACAACTATTTTGAGCTTTACGTCAACGGTACACTCCTCGCGGTCGATGCGGTTCCTTTCACGCCCTTTAACAGTAGCGTCATTCGCTTCAAAGCGACCCGGCCGTTTTCTCTCGCTGTGATGGGCGTTGACTGGGAAGAAAACCTTGGTCTCGGCTCTGAGCAGAACAGGGGACATGCCTATCATCCAGGTGACGCCGGGTTGGTTGCCGTGATTAAGGACGAGAGCGGGCAGACAGTTGCCGTCACGGACAAAACGTGGCGTGCTCAAACATTTTACATTTCGCCACTCAATGCCCGCGCTTGCCTGAAAGTACGTGGCCCGGTTCGAGACAGCTCTGCCTGTTCGATGGAAAGTGTTCGAGACGGCAGTTCATTCTCCGCGGCGCATTGGCAGGTTCCTGCTAGCTGGTTCGCACCGGTTTTCGATGATAGCGACTGGCCGCACGCCACCGTTTTCACCAACGACACCGTTGGCGTGAATAACAAACCGGCCTACATGAATTTTCGGAATGTATTCGATGACCCGATTGCCGACGCCGACTTCATCTGGTCATCGAATCTGATCCTCGATAACCTGGTGCTCATGCGAAAGGTCGTCGAATAACGAGAGGCACTGGGTGTGTTTGTTTCTAGGGAAAACTGCAAAGACCCGCATGGGTTGAATCAGCACATCTTATTGGCAGAGAGGCATCGTCCCTCAACCAGAGAGAGGTATCGACAATTTTTCACCAAGGAGCATACTCAGGCTTCATTTTGCCAATTGGTAATTGACGAATCCGCACTATTCAAGTGTGTTTACAGAGGAAGCGTGCTGACTCCCTGAGCCCCGGAGGTCGAGGCGAATTCTTGCTTCGGCAAGATCCAGGTGACTGAGAATCCCGACCGGTCGGGATTGATGATCCAACACTGGAGCCTGTTTCACATCCTTCATATACAAAACCCGTAAAGCTTTCCGGACAGTCTGCCCCTCACGGAGTGCGGCGACCTCATGCTTGGCGATCGTGTCGACGGACTCACCGAAATCCTGGCCATGGGTCATGGCCCGATAGAGATCCGTCTCTGTCAGAATGCCGGTCATTTTCCCTTCCGCATCCACGATAGGCAACAAGGTCTGTGAACAATTTCCAAAGGCCAGGATGGCCTCATTGATCGTGGCGGTTTCGGATAGACTCGGTGCGGATTTTTTCATCACGTCTTCGACCGGAGAGGAGAGCAGTTCCGTCGTCCAGCGTGTTTCGCCCAATACTTCTTCTTGTGACGGTCGTTGGGCCGTGTGACGAAGGATCTGACTGAGCGTTTGGAAACTCTCGACGAAGGTTTTGAATTCTTTTGAATTAAACACCATGAGGGTTGCTCCGGTCTTGGCTGTGACGGTGACGCGCCGCACCATCCCATATAAAAACGATCCCTCACCAAAGTGTTCCCCAGGGAGTACTTCGTCTTGCCACAGCACTTTCCCGTCGCCATCGTATCGGGTGGCTTCCAATGTGCCGTCTTCCACAATATAAAAAGCGGAACCTCGTTCCCCCTGGCGGAAAATCACATCCCCCGGTTCCACATGTATGCGCGCAATTTTTTGTGTTTTTTTTAGATCCAGGTAATTGAGATCCGGCGGGAAAAAGAGCTCAAAAGTCCAATCGACCATGACCCGCAGTTTGCGGTCGAGTCCGGGCAATTTCAGCAAATGAACTGTGCGTGTTATCCACCAGGCAATAAACCCGCTAAACTGGAAACCCATGATCGAACAGACGCCTTTGTGATGTCCGATCGTGGCCATCTGGCCCAGCGTTTTGTAACGGAACGAAGCAAGGGGTTTGCCGGAGGAAGATAAGGCAATGTTCTCGGCCGCATGCCGGCCAAGTTGTATGGCAAATTGGGCCGTTGGCGGACATTGATTCCCATACCCGTCGGGATTGGCTGCGCCATCCCCAATGCCCCAGACATGGGTATGTCCCTTGAGTCGTAAATATTCGTCGGTCACCAGCCATCCGTTGGCATACTCTGCGGCCAAATCTTTGAGCACCGGATTCGGGGCATTGCCAATGGTACAAATCTGGTTCTGGGATTCAAGGCTGGTGCCATCGTTCAAACGGATATATCCTGCGCTCACCGAGGAGGCCCGCCTGTTGAGCAACACGGTCATTCCCCGGGATTCAAGAAATCGTTGCGCAAAATGCCCGAGGTCTTCGCCCAGTTCAGGGAGTAAATGTGCGCCCGAGTGCACCAGGGTGACCCGCAACTCCGACGGGTCAAATGCGGGATAAAACCCTCTGGCATCCTGTAACAAATCAAGAATTTCACCAGCCGTTTCGACCCCGCTGTATCCACCACCGACGACCACGAAATGAAGGAGAGATCGGCGGATATCGGGGTCGGGTTCAAGATCCGCCTCCTCCAACCGTTTAATAATATGTTCCCGGATTCCCAGGGCATCAGCCAATGTTTTTAAAAATAACCCGTGCTCCATCATGCCCGGTACCGCGCGGAGATTGGTGCTACTTCCCAACGCGATGACCAGGTGTTCGGCCTCGACGGGTTCCAGGCTTGCCCCCTCATCCGCATTGAATTCGATTCGTCGTTCTTCAAGATCAATGTTCGTGACCTCGGCACGTTGCACCTTACAGCGGCGCAAGGCTAGTCGAATGGGATTCATGACATGGCGCGGCTCGATACCCGCCCCGATCACTTCCGAAAGAAAGGGTTGATAGACGAAATAGTTCTCAGCGCTGACCAGCAGCACGCGTTTGGCCGTGTCGTTCCCCCAAAGTTTTTCGAGTCGACGGGCGCAGGCCAGACCGGCAAATCCACCACCAAGAATGACGACTTCCCATTTTTTTTGCATACGGCCTATCGTCTTTTCTTTTATTGATCAGGTGTCGTGATTACGTCAATCTTGTGCAGGAACACTTCTCATCGCAAAAATTTTTTCGTTCGCCCAAGATGCTACCGAGTTTAACATGCTTATACTCCTCATCGCCCCTCAGGAGAACTGGGAATTTCCCTGGTTGGGTAGATGAAAGACCCTTGCTGAGTCTCCCGTTCTGACCTGTTAGCCGAGAAGATCCTGTTTCAGCTTGCCGGGCCTTCGCCGAAACAGCTAGATTTTCCTATTGATGACCGTGTCCAGGAAGCACGGTCAAATGAACCATGGGTCAAGGTGTGAGAGGATAGACAAAACTTTCACTGTGGCTCTTCGCCTGCCGGTCCTGCCACCGCGAGGCCAGGTGATTCACGACCATCGCGACGATTAGGAGATATGACATGTCGATTGAACTCAATCACACTATCGTCCCGGCGCATGACAAAGTGGCATCGGCAAAATTCTATGCGAAAATTTTCGGGCTCGTGTTCGACGAAGGAAAGGTCGGATATTTCGCGCCGCTACGGATTAATGAGACGCTCACGTTTGATTTCGATGATGATGAGGTCGGCACCTTCGACATTCATCACTATGCATTCAAGGTCGGTGAAGAGGATTTTGACCGGATCTTTGGTCGCATTCAGGCCGAAGGCATTCCCTATGGGAGCGGACCAAGTGCGCGGGAGGATATGACTATCAACCACCGGGGTGGCGGGCGCGGAGTATACTTTTGCGATCAGAACGGACACATTCTTGAACTCCTTACGGTGGAGTAGGGTGGGATCAATTGTCTTGATGGTCTAGGGAGGAAATGATGGGGAATGCTCGTTCAGATGCTCTTGTGCTTTTCGGGGCCACAGGCGACCTCGCACAGAAGAAAATTTTTCCGGCGCTTCAGGCCATGATTCAACGTGGGAAGATCGACGTTCCGATTATCGGTGTCGCCAGAGGCGGCAAGGATGTGGACCACCTCCGACAGCGTGCCAGGGACAGTCTGGAAAAATTCGGCGGCGGGGTCGATGAGACGGCTTTTGCCAAGCTTTCCGATTTGCTCAGATGTGTTGATGGGGATTATCAGGAGGAAGATACGTTTACCCGTTTACGTCAGACCCTAGATACCGCGCAACGCCCTCTCTTCTATTTGGCCATCCCTCCGTCTCTGTTTCCAGCCGTGGTGAAAAGCTTAGGAAAGTCAGGCTGTGCCTCCGGCGCACGAGTCGTCGTGGAAAAACCTTTCGGGCGCGATCTGGCTTCCGCTCAAGCCCTGAATGGTACCCTGCGCAGTGTTTTTGATGAATCGGCAATTTTCCGCATCGATCATTACCTCGGAAAGGAGTCGATTCAAAATCTCCTGTTTTTTCGTTTTGCCAATTCATTTCTTGAGCCCATCTGGAACCGCAACTACGTCGAAAGTGTGCAGATCACGATGGCGGAGCAATTCGGGGTAGACGGGCGTGGCAAGTTTTATGAGGAAACCGGTGCGATCCGGGACGTCGTGCAGAATCACTTATTGCAAGTGGTGGCCAATCTGGCCATGGAGCCACCCGTCAGTTCCGGTGGGGAAGCTCTGCGCGATGAACGGGTTAAGGCCTTCAAGGGCATTCGGCCACTCACGGGAAATTCCCTGGTGCGGGGGCAGTTCCGGGGCTATCGTGAGGAAGCCGGGGTGAGGCCGGATTCGCAGGTGGAAACCTTTGCCTCGATGCAGCTTCATATCGATTCGTGGCGGTGGGAAGGCGTTCCCTTTTTCATTCGAACAGGGAAATGCCTTCCGGTGACGGCCACAGAAGTGTTGGTCAAACTGAAACATCCCCCTCATCAGCTCTTTGACGACAGTCGGTCAGATGCATCGAACCATATTCGTTTCCGGTTGGGTCCGGATCGAGTCGCGATTGCGATGGGCGCCCGAGCGAAGAAGCCGGGCGAACGGATGACCGGCGAAGACATCGAGCTTTATGTCTGTCGCCAACAAGGGGACGAACAAGGAGCCTATGAGCGCCTCATCGGCGATGCGATGGCGGGAGATGCCGCGTTGTTTGCCCGGGAGGATGGAGTCGAAGAGGCCTGGCGCATTGTGGATCCAGTTTTGAAGATGTCCACCCCTGTCTTTGAATATGCGGCAGGGACGTGGGGTCCCAATGAGGCGCAGGCTGTCGTGGCGGATATTGGTGGATGGCACAATCCGGCCGAGGAAGATTGAGCTGATCAACTTGCTCTTAATAAGCCTTCACCCGTTTTTCTCCATTCGTTGAAACGTTCTTTCCTGCTGTATGTACTGATGAATGTCCCGGTCACATGGAGAAGGATCGCCTGACTAGGAAATTCTCAAGGAGGCCTGCAACAATTTTGGCGCAGGTATATAGAGGTTTTGCTAGAATTCAGAGTAGGCGAATCTGATAATGGGTGGGGCCGATGCGAGTATGGCGAACTTCTGCCAGTACCTGCGCTACTCTTCTGGTGGCGACAGCGTGCGGTGTCTTGGACGGCTTTCCTGTCGCCGCTGAACAAACCGTACCCACCCGATGAACAAGCCGGATGCCCCCTCTGTCGCGCCTCCCGCATCACCCCCAACGCCGGTGACCTTCTGGCAGGCCTTCGTCTTCTGGCTCAAGCTCGGATTCATCAGCTTCGGCGGGCCTGCCGGACAGATTGCCATTATGCATCAGGAACTGGTCGAGCGTCGGCGCTGGATTTCCGAGCGGCGTTTCCTGCATGCGCTGAACTACTGCATGATCCTGCCCGGCCCGGAAGCCCAACAGCTCGCCACCTATATCGGTTGGCTGATGCATCGAACGTGGGGCGGAATCGTGGCCGGGGCACTGTTCGTCCTGCCGTCGCTTCTGATCCTGATCGCCTTGTCGTGGATCTATATCGCGTTCGGTGACGTGGCGCTGGTTGCAGGTTTGTTTTACGGCATCAAACCCGCCGTGACGGCCATTGTGGTTCAAGCCGCTCAGAGGATCGGCTCGCGGGCGCTCAAGAACAATGTGCTGTGGGCAATTGCCGCCGCATCCTTTGTGGCGATATTTGCACTCAACGTGCCGTTTCCCGCCATTATCCTCTTAGCTGGACTGATCGGCCACTTCGGCGGTCTGATCGTTCCTGACAGGTTTAGAGCCGGTGGCGGCCACAACCAAACCGACACCTCGGTTGGCTCAACGCTTATTGACGACGACACTCCGCCACCCGAGCATGCCCATTTTCGTTTGACAAAATTGCTCAAAATCACTGTCGTTGGAGGCGTGTTGTGGGCTGCCCCGATGGCGTTGCTGGTGGCCAACTTTGGCTGGCAGCACACGCTGACGCAAATGGGCTGGTTCTTCACCAAAGCGGCCCTGGTAACTTTCGGAGGGGCCTATGCGGTGCTGCCCTACGTGTACCAGGGTGCGGTTGGGCATTATGGCTGGCTCACCCCCACGCAAATGATCGACGGTTTGGCGCTTGGTGAAACCACTCCGGGGCCGCTCATCATGGTCGTGGCTTTTGTCGGGTTCGTCGGCGGCTACGTGAAAGTATTATTCGGGCCGGAGTTTGTATTTCTCGCCGGGGCGGTTGCCGCAATACTGGTGACGTGGTTCACCTTTCTTCCCTCATTCCTGTTCATTCTGGTGGGAGGCCCCTTGGTCGAATCGACCCACGGCGACATCACATTCACAGCACCCCTTACCGCCATCACAGCGGCCGTTGTGGGAGTCATCCTCAATCTGGCGCTGTTCTTCGGCTACCACGTTCTATGGCCGCACGGCTTCACCGGCGCCTTCGACTGGGTGTCGGCTTTAATCGCGCTGGCCGCCGCCGTGGCCCTGTTCCGCTACCGGCGGAATGTCATTGAGGTCATCGTCGTCTGCGCGCTAATCGGGCTGATCATAAAAACATTGATTCTGTGAGGTGAGTCATGAAGTGGATTTCCGGGGACGATCCCCAAAAAGTTCAGGGCTTGCGTCTCATAAAGCGACAATAGATGAACGGTTGCTTGTTGCCCCCAGGGATGTGGTGGATCTGTTCAACCGACTCAACAAGCTCAAAATTATTCCCAATGGCTAAGGTCAAAAATTCAGGGGAATAGCAAACAACAGGTAAGCCGCTGCATGTTGGTGGCGCCTCATAGGCAAAGGCCGCGATGATCAAGTGACCTTGCGCACTAACAGTCCTGTGCATGGTCTCGCAGTATTTTTCTCGATCCTCCGCTTCGGTCAGAAAATGAAACAGGGCCCGGTCGTGCCACACATCGTACGTCTTGGACGAACGAAAATGGGTGACATCACCTTCGATCCAGGTCACCCGGTTCGCGCGATCGCACAGTCTGTCCTTGGCACGATCCAAAGCGGCGGCAGAAATATCGAGAACGGTAAGGTGCTCGAAGCCTTGGTCGAGAAGATGATCAACCAGGGTTGAATCGCCCCCTCCCACGTCGATTAGGCTTGCGGTCTTTTGAACCCCTGTTGACTCGATCAAATGCAATGACATCGTGGGATGGGACTGATACCAGCCCCACTCCTCGGCAGCTGTGGTCCGGTAGATCTTCTCCCAATGGGTTTTCCTGTCCATCTGTTAACCTCTTTTTTATTATTTAATACGCAATGATGGGGTTCGCAGATTGAAAAAGTTCGACCATGTGTTTCAATGCAATAGGGGTGACTTCTGGTGCGACGTCCTGAAGGTCAATATTATACAGGGGCATCATGGTCAGATTGCCATAGATAGGTACTCCCATCTTTTTCAGGAACGCCAAGTATTCTCCATACTGATGGGGAATCTCTTCCAACGGCATGCCCATCTGGTCAGCCAGACTGATTCGCTCGCGTTCCGGTAGCTCGGCCCGATCGAGGGCTGTTGTGTCTGAATGTACCAAACGCCGGAACCATCCAACCCCCTTTGTGACGGAGATAAGGTTCTGGCATCCGCTAGAATGGTGACCTGATGCCCGGCATTCACTATTGCCCAGGCCACGTTGGGGACCGGGCAAATCTGGGCATCATCTTCGGTCAAGGAAGACTTCATATGGATCGGGATGTGTTGACGCTGAATTTGCTCAGCCTCAACGGCCCTATTTCCGTAAGAAGTGGTAAGACGACGACGCACAGGCCCAAAATGAATTTCATGTTTTTCTTACACCATCTCCTTCGCGATTGTTACAACTATGGGGTTTACGTGTCCAAGTGGGTTGTCTGCTGAGGCGGACAGGACACCGTTCCATAGGAACAAAAGACGCAACAATCTCCTTTCTTGGGTTTGAGAATCGTCCGGCACTTCAGGCACTCATACATCACCCGGCAGGAATCAAGTGACATGGTTTCGGTCTTCTGAAAACCGCATTGCGGACAGCGTAGGACGGATTGTCGTTGTGCGCTTACTCCCATTGGCCATTCTCCATTTTTTTCTGCATGATCGTTCGTACTACCCCAATCTTTATTCCATAGAGTTAGTCCAAGTCAGGAAACGTTTCATACTTATAAGACAAGTTTCCTCCTTCCTGATTCTCATGGTACAACCTGTAGCAACTACAGATGCAAGAAGGTGTCTTAAGGAGCGAGGCAGCATGGATACGATCGGAGTCTTGTCTCGAAAGACCGGGTGCCACATCGAGACCATCCGCTATTACGAGCGTATTGGTTTGCTGTCGAAACCACCGAGAACCGAAGGCGGACACCGTCTCTATGACAAGGAACCACTCAGACGGTTGGTCTTTATTCGTCGTAGCCGGGAACTGGGATTTTCGCTTAAGGAGATTCGCACGCTGTTCAAGTTGGTTGACGGCGAGCGGTACACGTGCCAGGAAGTGAAGGGGGTAACGGAGCAACATCTCAGGGATGTCAGTAAAAAAATCTCAGATTTGCGTAGGCTTCAAAAAATACTTCGTTCGATTTCCTCTCAATGCGAAGGAGGTTTGGTTCCTGACTGTCCCATTATTGAATCGCTGTTTGAGGAGAAATGCCCATGAATACGTTAGCGGTTTATGTCGGAGCCGCTTTGGCTGAAATCGGCGGATGTTTTGCGTTCTGGATGTGGCTTAGGCTACACCGAACACCCTGGTTGGGAATAGTGGGAATCGTTTCCCTTGTGATTTTTGCCGTGATACTGACACGTTCAGAAGCGGTCTTTGCGGGGCGAGCCTATGCGGCCTATGGGGGAGTCTATATCATGGCCTCTCTGGTATGGCTGTGGGCTGTGGAAGGAATGCCCCCTGACCGGTGGGACGTGGTTGGAGCCGGGATGTGTTTAGCGGGAGCGGCGATGATTCTCTGGGCTCCCAGAATGGGGTAGAAGAAAGGCTAATCATGTCTGTCAGCTATGCGTTGTTTTTTATTAGGGAAGAAGTTTTTGATCATCTTAAAAAAAACAAAGGTTGGGAGATCGGCGTAGGTCCAAGCCTCATGGTGGTAGACTCCAGATTTGGAAGTGCACTTATGAGTACAACGGCCTGGGACGACATCAAGTTGGTGAAGGACGCGAGTTACGCCCGATTGGATCTAGGATTTTTTGAGGGGGTCGCCTTTGTCGGAAAGATACATGCCAACAAGCCAAGCCACCAGGACGGCAACATAAAATTGTCCGACAATCGCCTCGAGATAGGTGAGGGTGCGTGCGATCGGCTTAATGGGCGTGAGGTCGCCATAGCCTACTGTGGTAATGGTGATATAGCTATAATACAGTAATTCTGAAAATTGGACTCCTATGGCGGTAGATGTCAGGCCTTGAAAAGAGTTCGGGTTGGCCAGGTTGGTGAATAGATAGAACATTGCCCAGTTTAGTCCGATCAGGAGATAAATGCAGATGGCGCCAATGATTTTATTCACAGTGATTGAGCCTGTAAGAAGCAGATGTCGGTAGGCAATCCAGGTACTGACCAGAGAAAACACAAATAGAATAGACATGTTGACCAAATGAAGCTCAGGAATGCCTAAGAAGTAGTCGATTGTGGCAGTCGCGACCCCGCTTACTGCAAGGATTCCTCCCCCTATCATCAACCATTTTTTTTCACTGACATGGCTCCAAATCCCCATCAGGAGCATGAGACAAAGAACTGGCTCTAGGAACAGACGTCGGGTCTCACCCATGACTCCTTCCTCTTGAGCAAGGGCAACCGAGAGCATGAGGATCAAGAGACCTCCTAACAAATATCCAAAATTCATCCTTTTAATTTTCATTGATGTCGTCTCCAAATAATGAAATGGGGAGGCTTCATATTCATGAACAGACCTGGGTTCCCAGCACTTCAATGGCTCGTATGGTTAAACCTTGCTTACCGGCTGATCTGAATGTTTGACTTGTGTGTCCCACCGGCAGAGAGAATTTTCCTCTGTGGAAGTCATCGCCACAAGATAGAGGTGATTGGTTTTAGGACAATATGCCGGAATATCGACGTGTGGCGATTTCCGAATTCTTTCATCCCATACAAAGAGATTGTGTATCAGCATCTGTGAAAAAGACTGTATCCCGCCCACTCCTGTGCGGGGTTGAAAGGGTGAGGGCAGGGCCAAAAACCCCTCCTTTCGGTGCCAGGCATTCCGGAGAGTCTATCATAGAAAAAAAAGGACAGGATCCAAAAGTTTTTTAATGCAAAACTCTAGGGAAGCGTCCACACGACAATCCCTGAAGACAAGCGTGGGTGAATTCAATAGTTCCTCACGGGAAGTAAGTGTGGTGATGGGCCTCTACTACCTGGTCCTCCGTTCCATGAAATTTTTTTGTGGGTAGGCGGAAATTTTGAGTAGGGTTGCTTCTCAGCCCGAAACAGGTACTATAGCCATTCTTCCTTAGCTGGGAGGTATTCATGAGATTACTGTATTTGTGGGAGGCTTTTTATGATGATTTCTGGTAAAGGTGTTTTCATGAATAGGGGATGGTATTGGGTACAACGAACATGCGCATGGGTTGTCACCATTATTCTCCTCTCGGCATGTTCGCAAAATCGTGCCTATCTCTATGAGACGGGCGAGAGGCCGATACCTCCAGGCATCGAAAACCAAATCCTCCCTCATAAAACGACTCAGGATGAGGTATTGACTCTACTTGGAGAGCCGATTGCCCGCCTCAAAACCAAGACGGGTGGGGGGCATATTCATATCTGGACCTATTCCTATATGGATCTCCAGAGCCCCTCACATGACAAGGGTGAGTCATTGACGATCACCTTTGATGACAAATCCTTTGTGGTCCTCAGTGTCACCAGAGGCCCGCTCTAACTCAGGATGGGGAAACAAGGAATATCTCATTTGCGTCCCTTCGGATAGGCAAATGGATTTTGAGGGAACTCTCCCGGATGTATTCTTCGCATTTGTCCTGAGCCATGGGGTTACCTTGGAAAATGCTTGAAGGAAAAATTTCCAACGGATTGGCAGGAAATGCCTCAAGCGTCCATTTGCCTTATTGCCATTAAAGGGGGCAGGTCTCTGTTTGAGGACATAGCAGATCAACCGTTTCTCTAAATGGTATTTTTCCATCCTCATGATCATCTTTTACGGGTCCAATCCGTGCCTGTCAGCCCATGGTTGTTGGCTAATTGATAGTGAAAGATATTATCGAATATGTTAAAAGCATCATGGACGTGGTGGATCGTTCCATTGGTCTCCACTCAGGGGAGAGGATGTGTTTCCCGCTAGATCGAATGAGAATGACATGGCTGCCGTACACACCTTAATCGCCTGTCATGAATGTGATCTCCTTCATCGTATGCACCCTCTGCATTATGGTGAGCGGGCCAAGTGTTCAAGATGTGGTGCATCGCTGTATGCGAAAAAACGAGATAGTTTTGAGCATACCATCATCCTGGCGTTGGCCAGTCTCATTTTCTTTACCATTGCGAATGTTTTTCCGTTTATGACGTTTGAGCTCAATGGCCGTGTTCAGGAGAGCCTGCTTTCCACAGGGGTGAAGGAGTTCTTCGATCGGGAAATGTGGGCGTTAGGGGTGTTGGTCTTGTGTGCGAGTATCCTCTTCCCCGCCCTGAAAATTCTTGGCATGTTGTATGTTCTTGGGCCGTTGGAATTAAACAAGCGACCGTGGCACGCCGCTCTGGTTTTTCGGATGGTTGAGCACTGTCGGACCTGGGCCATGATGGACGTCTATTTGCTGGGAGTTATTGTCGCTGTGGTGAAATTGTCGGATTTGGCGAATCTGGTTCCCGGTGTCGCGATTTATTCATTCGTTGCCCTAATCCTGACCTTAGCTGCTGCCGATTCTGCACTTGACATTCATGCGGTTTGGGAAAAAATGGAGAAGATTTCATGATGGGCTTTTCCCCCACCGCAGCCCGGTCGGGACTCATGAGTTGTCATGCCTGTCATCTACTCAGTCCAATACCTCCGCTGTCGAGTGAGGGCGAGGCCATCTGCCCTCGCTGCGGGGCCACTCTCCATTTGCGAAAACCCAATAGTATTTCGCGCACATGGGCACTTTTGATTGCGGCCTACATTCTGTATATCCCGGCCAACCTGCTTCCCGTGATGACGGTGATTTCGTTTGGGAAAGGCGAGGCGGATACGATTCTGAGCGGAGTCAAGGAACTCATTCATGCCGGAATGATGCCGATTGCCTTGCTGGTGTTCTTCGCCAGCATCACCGTGCCGGTCTTAAAGCTTTTGGCGTTGACGTATCTGTTGCTTTCCGTTCAATACAAATCTCAATGGCGCCCAAGAGAACGGACCAAGTTATACCGGATGACCGAGGTGGTCGGCCGGTGGTCCATGATTGATATTTTTATGATTTCGATTTTAATCGCTCTGGTAAAACTTGATGCCGTGGCGACCATTGAACCCGGGCCTGGGGCGATCTCATTTGCGGCAGTCGTGATTCTGACCATGTTTGCCGCCATGAGCTTCGATCCCCGATTGATCTGGGACAGCATAGAGGAGAAAACATGAAGGACAGCGAACCCAATCCTGGCAATTTTGAGGAATTGGCGGAAGTGACGGTACAAAAAAAGCGCGGGATTTCTATCGTGTGGATTATTCCCGTGGTTGCGGCACTGATCGGAGGGTGGCTGACCTACAAAACCATTTCCGAAAAGGGTCCCACGGTCACTATAACCTTTGAAGATGGAGCGGGATTGGAAGCCGGCAAAACGAAGATTAAATATAAGTCAATTGAGATTGGAACAGTCAAAAGCGTGCATATAAGTCCTGATCTTTCTCACGTGGTTGTAACCACCGAATTCAGCAGACGGGCCGAGACTCATCTTACGGAAAATTCCAGGTTCTGGGTGGTCCGACCCCGGTTGGGATTAGGCGGCATTTCAGGGCTTGAGACCTTAGTGTCCGGAGCCTATATTACGATGGATCCTAGACCCGGACCGTCGGCTCGAACATTCACCGGACTGGAAAAACCACCTGGAGTGACACGAGAAGACGAAGGGGCTCAATTCCAATTGCAGGCGGAAAATCTGGGATCAAGTTCCCCCGGTGCCCCGGTCTTTTATCACGACATCCAGGTTGGACGTGTTCTTGACTATGTCTTGGACAAGGAAGGGGAGGGTGTGTTTATCGATATTTTCATTCATGCCCCCCATCATCTGCGGGTACGGGATACCAGCCGATTCTGGCAATTAAGCGGGTTTGAAGTTTCGATTGGGGCAGGAGGTCTGGATGTGAAAATGGAGTCGCTCTCCTCTCTCCTCACAGGTGGAATTGCATTCGATTCCCCGGCAACCGCAGGAGGGTCGGATGAACCCAGCCAACCGGGCACCGCCTTTAAACTTTTTAAAAATTTTTCCAGTATTCAAGACGAGAAGTATGTCATGACGCGTCCCTTTGTGGTCAATTTCGATGGATCAGTGAGGGGCTTGAGCGTCGGGGCTCCTGTGGAATTCCGGGGGATTAAAATCGGGATCGTCTCCGATATCGCGGTCAATCTTAATCCCAAGACGCTTGAGATTAAAATTCCCGTGCTTATCGAAATCCAGCCGGAACGAATCACAACGCCACAGACGGTGCAATCACATGTAATAGAGGATAGATACGCCATCATGAAGCATATGGTGAAACGTGGCTTGAGAGCTCGACTGGAAACCGGGAGCCTACTGACCGGACAATTGTTCGTCGGGCTTGACTTCCACCAGGATCTTCCGCCGAAAGAGCTGATCCTGACCGGAAAATATCCGGAGATTCCGGCAATACCGGCCGCGATGGATGAATTGCGACGGACGGTTAGCGATTTGATGGCGGAGATTCGACGGTTACCTCTTGATAAAATTGCTACGGAAATACTGAAAACCGTGGAAGGAGGCAACCGTCTGGTTAATTCCCCGGACACTCAAAAGGCCGTCCACAACCTCAATGTTGCATTAGGAAATGTGGAGAAATTCACTGAGGGTCTCGACCGGCAGGTTGATGGCCTGGTGAAGAATTTGGACAAAACTCTGGCAACGGTCCAGAAAGGGTTACAACAGATTGATCCCAATTCACCCGCTGCGGTGAATATGAATAATGCCTTGAAGGAACTATCTGCTGCCGCCCGCTCTATTCGGGTTTTGGCTGATTATCTTGAACAACATCCCGAGGCATTAGTCAAAGGGAAAAATTAAATGAGGTGGACATGAACTGGATCATAAAGGGGATTGTTTTATTCGTCGCTGGTGTCGGCGTGCTGAATGTCCTGGGGTGTGGGACGAGTCAACCTTCACATTTTTATTTGTTGCGAGCCGAATCGCCTCACTCTGTCCCGAGCCTATCGGACTCGAAACTATCAAGCCTGTCCTTTGGACTAGGGCCGGTCACCCTTCCCAAATATCTGGACCGGCCGCAGATTGTGACCAAAACGAGTGCCCATGAAGTCGAGCTGGCAGAATTTCATAAATGGGCTGAACCGTTGACTGGGAATGTGTCTCATGTCCTGGCCGAAAATCTTTCAGCCCTGCTTTCAACGGATCGAATTCTGGAGTATCCGTGGAGGAGTTCAATCTCCCTGGATTACCAGATTACCGTGGATGTCTTGCAGTTCGATGGCACTATGGGAGGGGAGGCCATTCTGGTTGCCCGGTGGAGTCTGTTGGGTGGCGATGAACAAACGGTGCTCACCACCAAGAAAACGCAGATGACCCATCGTCCGACCACCCAGGATTATGAATCGTTGGTCGAGGCCATGAGTCGGAATCTTGAGGATCTCAGTCGAGAGATCGCAGAGGCGATCACCACTCTTCCATAAAAAATCCAACCCGGTACTTTTTCCTAATCTGCGGGTGGCAGGGTTGTTCCTGCGCTGTGGGTAGAATTACACCCAAGAATGTCCGTGGTAGTGAGGTATCGCCACGAATAGAACATTCAACGGGATTTTTTATCCGGAAATTTTTATGATTTTCACCCTGTGATGGTGGACACTTAGATTTAACTTGCTGAATATGAGACGCACTTACACGGAGAACAATTCATGGGAATGCTTTCGTCAGTCAAGCATGAACTTAAAGAAGTCGGTTTAGTGACCCTGTATTTTTTCTGTTGTTTCGGGATCATCCTCACCCTCAAGAAGCTGATGTTAGAAAGTTATCATATTGAGTTCTATGCCTTCTCAACGGCACTGATCGGCGCACTTATAGTTGGAAAGGTTGTGGTTCTGTTGGGTAAAACCCGAGCGGGCTCCAGGTTCGATTCTCAACATTCGCTTGTCGCTGCTGTTCTATATAGGACCATGGTTTATAGTGGATGCACCTTCCTGGTTTTGTTTACTGAAAAAATGTTCCATGCTTTTCGCGAGAGTGGTATGTTGGGTGCGGCATTCATGGACGTATGGGAACATAAGGATCTTTCTCTCATTCTTGCTAAGGTTCTCTGCGTCGGGCTGGCCTTTATGGGGTTTTTTCTTTATAGAGGTATTGATCGGCGGTTAGGAGAAGGGACCTTGAGACGCATCATATTCGCATCTCCCTGATGCCCTTCTATGGAATGTGCTTAATGAATTTCATATGCAAAAATTTTGGAACATTGCATCTTTGCATTCCAACCCTCCTTTTAAATGGAAATTTTCCCGCCCCAATTTCTTGAGGATGCAATAAGTTATTGGGCACCACGATTCTCCCAAAGACTGGCGGAAATTTCCCAAGCCAGGTGGTCTGGGGCGATACCCATCTGTTCGCTGGCATATCCATGAGTGCGGGACCCTTTGGTGCCTATAAAAAGAAGAATTTCATGTATTCTTAGATTGTTTTCCCTGGTTAAACAATGAAGATCCACCTGCGAATCGGGTGTGTCATCCCAAAGAGCAAAAAAGGATGGTTGAAAAATTTACATCACACAAAGAGAGGAGCCATGTGCCCACTTTACTGGAGACCTTTGATGGATGCCCCTCAATCAGGTGGTCACCGAATTTTTCCGATGACCTTTTTCGAGAAAGGGTCATTTGAGGGCTTCGGCTCCGCCCACAATGTCCATCAGTTCCTTGGTAATGGCTTCCTGACGGCTCCTGTTATATTTGAGGCTGAGTTGCTTGATGAGTTCACCGGCGTTGCGAGTAGCGCCATCCATGGCAGCCATCCTTGCGGATTGTTCGGCAGCAGATGATTCCAACAAGATGCGGAATACCTGGCCCTGGGCATACTTGGGAAGCAGTGTTGACAGCAAATCCTCCTGATCGGGTTCATACAGATAGCCGCCGCCGGATGGCGCCTCAGCCGCTCCGAATTCTTTCAGCGGTTCGATAGGGAAGACTTTATCCACGACAACTTGCTGCTGGACGACGTTTTTAAACTCGTTGTACACGATATATCCTTCATCAAAGGCCCCTTCGGTAAACGCCTCTACGGCAGCCCATCCGACTTCAAGTGCATGCTCATAGGTCAATCGGTCAAACACATTCACATTCGGATCGCGAAGGGGCCAATGACGGCGGCGAAAATACTCGTTTCCTTTCCGGCCGACCACTCCCACGATGACCTTCGCCCCTGTTTCTTCGCATTTCTGGATCATCTGGAGAGCTCTGCGAATCACGTTCATATTGAACGCTCCGCATAATCCACGGTCACTCGTCACGACGGTCACTTGAATGATCTTGACCTGGCGTTTTTGGAATAGGGGGTGGATAGATTGATTGACCCGACCACTCAGGTTGGCAAGCACACGGCGTAATTCTTGTCCATAGGGGCGAAACGCCAGAATTCGCTGCTGTGCACGGCGGAGTTTGGATGCAGCCACCATCTTCATGGCCTTTGTGATCTTTTGTGTGTTCTTGACCGAGCCGATTTTACGGCGTAAGGCCTGAAGATTTGCCATCCCTGTTCCTCCTACATCTTGAATGCGATCTTGTGAATTGAATCATGAGTTTCCTATTTTTTTTCTTACAGTCTTCTCTTGAATTGTATGCCTTCTCATCCTGATCAGGATCTGACGAAGAAAGGCCTGCGAACCAGAACCGCGTGCCCTCCACATCGGGTTCTTAAAGCCATTGCTCCCTTTTTTAAGGGGTCCCATGACAAGTCGGAGAGTCTAGCAAGTTCAACCGGCGATTATGATCCCATGAGGCAGGAATGCAGAAAAGTATTGTGCATGGAACGAGGGAATGTTGCAAGAGGATGTGGTTGAAAAAATTAAAGGGTTTCCCTCACGGGTACAGAAAATCCGGTTCAAACTTAAATTTCATGATGGCCGGTAGACAGAGACAACCTTTTTCTGTCGCCGACTTCCGCTCGTTTAACTTTTCAGTTCAGGCTGCATTTCATGGTCTATTGGACCAGGTTCTGAAGGGGAGGAAACAGGCTGCCCCTCTTTATCTGTCGGCGACCAGCCGCCCCCTAGGGCTTTGTACAGCCGGACAATTGAACTCAGGTTTTGCTGGCGTGTAGAGACAAGTCCCAATTCGGCCTGAAAGAGGTCCCGTTGGGCTGTTAAGACATCCAGGTAGGAGGCGAACCCTCCGCGATACCGTTTGTCCGCGAAATTCAAAGCAGACTGTAACGATGAGACCTGGGATTCCTGCGCCTCACGTTGTTCGCCAGTTTTTTTGATGGTGATCAACGAATCCTCAACTTCTCTAAACGCACTCAGGATAGCCAACTCGTACCGGGCAAGAGCCTGTTGTTCCTGAGCGGTCGCCACTCCGACGCCGTAGCCCAGCGCGGTTGCATTTAACAGCGGACCGGTTAAGGTCCCTGAGACGCCTGCGGTCGCAAACGGTCCTGTCGCCATCGAGTTCAACTGAAAGCCGGCTACGCCACCACCGGCATTGAGACTGAATTGGGGAAAGCGTTGAGCCTGGGCCACACCGATGTTTGCGGTAGAGGCGGCAAGTTTTTGTTCCGCTTCCAGAATGTCCGGGCGCTGACTCAACAGGCTGGAAGGCAACCCGACCGGCACTTCAGGAGGCAGAGTCTGTTCCGTCAGCGCAATTCCACGAGGGATCGCCATCGGTCGGTGTCCCAACAGAACGCTGATCTGGTTCTCTGCCTGGACGACCTGCTGTTCCAGATTTGCCAATTGTGCTCTCGTGCCGGCTTGTTCGGCCTCGAAGCGATCCAAATCAAGCTTCGAAGCATACCCGTGCTCGTATTGTGATCGGCTTAATCTCACGGCTTCATTCCAAACTTTGAGTGTGCGTTCGGCAATCTCCACTTTGAGATCAAGAGCCCGGAGGCTGAAGTAGGATTGGGCCACGTCACTGACCAGGGCAATGACCAGGCCTCGCTGGTTTTCCACTCGTGCCAATAATTCTGCATGGGAGGCCTCGACGTTCCGTCGAATCCGGCCCCACAGATCAATCTCCCATTTAACGCCCCCCACGAAGGATTGCCTCGAAAAATCAAGGTCCCCCCGTCCACTTTGTCCGCCGGCTTGCCCGGGTATCACGGCCCCGTTTCCGGTGGATAACCCATTATTCGTATTGTGATAGTACATGCCCTCTCCTTGATATCCTAAGGAAGGGGCAAGGTCGAATTTGGCAATGATGAGTTGGTTGTTGAATTCAGCAACGGTCGCGGCGGCCACCCGAAGGTCAAGATTTTCCTGTAAGGCGGTGTGAATAAGTTTCTGAAGTTCTTCATCCTTGAACAATTCCCACCAGGGCATATTCGCAATAGATTCCGAGGTTCCAGGGGCGAGCCGCCAGGAATCCGAGGTGGGAACGTCCGGGCGTTTGTAATCCGGACCCATGGTGCAGCCGGAGAAGAGCAGGAGGCTCAGAACGATGGCTCCGCATTTGTTCATATCCGCGATCTCCCTAGAGCTTGAAAGGAGTTGGTGCATTTTTGGGTTGGGGGATGACTCCAACCGCATCTTCGTCTTCCATGAATTCAGGATCCACAAAATCATGGTCGTCGGGGTCTCGGTCAGGATGGTCGTCGTGGCGGTGGACTAATCGCTCCACCACGTAAAACGAGACCGGGATGAGGAAAATCGCGATAAAGCTTGCCGCGATCATCCCTCCGATGACGGTGACGCCCAGAAGGATTCTCCCATGAGCTCCGGATCCCGAAGAGAGAACAAGTGGAATCACTCCGAAGATAAAGGCGAAGGATGTCATGAGGATCGGCCGCAATCGCAGGCGGGCTCCGGTCAGAGCCGCATCGACGAGAGAACGGCCCTTTTCATACTCCATTTTGGCAAATTCAACAATCAGGATCGCGTTTTTCGCGGACAGCCCGATGAGCATGACGAGACCGATTTGGGTGAACACATCGTTTTCCATCCCGAGTGCCCACAAGGCGCCGAAGGCACCGACGACTGCAATCGGTGTGCAGATGAGAACACTGAACGGAAGCCCCCAACTCTCATATTGGGCCGCGAGAATGAGAAAGACAAAGAGAAGGGAGAAGCCGAAGATCACGCTGGCCGGGACTCCTTCGGAGGCAACTTTCTCCTGAAACGACATTCCGATGAAGTCGTACCCCATCTCCCGTGGCATCGTTTCGGCGAAGACTTCTTCCAGGGCCTGCATGACCTGACCGGAGGTAAATGCGGGATTCGCTGAAGCGAAAACCTGCGCGGATCGGTAGCCGTTGAATCGCATGGTGAATTCCGGACCAGAAATTTTTTCCATTGTCACCAGTGTCGAGAGAGGGACCATTTCATCGGATTTATTTCGCACGAAAAATTGCCCCACGTTTTCGGCCTTGGTCCTGAATTCTCCTTCAGCCTGCACATACACCTGCCAGACCCGCCCGAACCGGTTGAAATAATTTACCATTACGCCGCCCATAAAGGTCTGCAGGGTTTTATAGACATCTTCAAGTTTCACCCCTTGCTTCAGCACTTTGTCGCGATCGACATGGGCAAAGACCTGTGGGACGTCGGGGATGAAGGTGGTGTTCATGGACGCGATTTCGGGACGCTGTCGTGCAGCTTCCATGAACGTGTTGAGGTTGTCGGCGAGGAAGGCCACATCCTGTCCGGAACGGTCTTCCAGGATGAAGGAAACGCCACCCGATGTGCCGACGCCGGGAATGGCCGGAGGCGGGAAAAGAAAGGCGTTCGCTTCGGGTAAGGCGGCGAGTTTCTCGTTCACATTTTTGAAGATCGCCTGAAGCTTTTCCTCGGGTTGGGTCCGTTCATCCCATGGAGCGAGCGTGACGAAAAAGAACCCGTTATAGGTCGTATTGACGGTGCTCAGGAGACTAAACCCTACGATGGTGCTCACAAATTGAATTCCGGGAGCTTCTGAAAGAATGGCTTCGATTTTTTTTGCAACCTCATCCGTTCGTTGGAGAGAGGCGGCCAACGGCAGTTGGACGTTTAAATAGACATATCCCTGATCCTCCATCGGAAGAAACCCGGTGGGAAGTTTGGTTCCCAACAGACCGGCACATACCGCAGCCACGACCAGAAAGATCATCGCACGGCCGGACTTTCGGATCAGGTAGTGGCAATACCCGACATACCCGTTGGTGGCCCGTCCAAACCAATGGTTAAACCATCCGAAAAATGCCCCCAACGGGCCTCTGGCTGGAGTTCTGGGCCTCAGAATCATTCCGGCAAGCGCGGGGCTGAGGGTCAAGGCATTGAAAGCGGAGATGATCACCGATAAGGCAATCGTCAGCGCGAATTGTTGGTAGAGCCGCCCCGTAATGCCCGGAATAAACGCGGTGGGCACGAAGACCGCCGCGAGAATCAGTGCGATCGCGATCACCGGCCCGGAAACTTCCTCCATAGCTTTCCGGGTCGCATCCTTGGGCGACAGGCCTTTTTCGATATGGTGTTCGACGGCTTCGACTACCACGATGGCATCGTCTACGACGAGCCCGATGGCTAATACCAGTCCGAATAAGGAGAGCGTGTTGATCGAGAAATCCATCAATGGGAAGATCGCGAACGTCCCTATCAGCGACACCGGCACGGCCAGCAGAGGAATGAGCGTGGCCCGCCATCCCTGTAAAAAGAGGAAGACGACGATTATCACGAGCACAATTGCTTCAAAGAGGGTATGCACGATCTCCTTGATTCCCTCCCTCACAGCCAGTGTCGTATCGAGCGAGATGGCGTAATCAAGGTCTTCGGGAAACCGCTCTTTCATCTCCTCCATTAGCTTCTTTGCCCGATCAACCGTATCGATTGCGTTTGAGCCCGGGAGTTGGTAGACGGCAATGAGCGCGCTGGGCTTTCCGTTGAAACGTCCGATCATACTGTAGGATTGCGCACCTAATTCCACCCGGGCCACGTCCTTCAGTCGGATGATGGAACCGTCGGGATCGGCCCGAACGATGATCTGTCCGAATTCTTCCTCGTTAAGCAGACGACCTTGTGATCGGACCGTATACGTGAATTCCTGGCCTTGCGGAACCGGTTGAGCTCCGATCTGACCAGCCGGGTTGACGGTATTCTGCTTCTTGATGGCATCCAGGATCTCGGTCACGGTGATGCCCAGTTTGGCGAGATGATCGGGTTCCACCCAGAAGCGCATGGCATACTGGCCAGCTCCAAAAATCGTGACCTGACCGACCCCTTGGCTCCGGGAAAGAGGATCGTTGAGGTTCACATAGGCATAGTTAGCGAGGAAGATTTCGTCATAGGTGCCATTCGGGGAATACAGGCTGAAGAGCATCAGAGGACTGGTGGTGGATTTTTTGATGGTCACCCCGTAGTTCTTCACGTCGGAAGGCAATTGAGATTCGGCCTGCAGGTACCGCATCTGGGTCAGGATCTGGTCATCGTTGGGGACCGTGTTCACGTCAAAGTCCACGCGCAACGTCATCTGCCCATTACTGGCGTTTGTGGAGTACATATAGATCGAGTTGTCAACACCGGCCATCTGCTGTTCGATGGGGGTGGCGACCGATTGTTCGACGGTGACTGCGTCCGCTCCGACGTAGGTAGCCTGCAGTTGGATTTCCGGAGGCGCAATGTCGGGAAACAGCGCGATGGGAAGTTGCACCATGGCGATCAGCCCGAGGATCGTCATGATGATCGAAATGACGATAGCGACGATGGGCCGGTCGATGAAAAATTTAGCCATAAGACAGCTTTAGATTATGTGGCGCTAACCGGGTCTGGAGAACTCTCAGAGCCGGGTTGTGGTTCGTCCGAAGTTGCTTTTGGCGTGACCACCATACCGTCTCGAACCTTGAGAAGTCCCTCGACGATGACCATCTCGCCGGGGTGAAGGCCCTCGTCGACCAGCCAGAGAGATCCAATTCTTGGCCCCAGGGTCACTTTTCGAATCGCCACCTTGTTTTCCTCCCCGATCACGGCGACCTCATAGGTACCCTGAAGCTCCTTGACTGCCCGCTGTTGGACTAACAGTCCCCCGGTTCGAGTTTCGATTGGGGTGCGGACCTTGGCAAAAAGGCCGGGGCGGAGGATGTTGCCGGGGTTGGGAAAATAACTGACGATGGTGATCGTCCCGGTTTTGACATCCACCTGACGGTCGGCCAGGACGGCTCTTCCCTTATGTGGGTATATGCTCCCATCAGCCAGAATCAGCTCAAGTCTTTTTTCATGGGAGGGGTTCAAATTTTCCTGACCGCCGGCCTTTTCAATCCGTTCCGCCAGTTTTAAATATTCCCGCTCGCTAATGGGAAAGTTGACCTTGATGGGGTCCACCTGGGACACCGTCGTCATCAATGTATTCTCGACGATAAGATCACCGATTTGGGCTGTGGCGATTCCGGCTATCCCATTGATCGGGGCGGTCACGCTCGTCCAGTTAAGATTCAGTTGAGCATTCTCCAGTTTGGCACGCGCCGAAGCGACTGAGGCCAGGTTGACTGCGCTTGCCTGTAGAGCATCATCCAATTCTTTTTGGCTGATGGCGCCTTCTGCTGCCAGGGGGGTGTTCCGCTTAACGTCAAGCTGGCTCTTTTTATAGGCCGCTCCTGCACGGGCAAATTCGGCTTTCGCTTGGTCCAGGGCAGCCTGGTATGGTCGTGGATCGATTTTAAATAAAAGGTCATTGGTCTTTACCACCGACCCTTCCGTGTATTGGCGGGACAACAGATACCCCTGGATTCTTGCACGAATCTGTGCGTCCACATACCCGACGGTCGTTCCGACCCACTCCCCATAAATCGGGACGTCCTTTTGTATCACCTCAGCCACCAACACCTCAGGCGGCGTTGCGGTGGATTCCACCTCTTTTCGATCGCACCCCCAGGTTATACCTAATAGAAGGCATACCATGAGGCCTGCCACTCCCCGGAAGTCCCGACGGGCGGTTTGCGGTTGCGCCCTCACGATAAAAGGTCTTGGGGCCTGGGAAAAAGCATTGAAACGATTGATGGTCATACTCGTACTTCCTATGGGGGGGGGAAGAAAATGAAACGGCTGTGATTCTTTCATGTTTCGAGTTCCATTCTCAAGTAGGAATTCTAAATATATTTGAGTTGTTTATTGAAACTGGCTGGTGAATTTACATTTGAGGAAGCGTCGTGAAAGAGTAAGAAAATGTATTTCCGGGATTTTTCATGTTTCAAGGTGGCCATTTCGGACGATCGATGGTCTTCATTCGACGTCTTACCTTTCCCTGCTAAATTTGCATTCTCAAAACCTTCCTTTATGGGGATATTTCATCAAGAAAAAATGGGTAGGGACTGAAGCCGATTGTTTTGAACGTACAAAACCTTTAAATTTACTCCCTCATGACGCATTTTCCCGGAGGTAGGGTCTTCCTCCAAAAAGGATTGGACCGATCTCGGACGAACGGATTTAGATCTCACAAGAGATTAACCCTCAACGGAGCATTTTCTTATGACCTCTCTCACTCAACGACCTGTTTGGAATTCCCTTGAACAACATCATCAACAGGCCAAGAAACTCCATCTGCGCGACTTGTTTGCGGATGATCCTGAAAGAGGTCGACGGATGGCCGTGGAGGCTGAGGGGATCTACCTGGATTATTCGAAAAATCTTATCACCGGAGAAACTCTACGCTTACTCCATGAACTGGCGGAAAACGTGAATTTGCGGGGCCACATTCAGGCGATGTTCCGGGGTGACAAAATTAATATCACAGAACAACGGGCAGTTCTTCATGCCGCCCTGAGAGCGCCCAGAAACGCATCTATTTTGGTGGATGGCAGAGACGTGGTGCTGGATGTTCACGCGGTGTTGGATCAAATGGGGGATTTTTCTACACGAGTCAGAAGCGGAGAATGGAAGGGCTATACCGGGAAACCCATCCGGAATATCATCAATATCGGCATTGGAGGTTCGGATCTAGGGCCGGTGATGGCCTATGAAGCCTTAAAGCACTACAGCGACCGCAATCTCACGGTGCGGTTTGTTTCGAATATCGATGGAACCGATCTGGCGGAGGCTACCAGAGATCTCGACCCTGCAGAAACTCTTTTTGTCGTCTGTTCAAAAACCTTTACCACCATCGAAACCCTGACGAATGCGCAATCCGCCCGAGACTGGTGTCTCAATGCTCTTCATGACAAACAGGCTGTTGCCAAACATTTTGTCGCCGTTTCAACAAACCGTAACGAGGTCCAGAAATTCGGAATTGACCCGGCGAATATGTTCGAATTCTGGGACTGGGTCGGCGGGCGCTATTCCCTGGATTCGGCCATTGGACTTTCGCTGATGATCGGGGTCGGGCCTGATCATTTTCGAGACATGCTTGCCGGATTTCGAGCGATGGATGAGCATTTCCAATCAGCACCTTTCGAGAAAAACCTTCCGGTGCTTCTCGGCCTTCTAGGTGTGTGGTACGTCAACTTTTTCCAGGCTGAGACCCATGCCATTCTCCCCTACGATCAATATTTGTGGCGGCTCAGCGCCTATTGCCAGCAGCTTGATATGGAGAGCAATGGAAAACGGGTGACTCTGGACGGGACCGTTGTGGATTATCAGACAGGCCCAATCATCTGGGGCCAGCCCGGCACCAACGGTCAGCATGCCTATTATCAATTAATTCACCAAGGAACCAGGCTGATACCCTGTGACTTTATCGGCTTCTGCCGTTCCTTGAATCCCTCCGGGCCGCACCACGACCTGCTCATGGCCAACTTTTTCGCTCAAACCGAGGCCCTCGCATTCGGCAAGACAGCCAAGGAGGTTGAGACTGAGGGAGTCTCGCAAACGTTAATTCCCCATCGAACCTTTCCTGGCAACCATCCCAACAACACGATCCTGGCGGAGGAACTCACACCGGCTATGCTGGGAAAACTTATTGCCTTGTATGAACATAAAGTGTTCGTCCAGGGGACCATCTGGAATGTGAATTCCTTCGATCAATGGGGAGTGGAATTGGGCAAAGTGCTTGCCAATCGGATTGCTCCGGAACTGACGGCACAACGGGAATCGGACCTGGGTCATGACAGTTCCACCAATACCCTTATTCGACGGTATCGACAGAACCGTCGAGTCCAGGCTTGATGCTGCCATTTTAAGTCTTGAAATCCTCCCAACATTCATTTCTTTTTAGGATCGGAAAAGGGACGGTTGAATAAAGCCCGTGCGAGGCTTTCTCCTGGGGCGGTGACGGTCAAGACCATCTCCTGAAAGGGCCACGGAACAATCCAATCCATACTCATCTGAACCTTTGCAGGTAAGGTTTTTGATGTTTTCGATCAGCCTTTTTAGGTAGAATCGACTCCGGATCGTGGCATGCAGTTCCGAATGTGTTTTTCTTAAATTAAGGAGGGTTGAAGCTATGCGGAAGACTCGCCAGCGAACTTTCTTGGTTCTCTTCCTCTTTGTTTTCTTTCTGCAGGGGTGTGCGGCGACACAACAACGGCGAGATGTGGTCGAATCAGGATTTCTAACGGAGGGTGAGCATGCCATGCTCACAGAAGGTGTGAAAAACGAAGCACTCCTTCGTTACGTCAATCCGGATGTCGACTGGCGTTCGTATGACAAGGTGATTCTTGATTCCGTGTCAGTCTGGAAAGACCCCGAAACCCAAGATGTGTCTCCGGAAGATCTTAAGAAGCTGACCGATTTTGCCTATGGCCAACTGCATGACGCTCTGAGTCTGGACTATACCCTTGTGACCCAACCTGGACCCGGAGTCATGCGGGCCACCTTTGCCATCACGGAAGCGGAGGCTTCTAATCCGGTTGCAGATGTGGTGACGTCCATTATTCCTCAAACCAGAATTTTAACTGGAGTCAAAGGTCTCATTGTGGGGGGTAAACCTGGTTTTGTGGGAACAGCCGGCTTAGAGGCCAAGTTTACCGACGCCCAAACCGGGAAAGTTTTGGGTTTGGCCGTGGACCGGCGGGGCGGGACCAAAAATCTCAGGGGGATGACCGACAAATGGAATGATGTGGAGCAAGCGTACATTTTTTGGGCAGCATCGGTTCGCTATCGATTGTGCATGCTTCGTGGCGATGCCAATTGTGTGGAACCGGATTCCTAAGGAAACCATTTTGTGAAAAACAAGACAATTGAAGAGCGAGTGCGGGATTCTGTATTTAGTTTATCTAGAAAACCCTAGGAATTCCCTTTCACGCAGCGTTGGATGTAGAGTGAATGTGTTGCGAGTGAAGAGGAGAGGGTCGTCCGGGGTCCACACCGGCAAGCCGAATTCTCTTATCCGCGTCATGTCGGACAAGGGCTATTGCGGAGTTCCGCGATTCAGCCATGCCCGACATTGGTTATCGGGAATCGATCCTGGTTTCCTTTCTGATGCCTTGCCAAAAACTTCCGGTATGATCGAAGGAAAAATGAACCTCTGCCACTGATAAGCAGGTATGACAAAGAGGGGAGGAACCTCTCCTTCCCTGCCGGCAGGGATGACGATTAAAAGAAAGGGAAATACAACTGGTGTTACCAGGAAACAATCAGGCACGATCCTTTGGTGCGCCAAATTCTCAAACGTGTTGTTATTCGGACAGCCGCTAACTTGAGCTGTCTGAAGAATGCCGCAATCGAAACAAAAGAAACCGGCGAATGGGAGTGATTCCCTTGTTGGCAGCCTGCTGCAGGGATTCCTGATGAGTCTTTCGCTCTCTCTAGCGAAGGAGAAAAGTGAAATGCCGTTGGCCAAGAAGACGCAAAATCCAGTCGCAGATCTCCTCAACATCATTTCCTTGCACAGCGCATGAATTTTTGGCTGGGGCCTAACCCATCGGACACAAAACATGTTGAATTTTCAGCCGGGTATTCCTTTAAATCTTACCCGGTGCATAGAACCTGATTGACGCGCACGGAGCGTACACGTCTTACATGAGCTTAGCTGTCTGCGCGAAGCCACACTGGCGAAGGTAGGGAACGCGGCTGGGGGGCAAGAGGCGCATTATGCAGAGTCCTTGGGTACAGGATAATCTGGCGAATAACACCTGGTCGTTTGCCTGGAATAACCATCGCAAAGATCAGAGTCTGTTTTTTTATTTATTTGTTAATTGCCATTTACCCCAAGGCTGGTATCTTACTTCATTGCCTGCTTATCACTGTCGATTGGGAGGCGGAAGGCAAGGGGAATAAGTGGACGGTGCCTGCGAGGGAGGGAATGTCTTTATTGAGAAACGTTAACCATCAGCGTGAGACAAGAAAATGAATATACAGTCAAAGGCACAGTTGTCGGTGGGGTTATGCTTTCTCCTGCTGTCAGCCTGCGGTCTTTCCCAGCAATGGGTTAAGCCCGGTGCGACAGAGGAAGACTTACGTTCAACGATTACTCTCTGCGATCGGGAAAACCGTCATTTTAATCAGGAAGGCATTTCGCATTTTGGACCGGAAGATGAAACAATCCGACCAAGAAACTATCGCAGAGGTGGAGGGGACATGATGAGGGAGCAATGTCTGGAAAGTCACGGTTGGACACTTGAATATGTGGAGTAAACCGGCTGGTATCAAAAGGAAGTACAGCTCAAACGGGCCACGGGCCAATGCGGATAAACTGGGAAGTCTTCCCACGCTGGAAAGTGACCCGCTCTAGGCAACCAGAAAGTAAAATTCTGGCGTGAGTGAAGTTTGAGCCGGCACAACGAATTCATGTAACCGATTAACCGGTACAGAGTTTCCTGGTGAGGGAATAGGTTCTGGTGTGCAGAGTCTCCACAATCCGTTAAATTGCCAACACCCTGTAGGAAGGAATGCTTGGTGACCTCAACCCATGAGGTTTCCTAGACGAGAGGGTTTTGAAGAGTGAGAAGGCGCTCCCCCTTCCTCAATCCTGAATCCAAATGGGGAGTGCTCTCTCAGTGCAAAGTACTAATTGGACGGGTTTCCCATAGAAAAAACGGGAATCCGAATCTCCAGCCATCAGTTCCTCTTCATGGCATTTCATCCTATGAATTTGAGGTATTTCTCAGCAGTGGTCAGTAGGAATTTCAGGTCATTCAATTTGTGCTTGCAGGATTCGGTATCTTTCGCCATTCACGAAGCCGTTGGGCTAATTTATCCGCCCAATATTCAAATGCCTGGTGGGCGTCGTCCCATGAATCCATAGAACCATTCAGGGATCTGCCCCCTACTCGGCGATCCGCAGCCGCCATCAATAAGGTTCCGGTGTTGCCATCGGTTAATTTCGCCTCGATGCTGGCGCGACCCACAAACGCCTGTGTTCCTGTTGCCAGTTCTTTCGCTCCGGATACCATGGTGGCAGGTGGAATAATCGTGGACACGATATCCATCCCGACGTCAGATGGTTCAGCCTCCGTTAGGGCCAGTTGAATTTGCAACGCACCCGGAACAAGTTTGGGTACCACAAGAAAATCCTCTTTAAGTTTCCAGATGACTTTTGAACGTAGATCATCGGCCAACCGGTGTAATTCTTCCTGAGGCACGGTGGATTGTTTGGATAGCAATACGATGGCCGGCTCCACATACACAGCCCGATAAATTGAAAAATCAGCTTGAGGATTTTTGTAAACAAGAAGAGCTTCCCCTTCCTTGCCCGGTTGGAGAATGGAATAGTCTCCGAGAAACCCCGAGGTTTCCATATCTCTAGCTTGTTCCGTTTGAGCACATCCTGCTCCCCCGGACACCATGATCAGAATCGACAGCATCAAATGCCATCGTGCCAACCTGAGGTTTCCTTGAATTTGTAATTCACGTTCCTCCCCATCCATGCGAAAGGATTTATTGAGAGTGGGACTTGGCACTTGATTTTTCATCGGATAATCCTTTTGCTCATCATGTGATCCTGTATCTGAAAAGCCCTGCGATAAACCATACACCCCTCTTTTTTTCTTTGATTCTAATGTGTTCCCGTTCAGTAGTAAAACGAGAATTGTCTCAGCAGGGGAGTTGGGTTCCCACCAAAAACGCGGATCTGCAAATCCCTCCAGATCTGATGTGGAAAAAAAGGATACATATCAGGGTCACTGACCCCGATAGTGAAAAGCCGTGATCATACAAAAATTATGGTTCGAGCCATTCGATGTTGAATTCGAAACAAGCCATTTGGCCAAGCCCAGGGCAGGCCCTAGAAGGATGCGAGCCTCTCTTTGTCATTCTGAGACCAACGAAGGATCTGTGCCCAGATCGACCGGGCTCTGGCTTAGCCAGATGCTTCGCGCAGCTCAGCATGACAATCTTGTTGAGAGTGTTTTCCCCCCGGTCTTCTTGTCATCCTCAGACGTTCAATGGACCCCATCAGGATTCATCTCTTCAGGGTCATGAGTGCTGTAAATCGTAGACCCCTAAATTCTTTATGATCCGAAAGGATAGAGTGTGGTCGTCGCCGATGCCTTCACGCTCACTGCAGGCTCGATGGAAGTCAGCTACATTCGCGTCCCTCGGCGGATCGGGGATGGTCATGTGCCGTCTGGTTGAGGAACGACGTTTTAGTCAGCTGATTGAGACCTGGTTAGATGTCACAATTAAGACCTGACTGCATTCTTCTGATGGTGTGGGGACTGTGTGGCTGACTCAGGTTCCCTTGAGTGGATCGTTCGCACAGTCACCGGTGTTGCATCCACTCAAACCCCTGAGTACTTCCAGTCCTCGAGCTACCTTGCGAAGTTTCATCGTGACTATGCAGGATGCGTTAGAAGTCTTTAATTCCTTGGTGTCCACCCATTGGAGCCAGCCTGGACTCTATTCTTCTCCTTTCCCCTGGGAGCATGACGTCCGTTGACGTTTCCTTCTGATACGCGCACGGAGCTGCCTGGATCTTTCGGATGTTGCCTCGACCGTTCAAGAAAAAGTCGGATTGGAATCTCTGCTATTGCTCAAAAAGATTTTTGATCGTATTGAACTCCCCCTTCTCGAATCAGTCTCCGATACGGGGAGGGTGGCAAGGGCAGGACTCGACCAGTGGCGGATTCTTCAGACCGAGATTGTCGTCGCGCTGGTGAAAAAAGGAACCCGGTTTGAATTCCTCTCGTTTGTAAGGAGAGGCAAGGTGAAGGAGGGTCCTGCCTGGTACATTCGGGAAACCACGAAGGTATCAGCCATCCAGTGCCGTGAAGAGGCTACCTCCCCTTCGTCTTAGTCCCTGCTCGGAACCAAGCCTTACAAAGGAGGGGGACTGATGGACAATCAACTCTACTTTTTACCCATGCGAATGTCCGAAGGACTTATTTTTTGATCTGCTCTTTCGCCGCATCGACCATATGTTCAACCGTAAATCCGAATTTCCTTGTGAATTCCTTGAGGGAGGCCCGAAGCCCCAAAGGTCCCCATGCCGATGATTCGATCGGTTGATCCCATATATTGCTCCCAGCGGAGCGTAGAAGCTTCCTCCCCGGAGACCCTGCCGTTCGTCTTTCGTATTGACGGATTTGATCTCACAAAGTGGCAGCAGCAATTACAGCAAGATGGACGCATGACGGATGGACGGACGAAGCCATCCGGGTTTCCCCATATGGGGTCGTCAGGATCGAACCGTAGGAATCGATTTCATAAACAGCACCACCGGCGCCAGTGCCATCGGTGTGCCGGGATGTCCTGAGTTGGCCGCCTGGACCGCATCCATGGACAAGGTGCGGATGGTGTTGATGCAGAGTTGCTCAGATTGTTTGTCCGGCATTCTGTCACGGCTTCAAGATGTGGTTCAGAACTTTTCCGGGATGAACTTTCTTCCCTTCAACGTCGCCTGATCGTCGTACTTCCTCTTGTTCGATCGCTTGGGTATTTTTATTTTTTCACGCGGCAGCTTTTCGTAGGGAATTAACGACAGCAAATGGGTCATGACGTTGAGGCGTGCGCGCTTCTTGTCATCCGAGCGCACGAGATACCAGGGGGCATGCTTTGAATCCGTGGCCTCCAGCATTCGGTCGCGTGCGCGGGAATAGTCGTACCATCTCTCGCGTGACGGCAAGTCAATGGGACTGAGCTTCCACTGGCGCAACGGATCCTCCACGCGTGCCTCGAACCGACGCTCCTGCTCCTCGTTGCTTACCTCGAGCCAGTACTTGACCAGGATGATCCCGGATTGTGTCATATACCATTCGACATTTGGGGCATGTTCGAGAAAGCCTTTGTACTGTTCCTTTGTGCAGAAGCCCATGACATGTTCGACCCCGGCCCGGTTGTACCAACTGCGGTCCCAGATAACAATTTCGCCGGCTGCCGGGAAATGCTGCATGTAGCGTTGAATGTACATCTGGCTTTTCTCCCGGTCGGATGGGGCAGGGAGGGCCACCACGCGGAATACGCGTGGACTGACACGCTCGGTAATAGCCCGAATTGTGCCTCCCTTTCCGGCCCCGTCGCGACCTTCAAAGACCACCATGACCCGCAGGCCTTTGTGTTTAACCCAATCCTGGAGAATGCAGAGTTCGGCCTGAAGCCGACGCAGCTCCTTCTCGTATTCCTTGCGTTTGAGCTTCGATCCGGGCTCATCTTTTTGTTTTTTAGGCATGCCTGTTATCCTCCCTTAGTTTTGCGAACACCCAAAACGTTCTAAAAAGAATTTTCCATGATTCATAAGGCCATCCGACCCCTCTGAGGCCGTACGATAGCCATGTGGTTTTCCATTAGGAGCCGGGAACCGATCGTGAATCCCACGATTACGGAATCCGGCATGGCTTGACATTCCGGATATCGGCTGCGTATTCAGCAATGGTCCGGTCGCTGGAAAATTTTCCCGAACCGGCGATGTTTATAATTGCCTTGCGTGCCCATCCATCTTGGTCACTATACAAGTCACAGATTTGACAGTCAGCCTCGAGATAAGATGTGAGGTCCGCCAGATGCATGTAGTGGTCTCCGCCTGTCAGCAACGAGTGCCGCAGGGGTTCGAAGATGCCCGGTTCATACTGGTTGAAGTAGCCTGAGAAGATCAGGTCAAGCGCGGCGCGGGTTTCCGCTTCGTTGTCATAATGCCAGCCCGGACTATACCAACCCTTGCTGCCGGCAACCTGGTCGGCTGTGAGGCCGAAGAGGAAAAAATTCTCTTCACCCGCCTCTTCTGCCATTTCGATGGTCGCGCCATCTCGTGTGCCTAACGTTAACGCACCGTTCATCATGAACTTCATATTGCTCGTGCCGCTGGCTTCGTAGCCGGCGGTCGAAATCTGATTGGAGACATCCGTAGCCGGGATCAGCCGCTCTGCGAGGGAGACGCAATATTCCGGTAGGAAGACGACCTTGAGTTTCCCCCGAACGAGGGGATCCCCCTCGATGGTGCCGGCCAGGTTATTTATGAACTTGATGATGATTTTAGCCAAGTGGTATGCCGGCGCCGCCTTGCCGGCAAAGAAAAATGTCCGTGGGGTCATCTTGAGGTTCGGATTCTCCCGCAACCGATTGTAGAGCACGACGATGCGCAGCGCGTTGAGCAGTTGCCGCTTGTATTCATGGATGCGTTTGACCTGGCAATCGAAGATCGTGTCCGGATCGACCGTCTGCCCGGATGTCGTCTTGAGCCATTGGGCAAACTGTAACTTCGCCTCGCGTTTGGCGTTTTGGACGGCCCCGCGAAAGCTCTTGTCGGCGGCCAGTTTCTTGAGCTTACTCAATTGGCTGAAATCAGTAATCCACCCGTCTCCGATGGCTTCGGTAATGGCGTTGGAGAGCGCAGGATTTGCCAGGAGCAACCAGCGTCTTGGAGTCACCCCGTTGGTCTTATTGTTGAACCGTTCGGGATACAGCTCGGCCAGATTCTTGACTGTCCTTTTGCGGAGCAATTCGGAGTGAATGGCCGCCACGCCGTTCGTGCTATGGGTCCCGACAATGGCCAGGTTGGCCATACGGACTTTACGCGTCGGGCTTTCCTCGATGAGGCTCACATTGGAGAGCCGGCTTTCGTCACCGCCGAAACGGATGCGCGCTTGGGCAAGGTGCCGGTGGTTGATTTCAAGTATTATTTCCAGATGACGTGGCAACATCGTTTCGAACCATGCGAGCGGCCATTTTTCCAATGCTTCGGGCAGCAGGGTATGGTTCGTATAGGCGAGCGATCGTTGCGTCAGGTCCCAAGCCTGGTCCCAACTGAGATGCGCGTCGTCCAGTAGAATCCGCATCAGTTCGGGAACAGCCATCGTCGGATGCGTGTCGTTCATCTGAATGGCGACTTTGCCGGGAAGGTCATTCCAGTCGGTATTGCCTTGCCGGAAGCGCCGCACGAGATCAGCCAGGGAACAGGCAACAAGAAAATATTCCTGCAGGAATCGCAACCCCTGGCCCCGGACGGTGGAATCATCCGGATACAACACACGGGTTATCGACTCGGCCGCCAGGGTGCCCGGCAAGGCGGACGTGAAATCTCCGCTGCTGAACCGCTGAAAGTCGAAAAAGGCCGGGACGGCGGCAGCCCAAAGTCTGAGTGTATTGATGGTCTTGCCACCATATCCGATGACCGGACGGTCGAATGGGATACCAATAAGACTGGACGGCTGTCCGGGGACCAAGCGTACGTCCCCCTCACGTTGCTCGAACGAACAGTTCAATTTCACTTCCACCGCATCCTCGAGCCGCGTCACTTCCCATGGGTCCGGACGCCGCAACCAATTATCCGGTTGTTCGCATTGCCACCCATCCTTTACCGTTTGCTTGAACATTCCGTATTCGTAACGGAGTCCATATCCCATACCGGGGATCTGCATTGTCGCCATCGAATCGATGAAACAAGCCGCCAATCGACCGAGCCCTCCGTTCCCCAATCCGGCATCCGGCTCCATCTCGGCTAGGGCGAGGGGATCAAGACCCCGTTTTTTCGCGGCCTCAAGAGCCAACGGCCCCAGCAGCCCGTTGGTGAGGTTGTTGGCCAGCGATCGGCCGAGCAGGAACTCCATCGACAGGTAATACACCCGCTTAGGATTTTTTTCCTCGTAGGTTGTTTCGGTCTTGAGCCATCGTTGGGAAATGACGTCGCGGACCGAGCGGGTCACTGCCTCAAACTGGTCTTGCAATTCGGCCTTCTTGGGATCGATGACATGGTCGAAGATGAGATGGCGTTCATAGAGCGCATCGTTCGTGCCGGAAAATTTGATCGGTCCGCACCCGTATTGTTCAAGAATCTCCTTGCGACGGTCTTTCATACTGCCTCCCCAAAAAATTTAAAAAAATCAAATTGCCGGCAACCCGAGCAGCGGAACTGCTCGAAGGTCTTCCGGCGTCAAGACTTTAGCTCTGTGTCTGGATCAGCGGTGTTCTATCCCACTTTCTCACGCTGGGGATGCCGGGGTTCCCCGGCGTCAATGCGCGCGAACGCCACCACTACTGAGCGTTCCTGGGCGCGGTACGTCTGACCGGGAATCGCGGGTGAGATTTCCCACGGGACGATGTCCTGCGGCGAATCAAATGCCGTATCGATCCATCGGTGCCAGAGGCTCCCGTCTCCGTTGGGAACCGGAGGTAGTTCGAATTCAAGGGGCTCCCAAAAGGCGTTCAGAATAAAGTGGACGAGGAGTTTGGTTTTGGGAAGTTCAACGGTAAACGCAAGGATGTGTGACTGTGGGCTCCAGTCCGGTTGGTTGAGTTTGACGCCGTGCCACGCCTTATTGGCCTGTTGGATCAACTGGTTCAGACTCATCCGTTGCTGCTCTCGTTCAACTTCCCGCAACAGCCGACGTGCGTTGAGCAGTGTCACGAACCGATGGACATCCGCATGTTTCGCGAGCAGCGTCCAATCGAACCAATTCGTTTCGTTGTCCAGACAATAGGTGTTGTTGTTGCCATTCTGCGTGCGTCGTACCTCATCGCCCATCAGGATCATGGGCACTCCCGCGGAAAGCAGCGTCACGGCCAAAAAATTCTTGACCTGCCGGTTCCGTAGCCGTTCCACGGCCTGATCATCCGTCGGCCCTTCAACCCCGCAGTTCCAGCTTTTGTTGTCATTGGCCCCGTCGCGGTTGTTTTCGCCGTTGGCTTCGTTGTGCTTGTCGTTGTAGGAGACGAGATCGTTGAGTGTGAAGCCGTCATGACAGGTCACAAAATTGATGCTCTGCTCCGGCTCCCGTTCTTTATGACCATAAATCTCCGGACTGCCGATCAAGCGATCGGCGAAACGTGCCGACGATCCTTCCTCGCCACGGAAGAAATCCCGGATATCGTCACGAAACCGTCCATTCCATTCTTTCCAGCTGTCTCCGATAAACGAACCGACCTGGTAGAGTCCGGCTGCATCCCAAGCTTCCGCAATGAGTTTCGTCCCGGCCAGGAAGGGGTCGGAATCAATGTCCCAGAGAATGGGAGGATTCTGTAGCGGCCGACCGGCTTCGTCGCGGGAGAGAATCGATGCGAGGTCGAATCGAAAGCCGTCCACGTGCATCTCATCCACCCAATATCGGAGACTGTCCATAATGAGACGACGGACAATTGGTTGATTGGCATTTAATGTGTTACCCGTCCCGGTATAATTACTGTACCGGCTCCGGTCCTCCTCCAGGATGTAATAGACACTATTTTCGAGGCCGCGATAACAGAGCGTGGGTCCATCCTCATTGCCTTCGGCAGTGTGGTTGTAGACCACATCAAGAATGACTTCGATGCCCGCTCGACGTAGCGCCTTGACCATGTCGCGGAATTCGTCAACCACTTCGAGCGGATTCTGACGTGAACTATACTGCGGATGTGGTGCGAAGAAGGATATCGGTGCATAGCCCCAATAATTGACTCGCCCCGTGGGGCAATCTTGTGGATCGAAATGAAACACGGGTAGGAGTTCCACAGCCGGGATGCCAAGTTCCTGGAGGTACGGAATTTTTTCAATCAGACCGGCGTAGGTCCCCCGTGTCTTCTCCTCGACGCCGGAACTGGGGTGGCGGGTAAACCCGCGCACATGCATCTCGTACACAATGGTCCGAATTGCGGGCCGTTTGAGCGGGGTATCGCCCTCCCAATCGTACGCGTCCACATCCACCACCACGCTTTTCATTGCTGTGGGGCAATTGTCTCCCGGCTTGGATGCCGCGACCCGGCTGTATGGCTTCGGTACGGCCACTGCCTTGCCATAGGGATCGAGCAAGACCTTCTCAGGGTCAAATCGCAGCCCTCGTTGCGGCTCGAACGGCCCGTGGGCCCGATACCCGTAGATCTGGCCCGGTCGGAGACCAGGGACGAAGATGTGCCAATAGTGGCCCGTCCGGTTTCTCCAGGAATCGAGGGGGATACTCGTCGCCGGCTTCGTCTCATCCGGGTGATTGAACAGCAGCAATTCCATGAGCGTGCAATTCTTTGAGAAGACGCAAAAGTTCACTCCCTCAGGGGAAACAGTTGCCCCGAGGGGAAAACTTTTTCCGGCTATGGCTGCTCTAGCTTGCATATTCACTTTACTTGTGGCCACTTTTTTCTGGTCTTCGGCATGGGTTTCGATCCTCAGGCATAGATCTATACGCACAACTCTGAACCTGGAACTGATCTGGTGTCAGGGTGGCTCTCTGTCTTTTCTCTCCCTCGGCGTTGCTCCTCAGGGTTTGATGATTAGTTGTTTAGCAGTTTGGCTAAGTCTTCTTTGTATACCGGGGTATCAGATTCGTAGCCATCGGGGAGTGTATGGCCTATGCCTTTGTGGCAATCGATGCAGGTTTTCCCTTCCTTCATGGCTTTCTGCATGTCCCGTTGGGCAAGAAGCGACTGGGCGTGCCAGTCCATGGCCTCATAGGAATGGCAATTCCGGCATTCTTGGGAATCGTTTTCTTTCATTTCCAGCCAAACTTTTAAGGCCATCTGTTCACGCTTGGCCTCAAATTTTTCTCGCGTATTAATGGAGCCGGTGATTTTACCCCATAATTCCCATGTGGCCTTAATCTTCCGAACGACCTTTGGACCCCATGCTTTGGGCACATGGCAGTCGGCGCAAATGGCCCGGACACCTTGGGCGTTGGTGTAGTGAATGGATTGCTGATATTCCGGCAGGACGAAATCCGTCATTTCATGGCAGGCATTGGCACAAAAGGGGAGCGTATTGGACTGCTCCATGGCGGTGTTGAAGCCTCCCCAGAAAATAATCCCGGCTATTCCGCCCACGACGAAAATCGCTCCCCAGGAATATTTGCTGGTGGGGCTCCAAAACCATTTCCAGAGTCTCGTGAGCATTGAATGATGTAAACCCTATATTCTGACTCGTGCTTACTTCAATGAGCCTTTCCCGTAACGGGATTCAAATCCTTTTCGAACGGCGTCAAGCTGGGCAGGGTTCATCCCTTCAAAGTACCAGGCATGGCCAGGGATCGGTTTGAAATACTTTTCGAGTAATGCTTGCGCTTCTTTTTCTCCTGCCACCTTTTTAAGTTCGGGAATGAATTCGAAATAGGTGTGCTTGGCCACTTCGTACATCCCATGCCACCAGGTGTAATCGGGACCACTCATGGAGGCGCCATGCCGTGCTCGACGACCTTCGTGATGCCAGATTTCCCACCAAATCCATTCGATCTTCTCGTCGAAGGGGGCTGAACTGATGGTCCCGGCTTTCTGGAGGTCACCCATGATGGCGGCAATGGGCTTAGCAAATTTATCGTTATAGAGGTCCACTACCTTATCAAACTGGTTGTAATGTCCCAATATCACCGAATCGGTGTGACAGGCTGTGCATACATTTTGCATTTTCAGACGACGTTCTTTCCACGTCAGCACCTCAACCACCTTTGACTTCTTGGCCTTGTCTCCAACCTTGGGCAATGGTTGACCTTCCGGCACATCAAACTCACTGCCATCTTGAAGTTTCACCAGATTGTTTTTGACGGAAATAGGAGGCCGCAAGGTCCAGGAGATCCGTTCGCCCACATTATGGGTGGGCTTTTCTCCCCCTCCGGCGCTCATATGGCATGAAGCGCAGGTGGGGGCGGCCGAATAATCCACGCCGGCTTCCCATTTGTCCGATTCGAGATTCATTTCAGTCGTTTTGGCGTGATAGATGATGCCATGCTTGGATTCGTTATAGACCTCGATCTGAGGATGATCCGGACCGACATGACATTTTCCGCAGGTATCCGGTGTTCGTGCCTGCGCTTTGGAGAAGCGGTGCCGACCATGACAGGCGGTACAGGAACCCCTAGACCCGTCGGGATTAATACGTCCAATTCCGGTGTTGGGCCAAGTGGTGGGTAGAGGTTTTCCATCTTCACCAATTTCAATGGTTGAGCCGTGACATTGTTTACATCCGGCATTCACAGCCTCCGGGCCGCCAACGACCTCGCCCAAAAGATTATCGAACGATGCGAGAATATCGCCGGCTTTCGAATGATGCGACCCATCCATCTCTTGGAATTCCGTGTTATGACAGCGCGCGCAATCCTTGGGCGTCACAATGAGAGAGATCAATTGACCCTTGTGCCTGAACCCGTCCTTGTCTTTCCCATCCGCTTTGTGACAATCAAGGCAATTCACTCCTCGTTGCCCGTGCATGCTTTGATTCCATTCCTGGTACAACCCCGGTGTATGTTTCCGATGACATTGCACGCATTCCTCACCGTCGGGATTTCCCCAATCCTTGCCATAGGTGCCGTCGGGTCTTGCCGCATGGGCCTCGCCGGCTTCTCGAACCAGCATGGTGCCCCCGTCTAACAACACCATCGTCCAACTTCCGATCAGGAGAATCAGGATCACACTAAACGACATCCGAAGAGAATTTCCTAACCAGGAATCATTTTTGATGGTCTTCATGCGTTTTCCTCACAGAGCATTGGGTTGGCGGTGATGGGGTATTCTCTGGGGTTGATGTGCCCTTCACCTTGAGGGGCTCCCAAGTTCCTGCCACTGTACTTGAGAAACGTATTTTTTCGTCACTCATACATTATCGGCTTCCGTCGAGCTTTTTCTTCGCCCGGTGGCCACGCGCTGTCCCCATTGCCAACCACTTATTTCCGGCATGTCGTCGCCATATTTGGCAATGTACTGTTTGTGCTCAATGAGCTTGTCATGGATGGCCTGCTTGGCGTATGCCGCCCGAGTTTCCAGTTTCGGCACACGGTCGATCACATCGTCTACTAAATGGAAGCGATCCAGATCGTTCATCACACAAATGTCGAACGGCGTGGTGGTCGTGCCCTCTTCCTTATAGCCACGCACATGCAGGTTTTTGTGATTCGTCCGCCGGTAGGTCAGCCGGTGAATAAGCCAGGGGTATCCGTGAAACGCAAAGATAATCGGTTTGTCTTTCGTGAACAGCGCGTCGAAGTCCTTGTCGCTCAATCCATGCGGGTGTTCGCTCTGAGGTTGCAGCTTCATAAGGTTGACCACATTGATGACACGAACCTTTAACTCTGGAACATGGGAGCGAAGGAGGTCTACGGCCGCGAGCGTTTCCAGTGTCGGGACATCGCCACAGCATGCCATCACCACATCCGGTTCGCTTCCCCGATCATTACTCGCCCACTCCCAAATGCTGAGGCCTGCGGAGCAATGCTTAATGGCCTGATCCATGGTCAGCCACTGGGGAGCCGGTTGCTTTCCGGCCACCACGACATTGACATAGTTCCGGCTCCGAAGACAGTGGTCGGTCACGGAGAGCAGGCAGTTCGCATCCGGCGGCAAATACACCCGAACCACGTCTGCCTTCTTATTGATGACGTGATCGATAAACCCAGGATCCTGATGACTGAACCCGTTGTGGTCCTGACGCCACACATGGGATGAGAGCAGATAATTCAGCGACGCGATTGGTCGCCGCCAGGGGATTTCGTCGCATACTTTCAGCCACTTCGCATGCTGATTGAACATGGAATCAATAATATGGATGAACGCTTCGTAACAGGAGAAGAAGCCATGCCGTCCCGTGAGCAGATAGCCCTCCAGCCATCCCTGGCATTGGTGTTCGCTAAGCATTTCCATGACCCTACCGTCAGGTGCAAGATGATCATCGTAAGGAAAGGTGTCGGCCATCCAGGTACGGTTGGTCACCTCCAAGACGTCCTGCCAGCGGTTGGAATTGCTCTCGTCAGGACTGAACAACCGAAAGTTTTTGCTGCTCAAGTTCTGCTTCATGACATCTCGCAGGAATGTTCCCATCACCCGGGTGGACTCGGCGATTACTGATCCAGGGGATGTCACCTTTACGGCATAACTGCGGAAATCTGGCATGCGCAGGTCTTTAAGCAGCAACCCACCATTTGCATGGGGATTGGCGCTCATTCGTCGCTCCCCTTTGGGTGGCAGGTCTGCCAGTTCAGGGTTCAGCTGCCCATTCTTATCGAACAGTTCATTTGGTTTGTATGTCTTCATCCATTTTTCAAGAATTCGCACATGGTCCGGTTTCTCATGCATTTCTCCCATCGGGACTTGGTGAGAGCGCCAGTACCCTTCGGTTTTTTTGCCGTCAATTTCCTTGGGGCAGGTCCAACCCTTTGGGGTGCGGAAAACGATCATGGGCCAGAGTGGTCGCTTGGTACCTCCTTTTTTTTGCGCATCCGACTTGATGGCTTGGATTTCTTTGGTCACGATGTCGAGCGTATCGGCCATGAGTTGATGCATCTTCATGGGGTCATCCCCCTCAACGAAATACGGCGTATACCCATACCCGCGAAACAAGTGATCCAGCTCTTCGTGGCTGATTCTGGCCAGGACACAGGGATTGGCAATTTTGTAGCCGTTGAGGTGGAGAATCGGTAAGACCACGCCATCGGTTGCCGGATTCAAGAATTTGTTGGAATGCCAGCTTGTCGCAAGCGGTCCGGTTTCTGCCTCGCCATCACCGACCACGCAAGCCACGATTAGATCGGGATTGTCGTATACGGCGCCATAGGCATGAGAGACGGCATACCCCAATTCACCGCCTTCATGGATCGAGCCGGGAGTTTCAGGAGCGACATGACTGGGAATACCGCCGGGAAAGGAAAATTGGGTGAAGAGGCGCTTCAACCCTTCTTCATCCTGTGAGATGTTCGGATAGACCTCGCTATACGTTCCCTCCAGGTACGCATTCGCAACCAGACCAGGCCCACCATGTCCAGGTCCCGTAATGTAAATCATGTTCAAGTCGTGTTTTTTGATTAACCGGTTCAGGTGAACATAGAGAAAATTCAATCCCGGCGTTGTCCCCCAGTGGCCGAGAAGCCTCGGTTTGATGTGTTCTTTGGTCAACGTCTTTTTCAATAACGGGTTGTCATACAAATAGATTTGACCAACTGACAAATAATTGGCGGCCCGCCAATAGGCATCGATCAAATCCAGTTCTTTTTTTGACAACGTATTCGACATGCTGTCCTCCTTTAATGTGGCATCATCCAGCTTGAACACCGACTCAAGGTAAATGTGGTTCTTCCGGGTTTAGTGTGGGGAAATTCCTGGGACAATATAAGAGGCCCTAGGCCGACACATTCCTCGTCTTTATAAGGGGAAGTTGGGCGAGGTACAAGCGGATTCATCGAGACCTACCGGGTCCCTTCGAGACAACGTACCGTCTCACGGGCAATCCAGGTTTCTTCATCCGCAGCCCCGACATACACTTCCAACGATTGTTCATCTTTACTGATTCTGGTGACATCTCCCGGTTGAAGCCCGACGGCTTTGCTATTGAGGCTAGGATCCAACCGTAATCCGCACCACTCCATCCCTTCACAAATTTTGCGTCGAATATCGGGAGCCGCCTCGCCGATTCCGCCCCCGAAAATGAGGGCGTCCGCACCGCCCAGAACCGCAAGATAGGCCCCGATGTATTTTTTAGTGCGATAGCAAAACACATCAATGGCCATTTGCGATGGTTCATGCCCTTCGCGGTCGGCCGCCTGCAGTAGTTCCCTCATATCATTCGTTCTTCCGGAAAGTCCCAGAAGGCCAGACTGTTCATTCAGCCAGCGTTCTACTTCCGACGGTCCCACTTTTTCCTTTTGACAGAGATAACTGACAATGGAGGGATCCAGATCACCGCACCGCGTGCCCATGACCAGCCCTTCCAGCGGTGTGAATCCCATGGATGTCTCTACAGATCTTCCGTCTTCAACAGCAGAGATAGAACATCCATTCCCGAGTTGCACGGTGATGAGTCGGGATGGTGTCGACGGTCTTCCGGTTTTTTCAAAATAACTTCCAACCAACGAGGCATGTGCGATACCGTGGAACCCATAGCGACGAATATGATGGCGATTGGCTAACGCGTAGGGCAGCGCATACACTTTGGCATGCGAGGGTATGGTGGCGTGAAAGGCTGTGTCGAACACCGCCACCATTGGGACCTGGGGGCCCAGAATGGCCCTGACCCCCCGAATCCCTTCCAGACAGGCCGGGTTGTGCAAGGGCGCTAATTCCCCAAGCGTATCAATCTCGCTCATCACTTCGTCCGAAATCACGATCGATTGAGAAAATCGTTCTCCTCCATGGACCACCCGGTGGCCGACGGCTTCCACCCCGGCGAGGGAGGCGGGATCATGATCCGCGCTGTCGAGTTGTTTGAGTTGCTCAAACAGCCAGCGAATAGCCTGATGGTGGTTAGCAATCACCCGGGTGATTTTCGGAGAGGGTTTTTCTTCGACCGTACATTCAAAACTCGCCGTGTTGCCGATGCCCTTCACGGCGCCTTTTATCAGTGCCCGATCCGGCCGAATTTCGCGAGGTGACGCTTGAGGATCAACATCGAGCACCCGAAATTTGACGGACGAACTTCCGCTGTTCAGCACGAGAATTCGCATGGTCCCTTTCGACTCACTTCGCCGGCCAGGTCAAGATCGGTCGAGTGACAATCGGAGCCTCGGGCGAAAGGTGTAGCTCTTCATCTTCATGTCGGATCATCAACCCGTCGCCCTCCCGCAAAGCATACCTGGCCCCTTCGGGCCCCATTTCGATATCGAGGATTTGACCGTGATAGGTCAAAGGAAAGCGTAACTTTGCCGGCTGATCCGGTTGACGTCTAGGTTTGAACGTCAGGATACCGTCGAAGTCGCGCATCCCGGCCAGGCCATACACCATCGTCATCCAGGTCCCGCCCATTGAGGCAATGTGGCACCCGTCTTTAACATTTCCGCCCACATCGGCAAGATCCATCAACAAAGCCGCCCGTGCGTATTCCAGCGCTTTATCCATGTAGCCTATCTCCGACGCGACAATACTCTGAATGCAGGATGAAAGGGAGGAATCACCTGTAGTCAGGGGGTCATAATTGTCAAAATTACGTTTTTTCTGCTCCGGGGAAAGTTCTTTCCCTATCAGAAACATGGCCAGAATAATATCCGCTTGCTTAATGACTTGATATCGGTAGATGACCAGTGGGTGAAAAAACAACAAGAGAGGGAATTTTTCCGGTGGCGTTGCCTTAAGGTCCCACAACTCTTTTTCTAGAAAGGAATCATCCTGCGGGTGAATCCCTCGATTTTCATCATAAGGGATGTAAATATTTTCCGCAGCCCTCCGCCATTCCTTGATTTCTTCCATCCCGACGCCGGTCTTGCTGACAAGGGCGGCGAACACCTCGGGTTTTTGTTCCCGTAATGTCTCGATGGTCGACACCGCATACTGGAGATTTTCCCGCGCCATGAGATTCGTATAGGTATTGTTATTGACGACGGTGTTGTATTCATCCGGTCCGGTGACCCCATGAATGCAAAATTTTCCCTTCTTGTCGTGGTCTTCCGAAAAAACCCCCAGATCACTCCATAAGCGTGCCGTCTCGATCAACATTTCAGCTCCGTACTCATTCAAAAAATTCTCATCACCCGTTGCCTGGATGTATTTTCTGAGGGCATACATGATGTCCGCATTGATGTGATACTGGGCGGTCCCCGCGGCATAGTAGGCGGAGGCTTCTTCTCCGTTGATGGTTCTCCACGGAAACATCGCCCCTTTCTGACTCAGTTCCCGGGCCCGTTCCCTGGCTTTGTCCAACATGCGATAGCGGAACATCAGCAGGTTCTTGGCAATGGACGGAGAGGTATAGATCAAAAATGGCAGCAGATAGATTTCCGTATCCCAAAAATATTGCCCTTCATAGGCCTGGCCCGTCAGCCCCTTGGCCGGCACTCCGGTGGTATCGGCTCTGCCTGCTGCCTGAAGGATATGAAACAGGTTGAAGCGAATGGCCTGCTGGATTTCAATGTTGGAGCGCTTCGCCCGTTTTGGATCCAAGTTGCTGATCTGGATATCGCTTCTTTGCCAGAATTCGTCCATGTATTGCTCCTGGTCGGCCAGAATGCGAGGGAAGCCCTGTCCGAGGGCTCGATCTAAAGACCGTTCGGCCCTTGCACACAGTCCTTCCGGAGATGCGGTGTCTGTCGTGTGATAGGTCATGTATTTGAACAGGCGAATGGGGATGCCCGGCTTGGCCTCGATCGAGAAGACAATCGCCCCGAAGTCCTCGTAACACTTGTCCTGCATGGTGTACGCACAGTCAGTCGCCAGATCGTGATCCATACCGCACGCCAGTGTCATGTTGCTGTTCTTGGTACTGTGACACAGCACCACACGACGATCTTTGGCAATTTGCTTCCTGGGATGTAAGGTCCGGTCGAGTAAACCTTTGGCCAATCGAGGATCTCCATTTCCCTTCTGATGGTCATGAAGGTAGAGCATTTCAGAGGACAGCACGATCGGCGCTTCTGCATTCAACACCGTCACTTCATAAGAGATGGCCCCAAGGTGGCGGTGGGGAAATGACACCAGGCGCCTGGATTTGATGCGTACCTGTTTCCCGGACGGGGTCTCCCACAAGATCTCCCGGTCCAGTGTGGCGGATTTCATGTTCAGGCGACGGTCATAGTTCAGCAGATTGGCGTCGGGTAAATACAAAGGCTCGTCGTCAACATAAAGTTTGATTTTGTTGCTGTTTGTCACATTGACGATGGTCTGACCGGTCCGGGCAAAACCAAAGGCCTCTTCGCCGTAGACGATCGGCCAGGATTCGTAGAAACCATTGACAAAAGTGCCGTTTTGAACGGCGGGCACGCCCTCTTCCCCGCATCCTCGCATGCCAAAATACCCGTTTCCTATCGCAAAAGTTGTTTCGGTCATTTCGATGGCTGGAAGGTGGAATTTTTTTTCTATCAGATTCCATTCATCGGGAGGATAAATATGGGGAGGAGGTTTTACGCGCTCATGGTGTATCATGAATTTTTCACCTTTTAATCAAACGCCATATGCTCACATTGCTGCCGGATGTTTATCAGTGATGACGAACCGTACAGAGATGTGAGGGAAATATTTCCGGCAGCTTAATCGAGAAATTCTCCAAGATCTTTCACCACGATATCAGCGCCATGTTGCCTGAGTTCTTCGGAATCTCCTTTTCGCGCGACTCCGATCACCAGCCCGAATCCGCCATTCCGTCCTGCTTGAACTCCCGAAATCGCGTCTTCCACCACCACCGAACGTTTCGGGTCCACTCCCAATTTTTTGGCTGCGGCAAGGAAAGCATCCGGAGCCGGCTTTCCCGAGAGATTTTCGTCGTGGATGACGTTGCCATCGACTTTCACATTAAATAATCTTTCAATTCCTGCAGCCTTAAGTACGGCATCGCAATTCTGACTTGAGGTCACGACGGCGACTCCGATTCCTTCTTTGCGGATTTGTCGAACCAATGTGATACTTCCTTCGTAGACCTCAACACCATTAGACTCAATCACCGCGTTAATCATTTCGTTCTTGTGGTTTCCAAGGCCGCAAATCGTTTCCGTTTGGGGTGGGTCGTCTGGAGCCCCTTCCGGTAGTTCAATGTTGCGGAACCGGAGAAAATCCCTGACTCCATCAAATCGCGGTTTTCCATCGACATAGAAACGGTAATCCGTGCCAATTTCAAAGGGTTGGAACGACTCGCCAAGCCGGGTTGCCCGTTTTTGAAGATACTCGTCGAACATTTTTTTCCAACAGATCGCGTGCACCTTGGCGGTCGCAGTCAGAACTCCATCAAGGTCAAACAGTACAGCATCAAATTTGTCTCGGGTAATGGGATTGGGTGCTTTCTCTCCACTCATTGTTGGTGTTCTTTCCGGCTGAGCTTTGTTGCTCGAGCTACCAAATTTTCCTCATAATCGCCATCACAGTCATTCAAAACGGACATGCGATGCTTGTCTCCAAATCTTTCATGGTAAAAAGGATTCGTCCAAATGCGGTTTAGTCATTCTGCCAGTCTGCACGGTGTGCCGGTGCAGTTTTCGGTGACGAATCCGCTTCCATCTCTTCTGCGTATTTCCCGAAGCACGCAGCATTGTTACATTTGGCTCTATGATAAAGAGCCTGTTGACCGGCCTGGATGTTTTGGCTTTCCCCATGCCAGGCCTCCAGCGTCGGATCCTGTAGAGCCCGGCCATAGGAATAGCTGATTTTCCATGGGTTCGTGGAGGGAAGTTGATTGATGGCATTTAAATGTGCGGTGGCAAGGCGATCATGTTGACCGCCTGATAAGAACACGATCGCGGGAGCAGCGGCCGGTACATGGAGGGACAGACAATGTAGCGTAGCTTGAGCCCCATCCTGAACCGAGGCCTGCGTTGAACACTCCTTCCCCGAAATGACCATGTGGGGTTTCAGGAGCATACCTTCCAATGAGATTCTCTGGTCATAAAGGGCGTTGAAGATCGCGTGGAGTACCTGACCGGTGACCTCTCCGCAGTGTTCGATGGTATGGGGACCGTCCATCAGCACCTCGGGTTCGACAATCGGGACAAGCCCCTGCTCCTGACAGAGCAGCCGCGTAGCGTCCCAGCGCGTGAGCATTGACCACCAGGCAGGTTTGGCTTGGTAACCCCTCGGAAATCCGAATGACCGCTCTCCATTTGGCAAACCGGGCACCCATTTTGTAATAGTCACTCAACCTGTCCCGAAGGCCGTCTAATCCCTCCGTCACTTTTCGCCGGGCGATCCTGCAAAATCCTTCGCCCCTGTATCCACTTTGATCCCAGGGATGATTCCCAGTCTGATGCAAATTTCTGGCAGGGGAGTTCCATGGGAGCCTTTTTGTCGAATGGTTTCGTCGTACATGATCACGCGCTAATAAACTCCGAAACTCCGGGGGCGGAGACCAGCATTTCCCGGTAGGTTCGGCGGCTGTCTTCCGTTGCACTGATCTTCAGGGACTCAAATCGTTTCGTAATCGTTCCGACGGTTTCATCGGCCGCCAGAATACCTTTCCCTTCAGCTACCAGGGCTTTCGCCGTCGCTTCAAGACTACCGTCTTTCATGATGAGATTCCCTCTCACGTGCCTTTGTTAGTCGAAAAAGCAAAAGAAATGCCATTGAGTTCAAATTGGAGCACTCATGATAATAATACAGTGAAATGGTTTCAAGCAGTGCGGTTTGATGTTCAAAGTACAACGGTGCTTGATGACGCAGGTGTGTAGACACCTCCAGGGGCGTCCGACACTCAGGTGTGTGTAGGATAGCTTATTCCTTACAACACCGAAGCCCATCCTAGCCTAAAGTCCCTCAGAACCTAAGAAGAAAAAATGGGGAAGAATGGGGCAAAGGAGTTGTTAAGACTGTTCTCTTTTGGGACATGAGTTGACAGTAGGGGAGGACAAAAAGTTAGAGTTTTTTCTTTCTTCGAGAATTTCATTTGGAATACTCATGTCAGATAATCCGCAAGAAATCTACGTCATTCGTCATGGAGAGACGAAATGGAGTTTGAGCGGCCAACATACCGGAACCACAGATTTGCCTCTCACCGAAAATGGTCGAAATCTGGCGAGGCTTCTCAAGCCCCTATTTGCCAATCACTCCTTTGACTTTGTTCTCACCAGTCCTCTGCAGCGTGCCCGGGAAACATGTCTGTTGGCAGGATTTGGCGAGAAGGCAGAGGTGGACGGCAATCTTGTTGAATGGAATTATGGAGAGTATGAAGGGCTTACCTCCAAGCAGATTGATGAAAAAAGACCCGGTTGGATAATTTTTGCCGACGGTTGTCCGGGTGGCGAAACCCCCGAGGAGGTCGGCGCCAGGGCCGATTGTGTCATAGCCAGGGTCCGAACGGTGAGTGGCGATGTTGTCCTATTTGCTCATGGTCATATATTGCGAGTGTTGGTCGCTCGATGGCTCGGTCTACCAGCCGCCGCAGGCCGGCATTTTCTCCTTCAGACCGGCACATTAAATGTTTTGAGCTATTATCGGGGAATTCCTGCCGTGAAGATATGGAATGCTCCACTTATTTCCGCCGAATAAGGCATTTAGCTACTCCGCCTCCCGCCTTAAAGGTTTTCTCAAGATTGCCATGTATGGCCTGGTCTCCTGACCTTCATGAGATGGTAGACGTTCACTTAACGGAATTAAAACAGAGGAGGGGCTGAGGCGCATTGGCGGGTCGGCGGAACATATTGGGGCTTTTGAAAAAAGCCGGCAGCGGCGTTCTCGCCATTTTTCCGTGCTCACGTACTGGAAGTACGCTCTGCGCGCAAAAATGACTGCGGCCTTCCCTTCGGCATGACTCAGTGCAGGACTGGACGAACCCTTCGAAAGGCTCAGCGCATGCTTTTTTGAACCGCCCGGAGGGCTCTCATATGCAACGTGCCAGTGGGTCAATATGCCCTTGGAAATTATTATTATTCAACACTCCCTTGAATGAAAACGAGGACGGTCTCCTTGTTCCGTGGTAAGCGTAGACGCTCTTTGACTGTTTAGAGCGGGAGATCTTTGGGAATAGAGTAAGGAGTCGAGACGACAGGCTTACTCAAGAGTAATAGGCCGCCACCAGGACGTCCGATACAAGCTTTTTCGTATATGTAGGAGAGTAATGTCTCGGCTTCTGTCACTGGAACCACGATATTTACCATCCTCACCAAAATTGACTCGGGTAACCCTCCCTTTTTCGTGATTGCTTCCCGAAGGGCAGCAATGCCTCGACAGGAAACACTCTCCGCGCGAATGATGCCCTTTTCCTCGCGCAACGTCTTGAGCAAGACTCTGTCCGTGCCGTCATCGGGCAAAACGCAGGTAATAATCTGACGCTGTCATGTGCGTGTTTGCCTAGCTGCTGCGATTGAGTTCTCTGGTCAGCGAAACCATCCTGCTCGGGAGCAAGGCGGGCGCGGTACTTACGATAGCCTTAACCCAGTTGCCCAAGGCTGTTCGGAGTCGAGGGTGGCGAGGAGCACTTCCTCGAGCGTCTCATCATCCTGGGCGGCTAGCTCCCCGATACCACCACAGGAGCGTTAAAGCTGGTGATATGCGATCTGTCCACTTCACCCATCGTTGATCTTACCGGTGTGCGCATGCTGGCAACCCTGCATGCGATACTCGAAGCGATGGGGATTCGCCTTCCACTCGTTTCGCCGCACGCAACGGTGCGCGATATCCTGCACGCCGAAGGATTGGAGGAACGTGTCGGCTACTTTGGCCATGGGGTCATGGTGGTTGATACCATTGACGAGTTACAGGGGTATCCAGGAGCGAGGAGACAAGCCGCTCAAATTCCACCGGCAACATAGCATCCACCCTCACCCCTGCGTATTTCGCGTCGACCGGGCAGATCCTGCTAATGGGTACCACCGCTTTCCATCCTTTGGCGGTTCGGCGGGAAATTTTTGACGCCGGACCTCATGACCTCCGGCAGATTTCAGCTTCCTTCGAGTTTATCTTTTCTTAAAGGAGGGTAGGGCGCCATCCTTTTGGTTGGCTTTCATCTCGACTCACACTCAAAATCTAGATTATCCCGATAAAAATGATTGCAGGGGTCCTCATGTTATAGAATGAAAGGTATATGTTCCGACCCTCACGAAAATTTTGGATCAGCCTGGCTCTCATTTTTGTAACCTGTGGCGTTCTTGCCTATGTGTTATTCCCGTTTATCAAAACCGAACTCTATCGCGAAACCCTTGAACGGGGGTTTTCGGCGGCCATGGGAAGAACGGTTTCCCTGGAAGGACCTCTCTCTCTGACTTTTTCCTTGCATCCGCGGTTAATTCTGGAACATGTTTCTGTGTCTAATCCTCCGTGGACTTCTCAACCACATTTTCTCCGGGCCGACCGCCTGGAGATCGGACTCTCCTTGGTACCGCTTCTCCAACGTCGCTTGGAGGCTGAAAAGATTGCTCTTGAGGGTGCTGAACTTTTTTTAGAAGAAGGGTCGGAAGGTCTCGACAACTGGACTTTCCGAAAGGACAGCCAGCCTGGAATCGTCTCCCGGGCTGCCCCGTCGGTCTTCATGACTATTTCCAATAGAGGGGAGATCTCAATCGAAAGTTCCCGAATTCGGTACCGGTCATATCCGGCTGGGGAAACGACAGACGTGGCAATTCATCGGGGAGTGGTCAATGCCCCGGACGACCAGCACAGAAAATTTTCAGTTGAAGGTACCTACCAGGATAGCCCTGTCAACATTGAGCTGATTGGCGGGCGTATTATGGATCTGTTCACCCTGACCGAAGCCTGGCCGTTCGATGGCGTGCTGTTTACAACGGGCGCATCCGCATCTATCAAAGGAAGCGTCGGAGGGGCGAACTCCGACCAGATGTATGACCTCCAGGTCCAGATTAACGGGGATCGTTTGAGTGCGCTAAATGCTCTTCTGAATGTTGGCCTTCCCGATTCCGCCCCGTTCATGATCGCTGCCAATGTCGTGAAGATTTCGGATGTCCTCAACTTAAATAATATCCGGGGAACGTTGGGTTCCTCGGATCTTGGCGGGCAATTGCGGATACAGAACGGAGTAGGACGTCAAAAGATGACCGGTCGATTGACTTCTAACTCCTTACAGATTCATGACTTGACGTCTTTATCACATACCAACGGATCTCAACAGGCAGCTTCTCTGGAACAACCGGAGTTCAAATCTTCTGCCTCGATGCCTTTGGATGTTGATCTGGATGTGATCATCCCAAACCTGTTACTGGGTGAGACGGACATTGGTTCGTTATCTCTTACGGCCGGCATGCAGGAAGATCAGGTTCTTCTCGATCCAATTCAGATGAAAAGTTTTGGAGGAACGTTGCAAGCCAATTTAGAGGTTGATCTGAAAAATTCCGCACCACGGACCAGGTTGAAAGCCCGGTTCAGCTCTTTTAATTTTGGGGAGGCGTTGGAGGCGTTCGGGGTGCCAGAAGGTATTGCCGGACAGATCAATCTGGACGTGTTGGCCGATGGGCACGGGACCACTCTTCAGGAAAGTCTTTCGACGTTGAACGTCGATATGCGGATGGATCGCACCACAATCTCTCGGTCCGAATCAATTCCAGAAAACCGACTGCCCGTTGCCTTTCCCCAGCTATCGCTGAGGATTTCAAAAGGCGGCCCCATAGAGATTCGGGGCAAAGGCACTTTTCAGGATAAGACCTATGGAGTCCGACTCATGACCGGCTCTCTCATTGAAATGATCGAACCGAGGAAGCCCTGGCCCATTTCCCTCACCGCTCAGAGGGGTGACGCGGTGCTGGCTGCAACGGGGACCTTGAATCCTGATCGTCCGGAAATGGGCGGCACGTTAGGGGTATCGCTCAAAGGCAAGAATCTGAGTGAGCTTCATACCGATCTGCCGGCAGTTGGTCCGTACCATTTCAAGGCCCGGGTGACCAAAGAAGGACCTCGTTACCGCATGAATGATTTTCAAAGCCGATTCGGGACCAGCGATCTGTCAGGAACCCTGGAGGTTGCTACAGAAAAAAATCCCCCTCAATTCACGGGGACATTGAACGCAGAACATGTCAATTTCAGAGAACTGTCCACTCCAGGTGATACCTCTATTCCTACGGAAGCCTTTAGCACCGCCAATGGGAATTTGAAGTTAAAAATTTATCAAGCCAATATTGGAGAATTTCAGTTGTCAGATCTGATTGTGGATGCCAAGCTTCATGCCGGCCTTCTCACCGTCAAGGATGTGCAAGGGACTCTTTTTAATCAGCAATCATCTTACGGAAATTTTCAGGGTAGGCTCGATCTGGATACCACCAAACCGATTCCCTCTGTTTCCGGGCAAATGACTTTGAGCGATATCAAATATGAGTATGTCTTTTCTGATGTACAGTTTGTAAATCCAAACGATCATGTCATAAATCTGCATGCGAAATTTTCAAGTGTTGGCACAACAGTTGACACTCTCCTGGCTCAACCTACGGTTTCCCTCACAGGACATAATCTTCAGGTACGTCTCCATGGAGGAACGAACCGTGGCGAGCCTCTGGATCTGCGTTCCAACCTCTTGGTCGAAAGCGTAACAGGCGGCCCTTTGCGCTTGTATGCCGAAGGGCGGCTTGAAAATACCCCTTTTCGCCTTCGTTTTTCGGGAGGCCAAGTGAGTGACCTCATGAACAACAAGGAATTTTGGCCGGTAAACATCCGGGCAGATGTGCCACGTGCCATGGCTGAGCTGAGCGGCTATGTGGCTCTTCCTCATCCAGGCGAGAAATTTTCGTTCCAGATACATGTAAAAGGAGATAATTTGAGAGATCTGGACTTCATGGCGACATCTGATTTGCCTGATGCCGGTCCGCTGGAAATATCCGGCCTCGTAACGAAATCTTCCGTGGGATACCACGTCACCAATTTTGAAGGATCTCTAGCCGGAAGCAATATGAGTGGCGATGTAACGGTCTTAACGAAAGGTATTCGTCCACGAGTGAATGGGAAACTTACCGCAGAGAATCTTGTCCTGGATGCGGTGAAACAACCTTTAGATGATTCCTCAGCGCAACAAAAGCGATCGACCCTGAAATCCATTGGTGACTCGGTGAAGGGCATTGGATCATCGGCTGTTAATATCGTACGCGATACCATCGGCATGCCGAAAAAATCTGAGGGTCTACCACTTAAGTCGATTCCGGATGGGGTTTTTCCGGTTGAGGATCTCAGGGCCATTGATCTCCTGCTTGATGTCGGGGTCAAACACCTTCGAAAGGGAGAAGAAGATCTGGGCCATGCCTCATTTCAGATTGCCCTTGAGGAGGGCTTACTTGCCCTGCAACCGGTAACGGGAAATTTTTGGGGAGGAGCCTTCGAGGGGAAATTGATCCTCGACGGAACACAATACGTTCCGACCCTGGATGTGCATCTGCATGTTCAAGGTTTGGATTATGAGCGCGTCGCCAGATCTTTCGGAGGCTCTGATCTGGTAAAGGGGCAATCTCAATCCATTAAACTCGCCTTAAAGGGGCGGGGAGATACGTTACATGAAGTATTGGAACAAGCGAGTGGACATTTTGAGTTGGTCGATGGTCCCCTTGAATTGGCCACAAAATATATCGATTTGTGGGCGGCTGATTTGATCACGACAGCTTTAACCACCGCCTGGAAAAGTGAATCGGTGACTAAATTGAATTGTACGGTCGGGTATTTTGATATCGAAGAGGGAGTGGTAAAAAGTGAGGATATCCTCATCGACTCTCATCGTCTTACTGTCGCGGGCATCGGAAAATTGGATTTGGCCGACGAAACCATGGACCTGCTCCTGACCCCACGGCCCAAAGACCCCAGTTTATTCAGTCTGGCTCACACGGTCCGCATCACCGGTCCGCTTACGGATCCGGATGTGTCAAGCGATAAATTGCGGATTGCCGAAAGCGGAGGGTGGGGATTGCTGGGTTTGGTGAATCCCCTGGGATGGATCATTGCGATTCCACAGATAGCGGGAACCACTGTGGGTACGATGAATCAAAATCCCTGTGTTGAAGCCCTGAAGGGCCGACAGCAAACCGCTCAGGCTCTTGATGAGATCAAAGGCGGCTTATGGGGGAGGATCAAAGGAATCTTCTCAAGTCCCCGCAAATCCTCCGATTAGTTTCACGGTAATCCAATTAAATGAAGACAAATGATGATGGGTCCAAGCCAATCCGGTTTTTTTTTGATCCTGGCGTTCGTTTTCTTTTCTTGTGAGATGTGGAGAGGAGGACCCCCTCCGAAGACTATCCTCTAAGCCCAGCGGAGAATCAAATCTGCTCGGGAGCATAAACCCCGTTACTCTGTGGGGACTGAAGTCTTTTGGGCCATCTAATGAACATTCAGAATCAAGAAGGATGATCGCATTCATCAATCGTGTGATGAGGGAATTTCCGGCTGTTTCTAGACGGGTTTTTCTGACCGGACGGTTTTTGGTGCGGGCTCAGGCGACAACTCGGCCTGTGTATTTTCTGGTGGTTTGGCGGGCGGGGTGTACCATTGGTCCTTTGGGACAATTTTGGGTTGTTCGGTGTCCGCCATATAAGCGGGTGTCATGATTTGCACACCATGTTCGTTAAACGCATCGAGAATATTCTGGTTGAGACCCGTATACAGATCCATCATATAAAACGGCCGGTCGCAGTAGACGTTGAGTTCATAGGTGACGCAGAAATCGCCCAAGGCGAGTTCCAGGACGAAGGGCCGGGGATCTTTCAACAATCCGGAAGTCCGGTCGGCGGCCTCAAGCAGCATCGCCTCGACCTGCCTCCATGGGGTCTCGTATCCGATTCCAACTGTGGTATGAAGGATGAGACCCTTCTCTCTGGCGGCAGCGGTATAGTTGGTCACGTGGCTGTTCAGAATTTCCGAGTTGGGCACAATGATTTCTTCGTTTTTCAACGATCGAAGCCGAGTCGTCAGAATTCTCCTTTCCATGACATCACCGAGAATTTCATTGACCTTGATACGGTCCCCTTCCTGGAATGCCCGCCGGTAGACCAGTGTATATCCGGCCAGGATATTGCCGATAATCGAGGAGGACCCGAGCGACAAAAGTACCCCGAGGAAAATCGTGACCCCTTTAAAGGCCTCGGAGGTGGATCCGGGTATGTAGGGATACCCCACCACAATCCCAAAGGCGATCACCAGTGTCCGGAAAATCCGGTAGGTGGGCCAGGCCCATTCCCGATCGAACCCAGGCCATGTCACCTTTCCGATGGCCAGATTGGCAAAAATTAATTTTCCCAACTTCAGAAGGTATCGAAGTAAGACGACCAGAATGACGAGAAAAACCAGGCTGGGAAATGAGGAAAGAAATCCCCTCACAATCACCCGAATAGGATCGAGGAGGATATTGAACAACTGCTTGCCCATGTAGGCGGTCCACGGGAACTGACGGAACACAAAATTGAGATACGCATACACCAGCAAAAAGAGCAGGAATGCTCTGATTCCGTGCAGGCTTCCACGAAGTCCGGCCCACAGTTGATGGGCCTGAAGGATAATCACCTTTTGAACCTTTAAATCCTTAACTTGTTCTTTGTATCGTCGCTCGATTATGGCATCCAGCCTTTGGAGAACCCATCGAGTGCCCCACCAGGCAGACGCAAGAATAGCGGTGGCCAGCAAGGAGAAAGCAATGTGAATGAAGATGTTGATGGGTTTGCGGTTCTCCCTGTGCGTTTCCACGGCTTCCGCGATCCGTTTAAGGTGGACCCGAGCCAAGACTTCACGCTCCACTCCGCCTTCCAGCCGGCCGTCGGCATTGGTCACACCGGTTAATGGTTGATCGCCCGCGAAAATCATGGTGACCCCTTTTTCGTCAACCAGTCGCAGGGATTGAGTTGACCGACTCAAATCGGAGCCAAACTCATCAATACGCTCAAGAATCCTTTGGGCGCGTTCCTCTGCGGGTAAGGCCGACACGCCGCGTACCTGGAAGAGTGTTTCCCCATCAAGTATCACGGGCGCGGTGGGAATCAGAATCGGTGGAAGGGCCATTTCATCCTCGAATTCTCCCTGTGACTTTTCTTCCAGAAGAGGAAACACTTGAGCCAAAGCCGGCAGAGGACCCACACTGACGATCATGATCCACAACACAAAGAGGCAAGCCAAAAGGGGAGGAATTGGCCTCAGCTTCTGAGAGCGTAAGGAAAGGGATGAAGCGTCTGGGGGAAGAAATGTGGGCATTGGTCGTCTCTCTCCAATGAAAGAATCTCCTGCCCCAAAATCCTTTACGATGTGGACGAATAGCCCTGTTGTGACGACTCTCTCGTAAGAGAATGTCTTCTTTGAGCAAGAGGATGGACACTTCAAGAAAATCACTCCCATCGGGTTTGAAGTATCGTCAGATCCGGGGGAATTATTTTTCAACTTCGAATTTCCGTAATGTTGGTATGAAGAAAGTGGATACGATCATACTCGAAAGATGAATCCGTTTGGTAGTGGGAAAAGGGCAACCAGTGCGTGTGTCGGCCGTTCCAACAAGCGATTCACCCTAATCCCTTCGTCCGTTCGGATTATGTCATTCGTTAGTTTTCCCGCCACGGCAAAAATTCGAACTTCAGGGGAGAGCATCATTACGATATGGGAATATTCTGGTGAAGTTCAATGACCCGAATGCCTGCTCCGTGCATATTTCTCAGGAAAGGAGGGCAGCTGGTTGGAGGTTGAGAGTTGGCCATTCAGGATCTAACCATCCCATGTGCAGCATGCGGCATGTACTCCATGGGAATCCCTTTGGTGGATACGTTCGATCGTATCGAGGGTTGAAGGTCAGTGATGGCAGATGTTCCGGAACAAACCCAATGAACCTTTGGCGTGAAGAGGAGCAATATCTTTGAAGGAGTATGGATGAAGTATTGTAAGAAAAATGTCCATTCTCTATCGTGATCTCCAATCTGGGTCGTTTGCGACTAATTGTTCCAATGCCTTCAACTGATGCAGAGCAGAGTTGCTTGCTGGTCGACATGAGAAGGGAACGACCGGCCCGGATAGGGAATGGAATTTGAATCGTCGTATACCCATGGGCCTCTCCAATGTTGCCAGATCATCGCATAGGGGATAAGCCGGCAAGACACTTGTTGGCTCCCTACTTCTCGATTTCTAACTGGCGTACTTTCGTGTGGAGGAACCGGACCAGATCATACTCGAAAGGAGAGCCAGTCTGGTAGTAGCGAAAGCGCAAGTTGTGGCGTATATCCACGGCCCACACCAGAGTTGCGGCGGAACTTCGATCAATATGGTTGTTAAAATTTACGGGTGTATAGAGGTAAAAGTAACGGGCCGCCGCATCTGCCAGTAAGCCGGTGGTATCACGAATGGAAGATGGTCCGAAAATGGGGAGGACCAGGTAGGGGCCGGGATTCAGGCCGTAATATCCGAGTGTTTGCCCGAAATCTTCTGTCTGTTGGTGGATACCTAATGGAGTGGCATGATCAAAGAATCCCCCGAGGCCGAACGTGCTATTGATCAGAATCCGTGACAGGGTGTTGAGTGTGACCTCCCCTTTGAGTTGAAGAATGGAATTCAACAGGTTACGAAGGTCGGCGATGTTCGAGAAAAAATTTGAAAGACGATCCTCGAAAAAATCCGGCATGACGGCTTCATATCCTTCGACGACAGGTAGGAACACATATTCATCGAATTTCGCATTGAATTTGTATATCGACCGGTTGAATCCTTCTATTGGATCATAGACATGAATCACAAAGCGTTCCCCGGGATGCACCACCTCCTGAATCGGGCGCCGGGCCGGTTCAATGACCCCCGTTTCAGCAACAGGAATCTTGCCGCCAGGTATGAGAAGTGTGGGGTCCGTCTGGGAGGGTTTAGACGCAGCCGTCATGACCCCTGTTCCCTCAAGAGAGTCCTGGGACTCTTGTATTCTTCGTTCCAAGACCAGAAACTGTCGATTGAGTTGATCGCGAAGTTCTGGATAGTTTTCGTAATTTGTGCTTTGTGTGCTATTGGAGCCTGGAGCCGATTGCATTAGCGGTGGCTCCTTCATGCGGAAACTTACCGGAGTAGCGAGGACCGGAACCGGGTTTGGATTGTTCCGGAGGATTTGGGGAGATTCGGGATTGTTGAAGTATTCAACGATGTAGGCCAGGGTGGCATGGTGTGCAAGATTGCCGCAATGCCCTCCTCGTGGATAAATTTTAGCCCGGGGGCCAAACACCGCCAATAAATAATCCAGTTCACCCTCACCCAGAATGAAATCATCCGCGTTATGTAATAATCCGATTTTGTTGGAATGTTTCAGATAATCTTCCAGGCCGGTCAGGCTCAGGTTTTCGATGAGGCTCTGTTCAGTGAGCTTGGGATATTTGGTTTTAAAAAACGGGTAGAACATTTCACGGAAATAATCTAGAAACGTCACACGAGCAGACACTTTATAGTAGTCGGTCAAGGAATCGGTCGTAGAAAGGACCAGATTTTTCGGTTTGATATAGCCGGAATTGGTAAACACGTCCGACGTAAAGATCATATTTGCTGAAGAAAGACGGAACGAAGTCCCGATGAGCGCTGCCATGACTGCTTCGGCAGGTTGCCGATCCTGATAGGCGGTATACAAAAAATCCCCTGAGAAATTGACGAAGTCACCCTTCCGATACACTTCCGAAAACGCATGAAACACCTTGTCAAAAAATTCCGGAAACGTATCCGCGACTCCGGGAATATTATTAGCCAACATGTCATCCAGGATAGAGGTCGAAGTATACAAGCTGACCGGCGGGTTGATCATGAGCACCTTTTTAAAATGAAAGTCTCCTTGTTCTTCATCCAGCTTTGACACAAAGGCCGCCTGGGCTGCGCCCAGGCTGTACCCGGTGAGATGGAATTCGGTGACTTGAACATCGCTTTGATGTTCCAGCCAGGCCAACCGCATGACACGATACAAGTCTTGTGAATCCTCTAGAAGATGGCCGGGCATTCCGGTGCTGGAGGCCGAGACGATGAAATTTGGATGGGTTGGGGAAGACAGCGACAGAACATGGAAGCCGGCTTGAAAAAAGGCATGCTGCAAGACCTTCATTTTTCCGGAATTATAGCCTGCCCCGGTCCCGGCGATGACAAAGATTAACGGAGCGGGCTTGTTCTGGTTAACCAGGGAATATCGCAGTTTCTCGTCATACCAGAGGACGTGAGGGACCTTATGATCCAGGAATACCTTCAGTTCAAAATCCTTCACGGGGATTTTCTTTGGAAGCTCAGCTCTCAAGGCGATCGGCGTTTCCGCAACGGTTGCCGCATAGGGATTCAGGCCAGGATAATCATACATGACCTTCTGGGCATGACTGATTCCCGTCAAGCCCCATGCCATGATGACTGTCAAAAAAAGCTGAACAACCTTGCGCATACCTATCCCTTTTATTTTCATCTATCCTCTATAATTCATCAAAACCACTGAAAGGCCGAAGCGCCGCCAACTCTGCCAGATGATTCAAGGCATTTTCAATAGAAAGGGGAGGCTTGTAGATCAGTGGGCTGGTGAGAAAGAAATTTTCAAACTCCTACGCCCCTATGTCTCGGTTCGATTCATGGAACAGGTCAAATCGGTTATTCTCCCGGTGCTGTATTTGGCGTTGTTCCAGATTTTGATTTTGCGCCAACTGGTCCAGAACTCCATGGTGATCATGAGCGGCGTGTTTGCCGTGATAGTTGAATGAATGTTTTTCATGGAGGGGCTCAAGCGCGACTCATCCCGTTTGGCACCATCATCGGCCATCGCTTACCCGAAAAATCACCTTTACCATTGGTATTCGTCATCACCCTTCTTCTTGGAATAGGTGTCCTCTTTGCCGATCCGGCTATCGGGGCATTGAAAGTGGCCGGGCAGAATGTCGTGGATGAGAAGGCCGCCTATCTGTATGCTGAATGACTGGTCTGAAAACTTTGTGCTGGATCGGGTTCAGTGTGGGCTTAGCGGCCGCCATCGGCACCATGCGGTTCTTGTATGGCTGGAGTCTCAAACCGTTTATCTACGGGTCCCTGACTCCTATGCTCGCCTTGACGTTCTCTGGAGCCTCTGATCCGGATCTGACCAAGGTCCTAGGATTGGCCTGGGATGCCGGCGCCGTGACCACAAGGCCGGTCACCGTGCCCTTGTTCTGGCTTTGGGTATCGGCATTGCGATGGCCGCACGGAAAGGCGATTCCCGATTATCCGGTTTCGGAATTGAGCTGAAGCCTTTTGATCTCAACGTGGATGGGCTTCCGTGGCGTGGGTATACCGAGCGTGGAAGATTACGGTATTGTCACGGCTGAAACTTACCCTTAAATGACGTGCACACTAAGGGGTTAGTCCATCTGGGAAACTTTAACAATCTTTCTCCAAATCGATAAATATTTTTCCAGAGATTACCATGAGAATAGGCCGTTTCAGCAGGATCATATGGCGAAGCATTGTATTTATCCCGCATCCTCTCAGCCTGAGTTCAGCTGGGCTTGGAGTATCGTAGGATGAGTCGTTGATGTGAAGGAAGAGTGGTTCGGGAAATGTGATGATGATGTCTTCTCAGGCTCCTTGGCTGCCAGCGTCGCAGCCAGCCAAGCTTTAAGTTCTCAACCCTATTTCATTAAAACAGCCCGGGATAGCCCTCAGCTTGCGGAGGGGAGCTTCACTCCTTGAGATTTTTTTTCCAGGTTTTGTCCCGCATCATGGCAAGGAGGATAAAGACTCCACCGATGATGGCTCCAACCCCAAAAATTTGGTAGATATTGATCCCCCCGATGATCGGGCCCTTGGAAAGAGCCATAACAATCGAGGTTCCGATGACCAGAGCTGAGGTTATCGCAGCCACTGCCAGCCGACTGACAGCTCGTATGAGCACGTGTTTGAGTTCATCAAGTTGAGTCAGTTCTATACAAAATTTCAGATTGCCGGTTTTGACGGTATAGATTCCCCGGCGTATCTCCTTGGGTATGTCAGCGAATAACTCTAAATATTGTATGAGAACTTTGAGACCGCGTTTCCCGAGGGCTTTAGGAGACAACTGGTTGAGTACAGCCTCTTGAAGGGTGGGCTGTATTGCGGCCATCATGTCAAAACCAGGATCAAGCTTCTTAAACGCCCCTTCCAGTGACACAAAAACCTTGAGCAGCATAGCCTGATCGGGAGGCATGGTAAGCTTGTTATTCCGGATCAATGCTAACAGGTCTCCCACCATGACCGACAAATCCAAATGTTCCATGGATCTCCCGGAATACTTGCCCAGAAATTCATCAACAGGTACCAAGAGGTCGCCCGGGTCTTCTCCTTCCCGCTCAGACCATTGTAAAAGGATTGAGCAGAGGCCTTCGGCGTCATTTTGCAACAATGCCTGCAACAGTCTCATGATTTGTTGCCGTCTGATTTCAGAGACGCGTCCAACCATGCCAAAGTCAATGAAGGCAATACGTTCACCCGGCAAAATGAAAAAATTTCCTGGGTGCGGATCCGCATGGAATAATCCATCAACCATAATCATTTTGAGCACGGCATTGGCCCCCGTCCGGGCAAGGCGTTTGCGGTCCATCCTTGCTTGATCGATGGCCTGAATATTCACGCCGGGAATCCCCTCCACAAATTCCTGCACGCTAATGCGTTCCTTTGTCCATTCCCAGTAAATTTTGGGAATCACGACCTGGTCATTGTCCTCAAAGTTGGCCGAGACTTGCTCCGCATTCTGTCCTTCCGTCATGAAGTTCAGTTCATTCTGCAATGATTTCACGAATTGCTGAACAACTTTTTGAGGATGATAGGTGGCGAGTTCCGAAACGTTATTTTCTGCTAACGAGGCCACGTGGGTTAATAGACGCATATCGGCTTCGATCTTCTCCCGGATTCCAGGGCGTTGAATTTTGAGTACGACTTTCGTTCCGTCTTTCAACGTGGCCCGGTGAACCTGGGCCATGGAAGCGGCAGCCAGTGGTTTGGTGTCCACCTCTGCGAAGAGGTCTTCAAGTGGCGCTCCCAAATCTTCCTCGATCTGAGGGCGAAGCTCCTCGAAGTCCAGTTGTGGTGCCTGCGATTGAAGTTTTTCAAATTCACTGATCCACTCAGGTCCGAACAGGTCAGGGCGAGTGGCCAGGATTTGACCAAGTTTGACAAATGTTGGCCCGAGTACTTCAAAGAGTTTCCGTATACGCTGAGGACGTTCAAGGTGGGCAATGTCCTCTGCATATTGCCACCCCATAATCTTGCCTGTTTGTTCCGCTGCGGCTTCAAGCCCCATTTTTTTAAATATATCCCCGAATCCTGCGACACTGAATGCTCTGATGATTTCGTGCAACCGACCCAGGTCGGCCATTTTGGATTGGAGCCCCATCCTCAATTCCTCCTTACCATGTCCATATTTTTGGTGCTATTGTACTTCCCTCCAGGGTTCAGCCGGACCCCAAAGACAAGTTTTGAAAAATCCCCATTCTTCAGAAGAAAGGGTGGAATGCTTTTTTAATGTCTGTTTACGACTACTTTGTTGTTCCAATCTGGAATCTTCCAGGAAAATTTGCTGTAATATTGACACAATTAGTTGGAGAATAAAAAGGAAAGACAAATCAAAATGTCGGAAGTGATCATCGGGTTCTGTAAACCGGGAAGAGGCAACTATTCTTTCTGAAGCCTCTTGAGAGTTTTTTGCGGGTACAATGCTTAACCACTCCAATGGCATAGATGTTTGCTCTCTAGCAATCGTGTCACTAACCTTCAAAAACGAATGACAGGTGTATTTTCATCAATGGTTTTTTATCAGGAGAGGTGAAATAACTATGTGGATTTCATCTGGTGTGAGTCGTTCTTTAGCATTACCTTGGGTTAAAAGAGGGTTTTTGAAATCTGGGTTCGCGACCATGGTAAGTCTCTGTTTGATCCTGGTGGCCTTCGCCAGTCCTGCGATGGCCGTTCCTACCGCCGAGGAATTGCTCAAGACTTTGCCTCTTTCCGAGGGTGAGCAAAAGGGTGTCCTCGATGGAGAGATTGTGCGTTTTACGACAGAGGAAGGCTCAGATCGGGAACTGGCGCTGGGAGCCGTTTTGTTAGTGCCGAAAACCCCTGAAAATTTACTTCCGCTCTGGCGAGAGGCCGTCGTATTTAAGCTTGTCGGCGCGGTGACTGCGTTCGGCGAGATTCCTGACAAGGCGACAGTGAGTGACTTGGCAGGAGTGAAATTACAGCCCAATGGGGAAAAAGAAGCGAAACGCTACCTCGAAGCTGAACCGGGCGATACGTTGAATCTGGACACGAAGGAAATTTCCGCGTTTCAAGCCCTCAAGGCTAAAGGCGGATCCCTCGCTCAAGTTGAAACACTGGTGCGGGAACAATTGCTGGCCCGGTACCAAGCCTATCGCGAAAAGGGTTTGTCAGGCATCCCTTCCTACTCTCGGGGGAAGGAAGAGGTGTTTCAGTTGAGTCAGGATCTTCTTCTCGCCACCAATGAGGCAAAACTTGTCGCCAAATACTTTCCCTCTTTTTATCAAATCTTACTCAAATATCCAGCCATTCAGGCCAAGCAACTCGAGACCCGGTTTAACTGGGCCAATGTTGAGGTGTTTAGCCGTCCGACATTGATCTTGAGCCATCGCATGTTATTCAATGAGGGCGATGCGTATGTGGTGGTTGACCGACACTTTTATGCCAGCCACGAATATAACGGCTTGCAGTCAATTGGAGGGGCACTTCCCACGAAAGATGGCTCGCTGTTGGTTTCCCTCTATCGTATTTCCACCGATGGTGTGGCAGGGTTCGGATCCAAGGCGAAGCATCCAGTCGCTCGTGGGTTGATGGGGCCCTATTTCGAAGAAATCTTTGAAGGCATTCGTAAGAAAGCAAAATAATCTCAGATCGTGGTGGAAAGATCTCGTCCCACTCTGTCCGTGCTATAACAAGGCAGGATAAGGCCAGGAAGCAGGTGTTATTGGGACTGTCATCCTGCCGGATGGGGATTGAAGTTGGAAGGGAGTGCCGAAAATGTTGGCATAAGCATGTTCAATGTAAAATGGTCTTTTAAGAAAAACAACAAGGACAACAGTAGCCCAGCGAATCCCTCAAGCAGGCTCGACGGGAAAGATGTGGGCTTTCACAAAAGGCAACAACTAATGCAGTTTCCCATTCAGACCTTACACATTCTCAAAGTCGGAGTGATTGTTGGTGTTTTACTGAGTTTTCCCATGACAAGTCTTGGAATGACCAAGGTCATCACAACCCCTCCTCCCGTGAGTGGTCATGAACTTTCAATTGAATCCATCACCCCGGCTGATGTGTTCGCACGCGTCGAACTGGTACGGAAAGAACTGGACGACATTCGTTTTGAAATGGGGCAACCCAAGAGTCGGGAAGTAGGTCTCCTGGTTGAAAATGCGACTCCGCATGAGGTGTTCTTTCAAGCCAAAACCCTTAATCAAAAAGTGGCGAGGTTGGTCACGGAACTCACCGAAGAACCGGAACGCATTGGAACAGAAGAAGACCCTGGCGATATCCGTCCATTTCATGTCTGGAAAATGATCGATACCTCTCTTCATCGAATCCTGTTTCTTAAGCAGCAACTGGGGCTCCCCCTGACTAATAGTGAAGCTTTGGCCGATGTTGAAACTTCCCCCAATCAAGTCTTTTTTGTTATTGGATTGGCGAATACCCAACTCAATCTTTTACTGATGCATCAATTTTCTCCGAGGGATGCTGCAGAATTAATCCGCCTGGGAATTGAATACACCACGCACCTCTTGCGTCAATTTCCTAATGCTCCCGCGTCTGCTCCTCTCCCACCGCTTGAACGCGGTCGCAAGTCATGGAATAGCTATGACCATCTCATTGATTGCTATATGGTGTTAGGAAGCATCGCCAGGGCCTCCAATATTCAAATGTTAACGCTGGCCCCTCAGAATCTTGATCGTCCCGACATTCAGTCAAATGATGTCTATGATTTAGGCACCCTGGTCATTTCTGAACTCGCATATCTCCATGCCCATCTTTCTCATAAGGCTCACCCCCAACCGGTCAGACTTCATGGTCCTATCCTGCCTTCCCATGTGTATCAACAGGTTGGTGGACTCCTGGCTCAATTGCAGGTTTTACAAAGACAGGTGCAATCCCATCCCGATTGGATTCAATAGACTGTTCATTTTTATGAGGCCGGAACCATACGATCACTTCTTACGACAGGATCCACTCAACATGAGTGACGGAGCATATCCAATCATCGGAAGGGTGCGGCTCTGCAAATTAAATCTCTGTTCCCCGTGATAGCGACTTTTGAAGCAGGGACTGGTTTATCCCTGGGCCTGTCGCCGTCGATGCCGGTCGTGGTTCTCTTTGCTGCTCCACGGGTTTTCTGGTGGGTCGTCGTGCGAAGCCGCACCCTTCTCCCCTGGTGCCGCCTGGATGGCAGCCTGTCGTGATGCACAGAGCCAGGCGTAGGGTTGCTCGCAGCCATAATGCTGAAAAACACGGCTGCCGTCGTCGTATCTCAGATGGGTTACTATGTGGCACCGGCTTTTGCCCGGGAATGGTGCTGCATGCTGGGCTGAGGGTGTGGTGTTAGGTATGCGTTGGTAACATGAAGGTGATGGTAAAAATGGTTGAGATAAAATGTTTCTTCTCTATCTGGAAAGCCATTCTGGATCGTCTGTCACTAACTTTTCCAGTGATTTCAACTGATGAAGTAGGACGGTAGCTTGCTGGTAAACCAGGGAAGGGAAGGTTCGTCCCGGATAGGGAATGGGCTTTAGAGAGTCGTGTTTTTTCAGTTGTGTATAAAAAAAGGCGAGATCCGAGACCAGGAGTGTAGCCATATCATAGACGTCGCTTGGGTATAATTGCCGCGAAATGCCCACATTATGTGCGGCAGGCAGATCAAGGTGAAGCACCGGAATGCGGGACCGTTGCGCAATTTCCTCCAGAATGGCATAGCATTGAACCAAGCGAAGGAATACATCGGCCGGCTGTTTGCCCCTCACTAAAGGGGAAGTCTCTAAAGGCACGTTTGATGGGGGAAACCGGTCCAGCAAACGTTTAGCGTACTGACTGGCCAGAAGCACTTGTTGCGATACATCACTGGGTGAGAAATGGCGCTCCTGCAGTAGGTTGAGTTGCCGGTTGGCTTGTACAATGGCGCGTCCGATTTCTGTCAGACTTGTCGAGGAATCTTCGGGGCGTTCCGGGATTTTTTCCTTCAGACCTAATTCCTCTTTGATGGTCAGAATTCGAATGTAGCTCGCGTTCACCATTTTCCAGATATGCAAAGGCGCAAGAGCAGAAAGCGAAATGGGCTCCAGTGGAAATCCTGTGCTCCCGGTGAGTTCCAAAGCGAGACGATCAGCTTTATGATAGAGGGTCAGAGCTTGGAAATAGGCTTCATGGGAGTGGACATTGGTGACGATGGCATCGGACGGGGTTACCAGTGGTTTTCCCATTTCAAACCGGATCAATTCCAGGGTATCCCGAAGCATCTGAACACGGGCCATGACATCTGCGGACGTGATTTCTTCAAGAGAAATAGAATGCCCGCTTATGGGATTTGATTCATTCGGGTTTTCTACGTTTGAAGCCAGCCCCGTTCCCATTCCTGCCATGAAGAAGAACGTCACACTGAATATGCTGGTTATCATGGCCTGAATACGTCTTTCCACTTTATCCACTATTCTCATCCCTTCTTGCGTCATGCGGAATTTCATCGCCCACGTATCTTCCGAACGTTTTTTCTATTGTGATTGGTCCATGGCCTTTTCCGCTTCTTCGGAGGTTACGACACCTTCCTGGATCAGGTTTTGGAGCGCACCTTGAAATGCATGAGAAGCGGTCTTTCGGATTCCTCTCACCCGTAAGACCGGAGGGTATAAGCGAAGAAGGTCCGGGTTTTTGATTTCGATGGGGAAGGATTCACTTTCCCCGTATGGGGGGAGTTCTGTCTGGCCATCAACAGGAACCCGAAAATACGGTTTCCCATCTTCAGTATTCCCATCGGTTCCTCTTATATCAAGGCTGGTGGTCACATCGCGGAGCCGTGCCATTTCTTGAATTTTGTCAACGACGAGGATCAGGGAGTCGGCTTCGATGGGATCACCGGTCTGATTTTTCACTCGAACCACATAACGGACGTCGCCTCGAGAGGAAAGACTTCCTCCTGAATTTAATTCGCCTCCTCCAAAAAAGCTTCCTCCGGAATCATAGGAGAGCAATGGAATGACTCCTCCCGTGAGATCCACGAGTTCGCCGTTCGGAGAATCTCCATAGGCTCTTGCACTGCCCCCTCCATAACCCAAAAGAAACAGCAGCAGAAACGCCCGACCAAGATTCGTAAGGTTATCCCTATCCGGCAATCGAAGTATCATGGAGGCATCATACAAGGAATGTGATGAACCCGCAAAGGGACAAATGCCCATCGACTTTGCAATATTCAGTTTCCATTTTTTGGTGTATAGAAACCGAATCAGATCATATTCGAACGGAGCCCCGGTTTCGTTAGAGCGAAAATTTATCTGGTGCCTCGTATTCACCAACCAGGTCAGAGTATGGGGGCACTGCGTTCGAGGGCATGATTGAAATGCAATGGGGTGTACAAATAGAAAAACCGGCAGCGGAACCGGTCAGGTGCCCGGCGGTCTCTCTCATCGATGAAGGTCCGAAAATGGGAAGCATGAGATGGTCGCCGGGTTGTAGTCTGTCATGTCCGAGCGTTTGTTAGAAATCCTCCGTCAGTTGTGGCATTCCTAATGGAGTGGCATGATCGAAAAACCTTCCTAATCCAAAGGTGCAATTGATGAGGAAGCGTCCCAATGTATTCAGCGTAGCCTTTCAATTGAGCGGGAGCCTGGCGTTGAACAAATTACGGATGTCGGCGATGTTCGAGAAAACATCAGAGCGACGATCCTCCAAAAATTCAGGCATGATGGCTTCATTTCCTGCCACCACAGGCAGAAACACGATCTGTACGCTAAATTTATATTCCCCACGGGTAAACCCTTCGATGGGATCTTAGGCGTCCATGAGATATCTGGCGCCAGAATGCACCACGTCCTCTCCTGTGGTCCTTACCCTCCTATCATGGCTAAAGAACTAGTCTGAATCAGACTCATGTCATATTGGAAGTTGCTGTGCTTTTAGGATGGGAATTATATAATATGGTCCGGGAGAAACGACGGTGACCTGAAATGAACCATAGGCCGGAAAGGCCCATGGAAATCGAGATGTCACTGTGTACCCCAAATCAAAATAATCCTATGTGGAACGAACAAAAACCAACCATACATTGAAATTAATCTTCGACCGAACTCCATCAAAAAACTTATGCCACAGTCTTATCTGAAACGCATTCTTGATGCGCGCATCTATGACCTCGCCATAGAAACACCCCTGGATAACACTTCCCTTGTTTCCGAACGCATGGGTAATCATGTGTTATTGAAAAGAGAAGATATGCAACCTGTGTTTTCGTTCAAAATTCGTGGTGCGTACAATAAATTATTACACCTCACCGATAAGCAGCGGGCGGGTGGCGTCATTACGGCCTCGGCGGGCAATCACGCCCAGGGTCTGGCGCTTGCGGCGAGGCACATGGGTGTGAATGCCACCATTGTCATGCCGCGAACAACGCCCGCAATTAAGGTGGATGCTGTAAAACGCCATGGCGGGAAAGTCGCGTTGTTTGGCGACACATACGATGAAGCCTCAACCCATGCGCAAATCCTGTTGAAAGAAAAAGGTCTGACGTACATTCCGCCCTACGATGATCCGGATGTTATCGCTGGTCAGGGGACGGTTGCCATGGAGTTATTGCGGCAGCATCCCGCCCACATTGATGCCATATTTATTCCCGTAGGTGGGGGTGGATTGTGCGCAGGCATGACGGCCTATATTAAATGTGTGCGGCCGGAAATCAAAGTGTTTGCCGTTGAGCCAGAAGACGCGGCCTGCCTGAAGATGGCAATGAAAGCAAAACGACGAGTGAGGTTGCCTCAGGTGGGCATATTCGCCGATGGGGTTGCTGTGGCGCGAATCGGCAAGGAGCCGTTCCGTGTGCTAAGGAAAACTATCGATGGCGTCATCACTGCCAACGCAGATGAAATGTGTGCCGCCATTAAAGATATCTTTGAGGACACCCGCTCGATTGCCGAGCCCGCCGGAGCGCTTTCGTTGGCAGGATTGAAAAAATATGTGGCGGAGACAGGCTGCAAGGGCAAAACATTAATCGCGATTGATAGCGGAGCCAACATTAATTTTGACCGTTTACGCTATATCAGCGAACGCACAGAAATCGGCGAGGGTCGGGAAGCAATTCTCGCAGTCACTATCCCTGAAAAGCCTGGAAGCTATATGAAATTCTGCAGCTTGATGGGGAAACATTCAATTACAGAATTTAATTACCGATTTGCGGATAATCTCGATGCACATATTTTTGTTGGTGTGCAGATTTCACCCGATAAAAATGATCGCGAAGATATTATTTCGCTCTTGAAGGGAAAAGGGTATCAGGTGGTTGACATGACCGACAATGAAGTGGCCAAGCTGCACATTCGCCATATGGTGGGAGGACATGCGCCACAGGCCAAAAATGAAATCGTATTTCGTTTTGAATTTCCCGAAAGACCGGGAGCCCTCCTGAGATTTCTCACCAAGCTTGCCTCCCGCTGGAATATCTCCATGTTCCATTATCGTAATCACGGTTCTGCCTATGGCCGTGTGCTTGTGGGTATGCAGGTGCCTGAACCGGAACGCAAACAGCTTGATCTTATTCTGAAAGACCTGGGTTACCCCTACAGGGATGAGACTGAAAACGAAGCCTACCAATACTTCTTAGGTTAAATCGCGGGAGAGTCGTTTTTCCCACTCCAGAAAGAAAGCCAGGGAAATTTTCATGAATAATCGGTGGGCTCCATTTTTTCTTGTTGCGGCTTTTCCTATCTTACCCTTGTGGGTTTACTTCTCTGATCAAGTCCTACAAGAATTAATTTCTGTTAGGATTCATCCAAACGCTCTCTGGTTAAGTTACTTCGTTGTCTGGCTGACTTTATTCGGAATGTCTGCCTTTCTTGTTTGCAGAAGTGCGCCTTTCCCAAAAAGAGATAGTTCCAATTTTATTTTTTGGGGATTCCTAACTTTAATCTTTATTCCTCCCATTTTAGTTGGAATATGGGTTATTTCTAGTCCGCACATCCCTATAAGAATTTTTCTGCTCTTTTCTCTGACCAGTTTTTTCCCTCTTGCCTTTTTTCTGGTATGGGAGTTTTTTTTAAAAAACCTGGTTGTCGGAGAATCATGGGTTAACGTCATTGTTCTCCCGGTAAGCTCTGGACTGCTTACGCTCATTCTTTTTGAGGTTTTCTTTGGCAGTGGTTTACGGAAGCAAAATCTGGTTCAAAATATTTCAGCTATGAATAGTCCGGATCGGTCCTATTGGTATTATGCACGATATAGGGAAAATGGAATAGAAAGAGCAAATTCCTATGGGTTTGTAGGACCTGAGCCAAATTCTCAGATACCTGACGAGAGGGTTCTCCTTATTGGGGATTCCATTCCAGCTGCCGAGCGCCACCCTAGAAATTTTCCTACAATCTCCCAGGAAAAATTTAATAAAGAATTTCACCATGATGAAAAACTTGAAATGATCAATGCCAGTATTGCCGCTTATAGCGTGGAACAGATATACCTGTTTTATTCAGAAAAACTTCGAGACCTTCCCCACAATTATTTAATCTTTAGCTTTTATCTGGATGATGTTAACCGAAACCTTCGTTACCGAAAAAATAATCGTTTGTATTCTCCGGATTGGGCTGAATGGCAGCAGGATGTTTATTGGCAATGTTATCTTTGTCAGCGTCTCTTGAGTCTCTGCAATGTGTCGGATCACCTTTTTCTTAATTATCGGAAACGAAGTTACGAAGAAGCCTTTCCAGATGCGTTGAGGATTCTTGAGAAAACCCGCCTTCTGGCAAATTCACGCGGAGCCAAATTTGCCGTTTTAAATATCCCTCGTTTTACTTGGGAGGGAGTACTTCCGAATGTTGAAACGTATCAATATTTTGAGATGAATAAGGCTTTGGAACGGTGGTGTATAGCCAATGGGGTGCCTTGTTACGATACCCTGCCGTTGTTGATTGGGAAAGAAATTTCCACCATTAGGAGGAGCAAGACAGACATTCATTTTACTTATATGGGGCACCAGATAGTGGGCCTTGGCCTCAAGGATTTCCTTGCTTCACTAATACGGTCTGGCACAAACACAAGGGGGCCTGGTGAGTTTGTATCGGCCATGTAGATGAGAAGCCGTCTTGCGTAGGAGTCGAGGCTTCGCCATTTCTACCTCCAGCAATACAAAGAGTCCCATCGTTGGATTACTTCCACCTTCCCACCCGTGGTGGGGGACGGAAAAAACGTGGACTGCAAAGAATGGAACCGTTCATTTTTCCAGGGTGATTATTGTCCAGCAGTTTTGCCGCAATTGGAAAGGCTTTCCGTCGTTTGGGTGGAGACTTCATTTAAGTTTTTGGACTCCCTCTTTGGTAGATATATGGCCGTAACCTTTCCGGGTAAGAAAGCCGTTGCTGGCGGTTATAAAAACGTTGACCCTGGGCTGGATGAAGTTGGATAGAAATCATGGCCAATACGAGCAAGGGTGAACTCCAGCCCCGACAGCAATGATTCAACCATCCGAATGCACCAAGCTCCCTTTTCGCTCTCGTGCTGTGATACCTTGCCGTTCTCCCAGGGTTGTAGCACCAAGTCATTAAAATCTGACTTCGGTTTGAATGTAGAAATAATTGGTATTTTGGGCCGGAGGATTTCCTGGCACGTTCGTTTGGTTTTTAATATAGGAACCTTTGAGAAAGTAGTCATAGCCGGCATCTATGCTGAGATTGGGCGAGGGATTCCACCGAACGCCTACCTCCAGATCCTGTCCCAACACGTTGCCCGCGGCGCCGGATGGATCCTGCAGGCCGGAATTGACCCACGCATCACGGGATTGGGCCAAATACCAGGCCCGGAACTTCAGGTCGAGTCGAAGGACGGGAAGTGGGTTGAGAATCAATCGAATGCCCGGGGAGCTGATATTGGAACGGTAGAATGGTCCAAACAGACTCGTGGGGGACAATTCATTGCGGCGCGCTCCAAATAGAGGATCAAAGGTCTGGCTCTCGTTCCCATTGGGATTCTTTGTGCCACTGGCGTAATCGTACATGGCCATAATCCGAGGTGCCCAGGGGAGCGCAAAGGTATACCCTAAGGACAAATGTTGGAAATAGGCAAAATGATCCTTGCTATCCAACGTGCCTATCTGCCAGGCGGTTTCCCCATCATAATCAAATGATCCGATTTTGGGTGGCTGATAGAGTCTCAGTCCAAAAGTGGAATGCGCGCGCGCCACCTGGTCATCTTCAGCATTATTATTCCTCCCGAAATAATACATGTGAATTCTGGACCAGGCGAGCTGGTGGGTTTCATATGAAAGTCCCCAGAAATAATTCCCGCTATTGGTAAATAAGCCCAGACGATTCGTGGTGTCGGCGGTTAACACCACTTCAGAAAAAAAAGTCCGGAATTGCCACTGACCTTCATTGGCGAGATTCCAGTGAATGCCGTCAAAGGCCTGTGAGGTATTGCTAAAGCGACTGCGGGCAACGAGGCGACGTGCTCCGATATCCAGGTTGATGCGCCCGACATGAAGATCGGTGCGAAGTCCCGTCTGCCAAAAATTTGCCAATGTGTGCGCCACAAACAACTGCTGAACGTTTCCGGCACTGAACGTCGAGTTCCCCACCACATCGGTGGCGGAATCGACACCGGAGGTGGACCCTTGAAATTCCAGCTGAGCGCGGAAGGCCTTCCATCGTGCGCTGGCCCGGAAACGGGATCTGGTCGCCCATTGCCAGGTGCTTCCCTTCTGGTCCTTTTTAAACGGATAATCAAAGCCCTCGCGCCTCAGACGAGCGGTCATGCCGAGGTCCAACCATTTCGGCGCATTGAGGGCCGCAGACAGGTACCGGGTCCAATGTATTTCTGCGTCCTCCTGCAAGAGCACCTGATCGGGATATTCGTTCCAATTCCACTCCTGACCGTTTCGAATCCGTTCTTGGATATTTTGAGGAATTTTTTTGGCTCTTTCCCTGACTTCATCCAATTGCCAAAACAGAAACGGATCATCTATTGGAGGAGTTGGTTCTTTGTTGGGCTCTCCGCCATGCGAAAAGGGTGCAGCCAGCAGGATCCAAAACATGGAAAGAGCCATGACCTTTCCGGCATTCCTGCTGTGGGTGAACCATATCCGCATGGAAGCTAAGCTATGTACGAAGCTCGGACTCAGGCTGGCTTAACATTTGTAATGTGCCGATTCCCTGGGTTGCTCGGAGGATCATGAATCTCGCTACGAAAAATTAAAATGCCCATTTGGCGCCTATCCAGGTATTGAGGTTTTTTAACCCCTTCTCAAAACTTTCTTTTCGATGCGCTCCTTGAAAGCCACCCGTCAGTTGAAGAAGATCGTTTACCTGATATCGAACGGCAATATCCCCTTGCACCACATTTTCATGTTGTCCCTTGCGTTCATCCCCCTCAAGGCCTGTGGTCCATCCGTTAAATTCATAATGGAGCGCCATTTCCAGTCCAAACCGTTCCGTGATTTCCAGGTCCATCTCCCCGGTCACGAAATGATTAAAGTAAGACGTATCATCCTGTAATTCTGGCTGGTTCCGTCCATCTGACAACCCCCGTTCATAATGGTAGCCCAGAGCCAACCCGATTTTCTGTGTGGGTTTCCATTCCACGTGTGTCCCGATAGTCCAAAACCGGGTATCCCGTTGTGTGAAGGGTTTGTCGTATTCCCGCAATCCATAGCGGCCATAGAGGATAATCCTGGCATCGTCCACACCGGGGATTTGTTGAGCAAGTCCTCCTGCCCAATAATTGGTGGTGACCTCTTCCTTTTTTACTTTTGGTGTATTTCCGCCAGTCTCTTCAAGTGGCCGCACCTCATTTTTTCCTAAATACAGATCGGGTCCGAAAAAATAGCGCATGAGGAGGTGTGTGGAGGAGGTCAGGTTATGGGAGACCTCCACACTCAGGGATCCGTGATTAAATTGAGTATTGTTCGTAAATAAAAATCCTTGTCCGCGGACACCCAATTGGGTAGATCGACCCATTATCGGGAAGGACTTCGTAATATGAGCCATGGGTTCATACACCACATCGTCCCCTTGGTTAGCAAGAAGGCTATCAATAACCGGTTGAGTAGGGTCCTGGCTTCGGCTCAGCCTCCGGGTTGCCGAGAACAGGGCGGCATCGTCGGTATAATAGACATTGCTCTCGCCCGTGACCTTCCACTCGGCAAACGTCGTGGGCGCAAAGAATAGAATGAGAATGACAAGAGATAAAAAGACCGGCATGTAAGCAGTCTCACCAGGGTCGGTTAGTCTCAAGAGCATAGGTTGTGGGATTCTCATTTGTCCGCGGATATCTATCTTTTTTACATCATATCTGCGTGTCTGTGGCAGGTAACTATCTAAAAACCCACACAGATAGATTCTCGAAACTCAATGTCGGGAATGACTACTGTGGAGGGGTTCCCTTTTGCACGTGTTGGGAATGTTCTGGGTGGAAAGATTTCCGATTTAACCTTTCAGGAATAACGAGGTTGAAGGTGCACGGTGTGCACGAAAAAAATAAAAAGTGGGGGCTCACTTTCAAAATTTTTCGTAGGCTCACCCTTCTTTAGACATAGTCGGTTTATGGTGACCTGTTTGCCGTTCAGGCCCAACATGCCCCCGGTCGCAGAAGATTGGGACAGGCGACATGTTCTTTAAGGTATACATCCATAATGATGCAAGCACCAGCCCACCCCTCCTCCGCCTTCCTTGAGGAGGTACATAGGATCTGAAGGTCGCGAGTCGAAAAGGGCGAGAAGTGTCTGCTATAGTTTTGCGCCGCGAAACCAATCGAGTGCAGATTGATGTTCTCCCGGCAGAATTAGCCGACTCACAAGGGAGGGTATCGAGCTCAATGAAGCGAGAAAATTCAATAGTCAATGTGGCTTTCACCAAACAGAGGGCTGAAATTGCTCACAGATTTGAGTTCATCGCACTGAGTCTTCGACATGCCATGATATCTGTTCCTGGGAAGACCGCTCTGTGAGAAATATACTGAATCTGAAATTCTGGAATGCGATGAATATTGTAAAAGAAAGGGTATTCTTCATGCGATGTTTCATGGGGCTTTTCGTTTTGTTGTCATTGCCGGTCTCCTTCGGGTGCTCCAGTATTTCTGTAAGTTCTGATTATAGGGAGTCCACGGACTTTAGTAAGCTGAAGACATTTTCATGGATGCTGAAAACGCCAGAAGGGGAGATTGATCTTGGTGGGGCCAATCAAATGGCCCGGCAAAGGATTGAGAGTGCGATCGCAGCCGAACTGGCGAACAAGGGATACATCGAAATAGTCGCTGGAAATTCAGATTTCCATGTGACCTATTATGTTGGTAGAGAAGAGCGCATTCAGGTCCAATCTATGGGAGGTCCACTAATGAGGCCTTACTGGGGAATGGGTATGGGCTATACAGAAGTTTACCAATACGAGGAAGGGACGCTCATCATCGATCTTCTTGATGCGAAGGCGCCGCAGCATATCATCTGGCGCGGGGTTGCTAAAGGCGTGGTGGATTGGAAGGGAACCACAGGAGGGCAAACCGGGCTGATCAATGAGGCAGTCCAGAAAGTTTTGGCACAATTCCCTCCAAAACCTTCCTGATGAGTCACATCCAGCTTGGTGGAGTTTGATTGCCAGCGGGAACTTTTAGTGACTCTTTTCCATCATACGAGATATTGCCTCAGGGAGTGTTGAATAATAATGATTTCCAAGGGCATATTGACCCACAGGCACGTGGCCTATCAGAGGCCTCGGGGCGGTTCAAAAAAGTTCGTCCAGCAAGGCCGCAGTCATTTTTGCGCGCAGAGCGTACTTCCAGTACGTGAGCACGGAAACATGGCAAGAACGCCGCTGGCGGATTTTTTCAACAGTCCCCCTCAAGCAACCGGACAGCCCTTTCCTTTGCATGGGGATGAAAGTCAGCGCCGGGCATGAAGGGGATGCGGTCGTTTTCGGTTTGGAAGCAGACCCGCAATATAGCAGGAAAGCTTCACTAAATCTTTCTGATTATGATAGTATTTTCTTCGTTTCTAAGAAACATTTTATTTACAGAGGAGGATAACATGGAAGCTGTCATTGGTGGTGTGGTGGTCGGAGCTGTCGTTGCAGTGGCGGTCCCCTCAATTGCATCTGGAATAGGTTCGGTGCTGCGCCCCCTCGCTAAAGGAATGATTAAAGGAGGCCTTGTGGCCTACGCCGCTGTTTCAGAAATGGTTTCTGAAACCGGGGAACAATTCAATGACATGATTGCTGAGGCAAAATCGGAAATCGGGAACAACGATAAAAAAATGACCAGGACTAAATCCCAGCGTGCTTGACCACAGACATAGCCCTATTTTTTCAGACAATAGCACCCGAAGCTTCCGGAAATTTCATTCAGGAAGCAGAGGGGCTGTTGCCAAGATTAAAATGGGGTCTGGAGTAGTTTTGGTGGCAGTTGCCTGGTGGTCGGTTCTGATCCATAGGGCATCCTGCCAGAAATTTCTCAAGGCTTTGATAATGCCCCCCGACAAATTTTCCATTGGTCATGACTGGCACTGGTTAGGTCGGTAACTTTAAGATTCGTCCGGCATGAAGAACTGCACTGGCACAGGGAGTCAAACTTTCATATTTCCCTCAGTAGACAAGCGGGTTCCTTTAATGACAGGTTTTCCACCTGAAATTTAGGATCGACAACAATCCGTTCTTTCCAATTCCTCGTTCACCTGGCAATTGTGGATCATACGGAAATTAAGGATCGAGTCCTTCGAGGTTACTCTCCCGACAAATCCTAGAAGGCTCCGTGCCTCTGCTTCTCATCCTGAGAGAAACGAAGGAACTGAGTCCAGCTCAACCAGGCCATGGCTCGGCCAGATGCTTCGCGCGCCTGCCCTGAGCGGAGTCGAAGGGGCTCAGCATGACATTTCTGTTGAGGTTGTCTCCCTCCTGATTTTCTTGTCATCCTCAACCGTGTATGGACCCCATCAGGATTCATCTGCTCAGAATGGTGAGCGCTGTGGGGCGTAGAACCCTGTATTTTGTATGATCCGCAATGGCTCCAAAAGTTTCCCCACCAAAGAGTGCCCAGGCAGGATATTCTTATTCATGTTCCATTCGTTCAATTTGCTGGGTGGTTTCAGAAATCTCCTGAAGCCGTTGGTAGTTGTATCTTATTGGGGAAAAGCACGGTTTTCCTTTCTTTATGAATTCGTTCCTTCCCAATTTAAAGCCCTTTGGTTCTCATGGCAGGCCAGATGCAGCTGTCAGTTTAAAGAAGGATGGCTTTTGGGGAATTCACGGAATATTTATGACTGAAGAGGAATGGATATAGAGATCTTTCGGGATTCCGGCCCACCTGTTACGCAACGCGGGCCATCCTGGTAGCGAATGGCAATCCCTGTGAGTGATCTCACGGTAGTGTCATACATCATGGGCGTGCCCATGCCATAGGGTGAATACCCGAATCCACCAATCGTGTATCCGGTCGTACCGTATCCACCGTATCCAACCATACCGTATGAAGAATAGCCCCACCCTGGGTAGCTATAGTTATACGCATAGCCTCCGTAGGCAGGAGTCGCAACGGTTCGCTTGGTCCCTCGATGGAGCACCACGCCGTCGGCCCCCAAATCAGCGGCTTTTTTGAGAATCGCGCCTTCCTCGTCTTCATAGCTCACCGCTGAATCCATGACACTCAATTGAGCAATGGCGATATGGGGACATTTTGGTTCTAGGGCCATCACTTCCACATCTAGGACTGATTTTTTGGGTGGAAAGGTTTGGCTGGTAAATCGAATCGTATCCACTGACGTGCACCCGGTCATAATGAACCATATCCCCGTCAGGCCTATGAGAAGAAATAAGGTCGGTCGTTTCACACAATCCATTGTTGGCTCCTTACCTTATCGCAAGTATTGTTCAATCAATTTCACTTCGGTTTCTATGCGCAACACTTCGATACCGGCCCGCTGTTGTCGATAATCGTTCATCCTCTCTTTGAATTCTTTAAGTCGGTCAAGCCAGGCTTGTAAGGCTTCTGGTTTTTCCTCGGGATGGTCCTGGACCTTCCGCAAGATTTCCTCCGTGAATTTCAATCCGTCGCGTTGCACCTTCCATTGTTCTTGATGCAGTTCCCACCCTCTCAGGTCAAGACTCCGGACTTCTTGAATGAGAGGATCCTTGGAATCAGGAACCTCATGTAAAAACTGTATTCGATCCGAAATCTTTTTAATGTTAATGGTTAATTCCGCAATTTGGCGTTCGATATCGCTGAGGATGGCTGGCAAAGGGTGAATTTCCTCATTTGCGGCCATGGAGGTTCCTATGATTCCCATGGTGAAGGTCAGCACCAGTGCGAAAATGTTCGTCATGCGTGACATGCTCATAGCCTAGGCCTTTCTTTGGTAATCCAAGTTGGGTGCGAAAAAAATGAAAATTCTGGAATACTGGTTTGTTTTTCTGGCAAGGGGGTTGCGGAAAGCACATCGCAAACTGAGGGTTAAATTGGCATCCTCGTTATCATTTCATGCTGGCAACCTTCGGAACTAAGCGCCATTTCACCATAAACCCTTCTGACCTCGCAATGAAAGATTCCACCCATCAGGATTCTTTTGGAAGGATCTCAGCCTTGGAGATTTCGTCCAATAGCGTGGGTGGCCAAGTCTAGATAACACGTATGGCAGATATCCGACATCCTCAGACATCTTGTGGAGCGTCTACAATGAATGAACCGTGGTGGCTTAGGAAAGCGGGGACCATATGAAATACGCACCGAATACGATTGCCAGGAAACCGGCACTCACTTTCAGGTTGTGATGCCATGATCGAGAAACAAAGACAAAGGGAAGGCTGATCAGCCCGCTCATCAGAAGCATACCCCCAATCGAACCCACACCAAATAGGAGAATATAGATCATGCCCATTGCCATGGATGGCATTGTCGTTAGTACCGCAAGGGTTAAGGCGGCACTGCCTGCCATTCCATGCACAAAACCCACTAACAGAACTTTGGCGCGAGAACCGTCCAGATGATGGGAGTGGCTCCCATAATCCTGACCATGAACATGAACATGTGAATGGCTCGTTTCCTCATGGTCATGCTCATGAAGGTGAACGGTCATTGGCTGGAGGGTCCTCCACAGAAGGTGCACTCCCAACGCCACAATCATGGCTCCCACCATTATTTCCATGTTGGCTGCCATTTGTAACGGAATCGTCCACTTGAGGCTCAACACTAGATAGCCGACAAGGGCTAACGCGCAGGTATGTCCGACTCCCCAGATCGCTCCTAATAAAGCCGAACGACGGATATCCCGTGATTCTGCAGCCAACGTTCCCATGGCAATGAGGTGGTCCGGGTCGAGGGCGTGCGTCATGCCCAACGTTAGGCCCAGCAACAAGGAAGTGATGAGTAGATGATCCATGTGAGAATCTGATTTGAATGTTATGTGTCCGGAACGGCACTCTAGACCGAATTCACCATCAAATCCCAAGGAGGGGAGGGATGGCTCTCGTGAGTTCTCAAGTGTCTGCGGGGGAGTCTTCAATCGGACGCTGACAGATTACCACTTTCTCCCTATGACTATGCTATCCACCGAATTTTATCAGATTGCCCCTTTGTTCGGCTCATCATAATCTAATGCCTCATGAAAAATCTCAGGGTATGCACCTTGTTGGTGTCGATAAAGCTTAGCCTGAATTTCAGAGGGAAAACCCACTCTTTGTAATACTCATTTTACTGAGAAGATCATGCAGAATGGCGAGAAACCGAGGTCCTGTCCACAGAATCTTGGCGTTGGTCCCAGATGCGGACGGGCATCTTCTTAATGGAGTTATCTTTGGGAGTCGCGACTGCGTTGAATCTCATGAAGCTCGTTTCTCAATTGCTCCAGGTCTTGCTCCTGTTTGTGAACCTGTTCCTCCAGCGCGCGGAGGGCGGGGTCTTCCAACACCGATTCCCCTTGGGCAGGAACGGTCTTCTGGTTCTTTGGTGTAATAGCCGTCTCGCGGCTGTGGGTACGCGAAGGTGCTTCCGTCTGACGGATGAGGGAGCGGACTGGCTGTTCACGAGCCTTTTGCAACGTTTCGAGAAGCGGATAATTGATCGCCAGGGTCACCTCGTCGGGGTGGCCAACTTTCTGCGGAGACTTGTCGGGCCTAAGGGTTTCCTCGGGTTCGAAAAGCACAGTCCGACCACCAAGGCCGGTCGGATCGGGGGCCTGACGGTCATCCACGTAAACAAAATTTATTCCCTCGTGTTTCTGTGTGAAGTGGGTAATGGTTAGAAAAAGCAAGTCTTCGCGGAGGGAGAGAATGCCCGCCGTCATCCTTGATCCGTATTCCCAGGGATAGATCCGTTGAAAGACTATCTCCTCTTCGGGGGTGGCTTGCGAGAAGGCGGAGAGAATGTGTGGGGTCAGAAGCTCTACGTCTTCATCGGAGAAAATTCTATTGGGCTCTTGTTGCCCTCTGAAATGTTTGTCGAATGCGGCTTGTAGCTTTTGCACGCGCAACCCCCGTAACGCTCCATGTATCACGGTCGGCGAGAGAGTAGCTGGATGGGAGGCCCGAAAAGAGTCTTGCGGGACCCACTCCAGATAAACTCGGCTGGTCTCATTCTGGTGAAGGGGAGTGCGTATGCCGGATCCGGCACAGCCAAGAAGGAATGTACAGGCCACAACGCCTGCCAAGGTCATGCGACTTAGATCCACAGCACGGACTTTCACGTTTTCCCCTCGGTGACATCATCATCGGCTTTGGGTCGATTGGTGCGCAAGTATATCATAAGAAACGGGAACACAATCATCAGGCTTGTCCCCCCATTATTTATATGTCGGAGCGCAGAAGAATGATCTGTTCAATATATTCTTGACAATTTTCTTGGCTTTTCACATAGTGCAAGTCTCGCATGAAACACAGCTACATTAATCCGATATGAAACATATGCTTATGAGCTTGACTTCGAATCTTGCTTACCTGCGGACGATTCAGTCGTGCGCTATTGCCGTCATGTTCATCGGGATGGTTGTGATCGCGCCGGTTGTGCATGGAGCAGGAAAAATCGAAATTGACGACACAAAATGGATTAGCGTGGGTCTTGGTCTGAAAACAAGTTTTTTCACGCAGGAGGATGCGGCGTCGAACGGATCGAATTGGAGTAATAACTTCCAATTGGACAATCTCCGTCTGTATGTGAATGGGCAAATCCATAAATATATCAAAGTTGAATTTAACACGGAATGTAATAATTGTGTTTCCTCAGATAATACTCAAGGCGGAACCATGATTGTCCTCGACGCCATCGGCAAGTTTGAATTCAACCAGTACTTCAATGTCTGGGCAGGGCGCCAGTTAGTTCCACAGCACCGTGGAGAACTCTCCGGTCCGTTTTTCCAAAGTACCTTTGATTTTGTTGAAACGCCGTTTTACACCTCTGATTTCTCCGGCTCCATTGGGCAGGGGGGACGATTCGGCCGTGACGACGGTGTCAACATTTGGGGAGCGTTAACTCCGGATAGAAGATTGACCTATGTCGTGGGGATCTTTGGAGGGCATGGCGGCGCGTCGAATCAGGCGGACAATCTCCTCTATGCCGGTCGTATCAGTTACAACTTTCTCAATGTCGAAAAAAATCCCGGTTATTACACCAGCAGTACGTATTACGGGAAGGGCGGCGATATTTTGACCGCAGCCTATGTGCTCCAATATCAGAACGATGGGGCCGGCACCCAGGCCTCTCCCTCGACCTTTTATGGAATGAATGGGGATCTGTTGTTTGAGAAGGTGTTGCCCAATAAAGGCGTTCTTACCCTGGAGGGTGAACTCAAGTATTTCAATCCCAATCTGAGCGCCCAGGCGCTTGCAGACCCCAATTGTTTCTGCCTGTTCTCCGGCGTTTCCTGGATGGCCACAGGATTATATCTCTTTCCTCAAAAAGTGGGGATCGGGCAGTTTCAGCCTTTTGTGCGTTATGTGGACACCAATCCTAATGAGAGCTCCTCTCGATACCTGTTCGAGGGAGGATTGAACTACGTCATTGATGGGCATAACGCGAGGATTTCGCTGTTTTATCAATATGGCGATTTTTTGACCAAAGGCAGGGCCTATACGCCAGGCGTCAGTGGCGATGCGGTCAGCGCTGTGGGATTGGGTCTTCAACTCCAACTGTGATGAGGGAGATCTGACATGGCAACAGAGTCCATCGTGACCGATCGCCAAACATTTTGGGATCCGGAGAAATTTTTCCAAATCGTCCTGCGCGGGGTTGGTCAAGTGATGTTCCAGGGTCATGCAGGCACAGGAATGTTATTCCTGGTGGGGATTGCGGTCGCGTCGCCTCTGATGGCCGTAGGCGCGTTGATCGGAGCGGTCCTCGGTCCAGTGGTCGCTACCCTGGCGCGATTCGACGACAAGGAGATTGCGGAAGGGCTGCATGGCTTCAATCCCGTCCTGGTGGGCATTGCCACGGTTTTCTATTTGAAACCTGAGCCCCTGACATGGGTCCTGCTCGTGGCGGGGTGTGTGGGCTCGACATTCCTGACCTATGCGATGCGCCGATATCTGAAGTTCCCCACCTACACTGCTCCCTTCGTCCTCGTCACGTGGTTGGTCCTGATCATGGCTCATGGGATAGCCGGAACGACAATCGATGTGATGCCGGCCCCTCCGGCGTATACGCCGTCCGGTTTCGTAGCCGAGGTTTTGGCGGGGGCGGCCGAGGTGATGTTCGGTGCGACGGTGGTGACCGGAATTCTGTTCCTTGCGGGGATTGCCCTCTGCACATGGCGGCACGCGGTGCTAGGGCTGTTGGGATCAATAGTGGGAACCCTCGTGGCGCTGTATCACAATGACCCGACATCGGCAGTCCACCTGGGCATCTATGGGTACAACGCCGTTCTGGCGCCGATCGCGGTATACCTGTGGGGGAAGTCTCTCCTGATTGCGATACTGGCCGCCATGATCTCCGTCCCCCTGACGGAGTTCTTTCCCTCCTGGCTGGGAATCCCTGCCCTGACTGCTCCATTTGTGGTAGCGTCCTGGATCATTATCGCCGTCGGTCAGATCGACGCGTTGTACCTGCGGGAGCCGGTTGAGAAGTCGGGGTAACGTCGAGAGGCACACGGGTTCGCGAGAATCGTTTCGTGGGCTTGCGGGGGCCGGATATCTTACACTACACGTTCACTATTGAAGAGGAGAGCATGTCATGCATCTAACACCTCGTGAGACGGAAAAATTGTTGATTTACCAACTTGGCGATATTGCCCAACGGCGGAAGACCAAAGGCCTGAAGCTGAATCATCCGGAATCGATGGCGCTCATCTGCTCGACAGCTCTCGAAGGGGCCCGCGAGGGAAAGACGGTCGAGGAGGTGATGACGGAGGCTGCGGGTGTGCTGACACGTGATGACGTCATGGAGGGAGTAGCCGAGATGATCCCTTTCGTTCAACTTGAGGCCGTGTTCACCGATGGCACCAGGCTAATTACGGTCCATGATCCGATCAAGTAATCCCTATTTATTCTGAGACAAAGAGGAGGATGAACATGGCTCAGTCAAAAAAGAATCCCCCCAACTCTGGAGTCGGGAAGTGGTTGCGGCACAAGCATGCCGGCCCTCAATCGGAAAATACGGATACGGCCCCAATTGGGGGCCTCGTTCTGGCTAAAGGGGATATCGAAATCAACTCCGGTCGGCCGACGACCACCCTGAGAGTGCGGAACACCGGCGACCGGCCCATTCAGGTCGGCTCCCATTTTCACTTTTTTGAATCGAATCGTTACCTGCAGTTTGATCGGTCGGAGGCGTTTGGCAAGCGGCTGGATATTCCGTCAACGACCGCGATCCGGTTTGAGCCTGGCGACGAGAAGGAGGTGACTCTGGTCCCGATGGGTGGCAAACAGTTCTGCGTCGGCTTCAACAATTTGGTCGATGGCTGGACGGGCGACGGGCCAACACCCGACTACCGTCCCAACTATGACGAGGCCATGCGACGCGTTAAGGAACGTGGATTCAAGTCGACCAAACCCTGACAACAAAGGAGTCTCTGCGATGTCTAAGATTTCACGCAAACAATACGCCGATCTCTATGGACCAACGACCGGCGACAAAATCCGATTGGGCAATACGGATCTTTATGTCGAGATCGAAAAAGATCTGCGTGTGTACGGCGACGAACTGGTCACCGGAGGGGGTAAGACTCTCCGTGATGGAATGGGGTCCGACAATCAAATTACCCAGGCGGCCGGCTGTCTCGACCTCGTCATCACCAACGTGACCATCCTGGATCCCATTTTGGGTGTGATTAAGGCGGACGTGGGTGTCCGCAACGGGCGGATCGTCGGCGTCGGGAAGGCCGGCAATCCTTCGACCATGGACGGGGTCACTCCGGGACTGACCACGGGCACCTCGACGGATGCGATCACCGGAGAGCATCTCATCCTGACCGCCGCCGGAATGGACACGCACATTCATTTCATCTGCCCGCAGCAGATTTGGCACGGGCTCTCGAATGGGATCACCACTCTCTGGGGAGGCGGTATTGGACCCACCGACGGGACCAATGGCGTAACGACGACCAATGGTCCCTGGAATATGGAAATGATGCTTCGCGCAGTTGAGGGATTGCCGGTGAACATGGGCTTTTATGGCAAAGGCAATTGTACCGGCAAGGCACCGCTGGTTGAGCAGTTAGAAGCCGGTGCCACTGGTTTCAAAATTCATGAAGACTACGGCACGACACCTGCCGCCATCCGGTCTGCCCTGTCGGTGGCCGAGGAGTATGACGTGAGCGTCGCCGTGCATACGGACACGCTCAATGAGGGGGGATTTGTCGAGGACTCAATCGCAGCCTTCGACGGGCGAACGATCCACACGTACCACTCTGAGGGCGCCGGAGGCGGCCATGCGCCTGACCTCTTGAAGGTCGTCGGTCAGCCGAACGTGCTGCCGAGCTCGACCAATCCAACGTTGCCTTGCGGTGTGAACTCGGTGGCAGAACTCTTCGACATGATCATGGTTTGCCACAACCTGAATCCAAAGATCCCCTCGGACGTGGCCTTTGCCGAGAGCCGGGTGCGTGCCGAGACGATCGTGGCCGAGAGCGTGCTGCACGACATGGGGGCAATCTCGATGATCGGCAGCGACTCGCAGGCCATGGGTCGCATCGGAGAGAATTTCCTGCGGGCGTTCCAAACAGCCGACGCCATGAAACAGGCACGCGGCAAGCTCCCCGAGGATGCCCCGGGCAACGACAACTTCCGGGTGTTGCGTTATTTGTCAAAGGTGACCTCGGCTCCCTGCATCGCTGCGGGGATCTTCCACCAGTTGGGATCGATCGAGCCTGGCAAGCTGGCCGATCTGGTTCTCTGGGAACCGGCATTCTTCGGGGCAAAGCCCAAGTTGGTGCTCAAGGGTGGTTTTGTGGCGTGGGCCAACATGGGGGATCCGAACGCCTCGCTGCCGACACCGCAGCCGATGATGTACCGCCCCATGTTCGGGGCCATGGGCTCGACGCTGCAGAGTACCTGCATGACGTTTGTGTCCCAGGTTGCTCACGACAGGAACGTCAAGGAGAAGTACGGGTTGGGCCGTATGGTCGAGCCGGTTAGCCAGACCAGGGTCCTGACCAAGAAACACATGGTCCGCAACGATTATTTGCCAAAGATCGAGGTCAACCCGCAGACATTTGCTGTGATGGTTGACGGCGTGCACGCCACGGTCACGCCGCCGAAAAATATCGCACTCAACCAGTTGTATTTTTTCAGTTGATCGGCATCGATGGCTCCTGTGCCCGGCACCAGTCGGTTTCGTCTGACTGGTATCCGGGCTTCAGGATTATTGAGAAGGTCCATGGACGCGAGAGCAAGGATTAACTATTGGGGAACGAATCGATGATTATGGTTGAATCGGTGTTAGGCCACGTCAAGGATCCCGACTGGAAGGCCAAACTTGATGGCGCGCATGTTGACGTGATGCATCTCGACCAATGGCAGGCCCAGAAAACCCGATTTCGCCTGAAGTCGGAGGGGGGAGTGGAGTTGGCTGTGTCGCTGGAGCGGAATACTCATTTGCACGATGGAGACATTCTCCTCTGGGATGACACTACGCGTGAGGCAATCATTGCCCGCATTCAACTTCAGGATGTGATGGTGATCCGGCTGGATGGTTTGCTCTCGAAGACCCAGGAATTCCTCGCGCACATTTGTCTCGAACTTGGACATGCGTTGGGCAATCAACACTGGCCGGCGGTGGTCAAGGGCACGACGGTCTATGTACCCCTGACCGTGGACCGGCAAGTGATGGCTTCAGTGATGAAGACGCACGCGTTCGAGGAGATCACCTACGAATTTTCGCCGGGTGCCTCGGTCATTCCCTATCTCGCGCCCCACGAATCCCGGCGGCTGTTTGGTGGTGCCAATTCAACACCCCACTCCCATGTACATGAACACTCGCCTACCCTGAATCATCATGACGATCACTCCCATCCGCACACGTAAACGACGAACCACGACCCCACGCAACCATTCGATAGGAACACGATCATGCTGACCATCTCCGAGCTGATGCGTGTTCTGCAGTTCGGCGATTCGGTGCTGCCGGTCGGGTCATTTACGTTCTCAAATGGATTGGAGTCGGCCGTGGAGCATGGGGTGGTGCACGACCTCGCATCGCTACGACAGTTTGTGCGAATCGCCATCGACCAGGCAGCGACCTCGGACGGCATCGCGGTGCTTGCCGCGTTCCGCGCAGCCTGTGCGGGCGACAATGCCCGGATCGACCAGGCGGACCATGCGGTCTTTAATCGCAAGCTGAACGAGGAGATACGAACGATGACCGTGCGTATGGGCCGCAAGCTGGCGGAGATGGCTGATCGCGTGGTGGGGCCTACTATTGCCAGTGCGTGGCTGTGCCGGATTACGGCTCATGAGACGCCAGGCTGTTACCCGATTGGCCAGGCACTGGTTTTTGCCTCGCTTGGGCTTTCGGAGCAGGACGCCTTCGCGGTGCACCAGTATGGTCTGGCCAGTATGATGCTTGCTGCATCGCTGCGCCTCATGAAGCTGCATTACCTGGATGCCCAGGCTGTCCTCTTCGAGATTAACTCCGAAGCCGGGGTCGCCTACCAACGTATTGCCACCAGCTCACTTGAGGACATGGCAACCTTCGCGCCGGTGATCGACATTCTGGCATCTTCGCATGTGCAGGCCAAGGTACGCATGTTTATGAATTGATGAGTAAGGAGAACACGCATGAAGACAATCACACGGATAGGAATCGGTGGCCCTGTTGGATCCGGCAAAACGGCCATTGTCGAGGCGATCACACCGAAACTGATGGATATGGGAGGGCGTATTCTGATTATCACCAATGACATCGTGACCACCGAAGATGCCAAGCACGTCCAACGCACACTGAAGGGTATCCTGTTAGAGGATCGTATCCTGGGAGTCGAAACCGGATCATGTCCGCATACGGCGGTTCGCGAAGATCCGAGTATGAACATTGCTGCCGTCGAGGATATGGAAGCACGGTTCCCTGAAACCGATGTGGTCCTGATCGAGAGTGGTGGTGACAATCTGACTCTGACCTTCAGCCCTGCCCTGGTCGATTATTTTATCTATGTGATTGACGTCGCCGCCGGGGATAAAATTCCTCGCAAGAATGGACCGGGGATCACGAAGTCGGACATCCTGGTGATCAACAAAACGGACCTGGCCCCATACGTTGGAGCAAGCCTCGACGTCATGGATCATGATTCCCGCCTGATGCGGGGGGACCGACCATTCGTGTTTACCAACTGCAAAACCGGGGAGGGGATTGATCAGCTGGTCGAGCTGATCAAGGAAAATGCACTGTTCGACCTGAATCTCGTGGAACCGAAGGTATGAGGGTGTTAGCCCCGGAACTCGCTCCGTATCAAGACCAGCCGAAGCAATTACCAAGTGGTGCATTGGGCAAGGATGCCCTCTTGCGTCTGCGCTTCGAGGCCCGGCGTGATCGCTCGATCCTGGCATTCTCGGAGCGAAGGGCTCCGCTCCTGGTGCAGAAGGCCCTGTACTGTGATGAGGGCATGCCCGACCTGCCTGTGGTGTTCATCATCACCAACTCCGGTGGTATTCTCCAGGGGGATCGTTACACGATGGAATTTTCGGCCGGGCCCGATGCCTGCGGACATATCACATCCCAAGCGGCCACCAAGATTCATGAAATGGACGCGAATTACGCTGGACAGACGCAGGAGATGACATTGGAGGAGGGCGCGTACCTGGAATATCTCCCTGATATAATCATCCCATTTCGACATTCCCGCTTTCATACCCGCACCCGGATCAGGATTGCCTCAACAGCCACTCTGCTCTACTCGGAGATTTTGATGGGAGGACGTCAGTTTTATGGCGACGGCGAACTATTCCAGTTTGACTTGTTCTCCTCCACGGTTGCGGGAGAGCGATTGGACGGGACGAAGCTGTTCGTTGAAAAATTCCTGATTGAGCCGAGCCGCTTGGAACCGTCCCGGTTGGGCGTCATGGGAGATTTCACCGTTTTTGGAAACGTTATTTTGCTGACCCCTCGCGAGCATGCGGAGGCGATCCAGGCGCGGGTGGCCGCAGCCTGGAGCCGCGAGGAGGGGTGGGCTGCCGGTGTGAGCCGGTTACCCAATGATGCCGGATTGATCTATAAGGTAATCGGTAAGGAGTCGAGTACCGTGCGCGCGAAGGTACGAGAATTCTGGTCATTGGTGCGGCCCCAGGTCACCGGCTTCGCCGTTCCTCCGAAATTTCCTTGGCATTGAAATGGTATCTGCGACCTCTCCTGGCTGAGAGAATGTTTTGACGCATGCGTGGATCGGACCTTATCTTGGCTTCTCTTGGAGGAGGAATCGGTTCGCTTGCGCGTTGGTTGGTTGGAGTCGCCATAGGCAAATGGTACGGTGGGACGTTTCCCCTGGCGACTTTCCTGCTCAATATCTCGGGAGCGTTTCTGATAGCGTTTTTTGCCGTGTTTCTGGACTTTGGCTGGACGGAACGCTTCGGACATCCCTTCAACACCTTCGTCCTGACGGGAGTCCTTGCAGGGTATACGACCTTCAGCGCCCTGGCTCTCGATACGACCAAGCTCATTCACTCCCAAAAGGCCTCCCTCGCCTTGATATATTTGTTCGGGACCATTGTCTTGGCGTTCGTCGCCGCCTTGCTTGGGGCAGCGTTTGCGTCCGGAATGGTATAAGGAATCCCGGTTTTCATGCTTCACCAAATGATCTTGGTATTTTTGGGAGGAGCCATCGGGGCAGCTATGCGGGAAACGATGGTGTTCGCGGGGATGAATTTCCATAACCATTACCCTACGGCCATACTTGTGGCAAATCTGACTGCGGCTTTTTTTATTGGATTCGTCACGGCACTCACCGGAAAAAACGGTCCAATCGAGAGAAAGACTCAATTGTTTTATAACACAGGGATGATGGGTGGGATGTCCACCTTCAGCACGCTCATTTGGGGGACATTGGTGCTCCTGGTGCTGGAGCAACATCAGATTTGGATCGGAATAACCTACCTGGTCGTCAGCATTATGGCTGGAATTGCATTGGTTCAGCTTGGTCTCCGGCTCGGAGCATTACGAAGAGAATCGAGATTGAAATGATTGGCTCTTTATTCCAAATCTCAATCCGAGTCACAACGCAGTTTGCGAAATTGGTATCTTTTCGGTGCGGCTGGATATACCATCTGTGAGTTTACTCCGAAATGGAGCATCCTCCTCCGGGCTCTCTCTTTTCTCTCCGGTTGTATTCGTAACAGGTTCTTGCAATCTGAATAAAAAGAGCCCCATGCCTTTGGCATGGGGCTCTGGGTTTTTGGGATTCTTGAGTGTTGACCCCAAAGGTCTAAACCGCTAAGGCACCTAAGACCGTAAAAGCCGCCAGCACTCCCAGGAATGACGCGAGAATTTCAGACAGAAAGGACATGGCATCACCTCCTTTGAATTCGCATGGTTGAACCGTCCATTGCCTTTTAGGGGCAACAGCATGACCTCTTCCACATTAGATGGAAAAGAAGTATTTGGAAAGAAGCAAAACCGGCGCTCCCGGCAATCCTGGAATGATAAACAGGACCGCACCCACGACCAACGAAAGCCAACCCATAAAATTATAAAATGTCTTTTTCACGTTGACTCCTCCTTTTTGGGGGTGATTGTCGTTCCGACACGCATTCCTCTTCACTTCATACAGTGCTTGAGGCAATTCTCTCTTCTCAAGAATACCAGGCTTTTCCATTTATTAGCGAACCCACACCGGGTGCTCCTTTGATTATTTCTGAATACCCCACAGAGAATGGGCGTGATGTTATTTACCATTGTCCTTCTTGAGAGGGGTATTGCCAATTTATATCCAATGACCTCATGGAAAAGTGAAAAAATGAAGAAGACTATGGATCAGCAAAGTATCTTTCACCAAAAAATTTTATGTTGTGAAAAGGACTAAGGTCCTTTCGGAATTTGGTATGATGATCGAAGGTAGGGCAAATTTGGGGTTGAACAACCCAAATTAGACTATTGTGAAGGTATAAAGCCAGACTGCCATAGTCAACAGTCCTTGGTATTCAAAACGAATTGATTATTATAGGTCCTTTTTTGTGAGCTTGCCTTCCCTGAACTGGATGGTCTTCTCAATAGCCTCGGTGAACGATTCCCCATAGGCGAATATTCGGTAACCGAGATAGCCGGCAATCATAGCTCCTGCTATCTCTCCGACCCCAAAGGTCATTGCCGCAGCCAGTCCCACCCCTCCGGTTAAGGTCCCACCGACATTGGGATGTTCGTGAAATATTTCCCAAATCCCACCTGTGAGCGAGGTAATGGCTCCCTCGAGGCCTCCTAGTGCCTCCTTGCCACTTCCGGCGATTGCGTCACTCAATGATTCAGTCTCTGTTCTGCTAGTTGCCCTTTTTGGCATATCAATTTCCTTTTAGATAAAAAAATTTCACCCTCAATTCACCAAGGAATTCTAACGGAACCATGGCAGGTTGTAAAATCATGTGAAGAATTCCAGGCCGAGAAATCTGGGACATCGACCTATAGGGATGCCATAAAATTATGATGACGATGAATGTGTCAATTCCGCCTGAACCTCACTGACTAGGTCGGAATAGGTGGCTTCCACAATCAACCCTCCCATGACGATTCCTTTTATGACAGGGCGAACGCTTTGCTGAAGACCAGAAATGATATAGGGAGAAAAATACCCCACCGCAGCCGTAGCCGCGAATCCGATTGCACCCCAAACCAAACCTGCAACACCTGTCTCCATTGAACCCTCCTCGTTTTTGAATTTTTTTTGGTGTCCTTTATTATTCCAGCTTGGAACACGCTACCCTTTGCCTTTTGTTTTCTTTTCCTGATTGACTTCAGATTTGGCCTCAGCGACCAGATCTTGAAATTGTTCCCCTGACTCAGAAACATATTCTGATGCCGCTGAATAGGCTGCAATTCCCCCTTTCATGGCTTCCTTGGCCATGGACCGCACCCCCGAAGTAACTGTCGAAATAAGTGATGGGGCTGCTACCGCTGCAATCGCACCAACGACTATACCACCAATGATTGGTAACATGAATTCTTACTCCCTTCTTGAATAAATTTGCGTTGTATCCTGAAGGCTGAACCCGGCCAAGCTGACAAAAACCGGGTACATTCCTCAGGTCTGAATCCCTTGCCTTACGCGGAAAGCTCTATGAGTTCTTTCTCGGAAACCTGCTGACGTTCTTCTGCTGTCTCATTTTCCCAACTATCGCTTTTTATAACCTGTGATTCCAGAACCCGTATGGTCCGTGGCGGTTCGGCAGGCTTCCCCATAATGGGTCGAAGGCCATTCAAGGTGGCAATGATGGCTGAACCATTACTGAGTAGCGTGGCACCGATGGGTCCGAGAATTCCAATACAGGCCAATCCCAGCGCAAAGGTATTCGGGATAGAAATTATTTTCCAGTTCTGATGGATCAAGCTGATGGCTTCGCGGCTAATATCAATGGCTGCGGGAATTTTCCACAGGCCTCCATGTAACAAGGTCACATGGGCCGTATCCTGAGCCACCTGGGTTCCCCCCTCCACGGCAATTCCGACATCGGCAAAGGCAAGGGCCGGTGAGTCGTTAATTCCATCTCCTACGACTGCCACCTTGTATCCCTGTCGCTGAAGGTCCTTCACCACATCCGCTTTATGGCCGGGGAAGACTTCGGCAATATAGCGGTCAATCCCTAAATCCAGGGCCACCCGTTTCGCGACTTTTTCATGGTCCCCTGTGAGCATGACGATTTCTTTAATTCCGCGTTCCTTGAGAGCGTGAATCACGTCAGCCGCCTCCGGCCTGATAGGGTCGGTGTAGGACAACAAGCCTGCGAGTTTCCCGTCCACGGCTACACAGAGGGGAGAAACGGCACGGTCTTCTAATTCGCTGATTTGCTTTTTGATTTTTTTCGAAAGAGAGATGCGTTGTCCGGTCATATACCGGTGATTCCCAACCAGCACGATTCGACCGTCCACTATTGATTCAACACCCAGCCCCAGGGTGTAGTCGGAGGTGGTTCGCTCCGAGATGATCAGCCCACGTTCCTGCGCTGCCCGGACAATCGCTTGGGCCACAGGATGTGTCAGTCGATTCTCCGCAGCCGCTGCCAGGCTCAGGACTTCATCTGCTGAGAATGAGCCAAGTGGGCAAATGTCCACCACGTCGGGGTGTCCCATGGTTAGGGTGCCCGTTTTATCAAAGACCACGGCATCCACCTCAGCCAGATTTTCCATATGGCGCCCGCCTTTAATCAAAATGCCATGGCGGATCGCCTTGGTCATGGAACACAGGACTGTCGTGGGAGCCGCGATTCTGATTCCCGTTCCATAGTCCACAATCAACACCGCGGCTGCGCCGGGAATACCGCCGCCAATCACGGCGCCGACCGCGCCGAGGCCAAAACTATAGGGGACCAGGTCATTGGCCCATTTCACGGCGTAGTTTTGAATTTTGGTCTCTCTGGCGGGAGCGCCCTCCACCAACCGCACAATTCGAGCGGCCTCTGTTTCATCGCCGATTTGCTCAGCCTGAATGTACAGTTCCCCTTCACGGAGGACTGTAGCGGCATAGACCGGATCGCCGGTATTTTTTTCGACCGGCATGGATTCGCCGGTTAAGGTCGCCTGATCCACCAGGGCTTTACCCGATTGGACAGTCCCGTCTATGGAAATCCGTTCCCCGGGAAAGACCACCACGGTTTCTCCGCGTTGAATCTCGCTGACAGGAATCTGAATTGTTTGACCGTCCCGAATGACCCAAGCCCGGGTCTTCTGGTAGGCCAGAACTTCTTCGATCGCCTTTTTGGACTGTAACACCGTCAGGTCACGAATATAGTCCGCCACATTGATTAAAAAGACCATACCGGTCGCCATGGGAAAGGCGCCTTGTATCGACATCAGAGCGGTCGCAGAGGCATCGAGAACATCCACATTGAGTTTCCCCTCAACCGCGACGGAATGGTAGGCCCGTTTGAGCATCGGCAGTGCGGCAGCCAGGAGGAAGGCGGGAACAGCGATAGCAGCTAGGGGTTCAACGAACAGAGCGATGGCAATTCCGGTGCTTGAATACCACAGTTCCGGGCCAGATTCCTCATCGACGGCATTCTCTTCCTGTTCTTGCATGACCTGTTTGGGCTGGTAAGCCTCAATCTCTTCATGCCGAAAGCCCCGGAGAAAGTGACATAACTTTTCTCCATTCCACGTGATCGAGTCAAAGGTCACCGTGACGCTCGAGCAGCTGGAGTTAACACTGACTTCCTGAATGCCTTCCTGGTCCTGTAAAAAGATAGGGAGGGCATCGGCAAGCTGGGCACGAATCTGCAAGGCAGGGACACGAAGACGCACTCGCTCTGGAAGTGAGTGGACGACCTCAATGGAGGCCAGGATGTTGGGCATTGTGGCAGGTAATGTCACAGGTTTTCTGTTGGAAGCTGGCTCCACGCCATTCCCGTTCCTCTCGTCATGCTCTGCTTCCCCTAATGCTGTGTTGAAATTGTCGATGCAAATATCCTTGGGTGAAACTCCAAGGGTTTTCGCGATCATGCGAAAGAACTTCGGATTGGTAGCCTGACATTGGTCATAGTGAAGAATGAGGTGCCCTGTCGCTGGATTTTTCGAAACTTCATCCACCCCGTCCAGTCTGGACAGTTTGAGATCGATCCCCTCTCCGGAGTCAATGTGTTGTTCAAATCCCGACAATTTTAATCGAAGACGGCCGGGGAGAGCATGGACGATGGAAGCCGAGGGGGTGCTCATTATGATAAATCCTTTGCAGAAGAGATGAGAAATAAAAGGGAAACCAATTGAAATCCGGACGCAATTTTTCAGTCGCTTTTCATCTCGTGGGATGAATCAACCGGGTTGGTATACCCACTATTGTTAGATCTAGGATTTGCCTCGTGTTTTCTTTAAAGGCTTCTTTGGTAAAGCCTTTTTGGATGCTTTTGCCTTGTCTGTTCGCGCTGTTTTTGAGGATGTCGTGTGCTTTTCTGAGCGGGAACTTTTCCTGACGGTGTTTTTACATTGGAGAGAGGTAAGCCTAAGAAGGACGCAACAGAAGAATGGAGGCCTAGGACTTCTACAATATTTTGGCCGTATTCAATGAGGAGGCTGCTTGTTTGGGTATTCGCCGCCACATGTTTCATTCCCGACATTTCAAGAAGGTCGCGTTGAATTTCAGCAGCATTCGCAATGTTGTTTTTCAGCCGGTGAAGCTTAAGACGCACCCGACCGGGCAGGGCATGAACAATCTGAGCATCACTCTCCTGATTCATCTCTTTTCATCCTTGGCCTTTTGTCCCTTTTGTCGGTTGGCATCAGCTTTTCCCCGGGCCATACTTCGCTTTCCCGGTTTTACTTCCCCTGGCTTTTTTATTCGTTCCTCCCTGGGTACTGTCAGGGGAGGGTGTTTTGAGAGTTTCCGAGCGTGCCTCTTCCAAAAGTTCATTGAATTGTTTCGTCACCATTGAAGTCTTCTCGGAGACTGTGTCGAAAGCCACAAGGCCGGCTTTGACAAGCTCTTTGACTAATGGGCGAAATGCACCGGAAATTCCGGTGGAACCGTCCTCGGATTGCGGGTTGTCCGTTGAGGCAGAATCTTCTTTATCTGGCTGAGACATGGTCTAACCTATTTCTGCTTCATTTTGAGGATTTGGCTTTTGCTGGTTTAGCAATTTCTGCTTTTGCTTCAGCGACAATGTCATTGAATTGTTCCCCGGTCTCAGCAACCATTTCCGAAACGGCGGCATAGGCCACAATGCCTCCCTTTAAAACTTCCTTAATTAAAGGACGAAATACTCCACCGAAACCGGACAGAAGGGACGGGGCTGCTACTCCTACCACTGCTCCAACAACCGCACCGCCAATTACAGCTTCCATTTGTCAAACCCTCCTTCAAGAAATGGTTATTCACACCTTTTCCACGCAGCGATTACTTCTAAATTAAAATCAAATTTTTTGCAAGGGATTTTTCATGAAATAGGTGAGGTTTTCAGGGAATTACACATTCCATATTCCAAATTCGTCACTAAAGTATTAACACTTAGGTTTTTGCCGGGCGCATTCACTCTACTCCAAAACAATGGTATGTCGATTTCCGTCGCGAACCCAGTAGGTCTCTCCAGGCCAGATATACTCCATGCCCTGGGGCCCATGAATTTGGATGCCCGTGAGAACTGCATAGTCATTCTGCACGGGATCAACGGTTAATTGGATCATTCTTTCAAGTTCCTCAAGAATGACAGCATACGCGGTTTTCGTCAGACTCAGGAGGTCCGGAATGTCACCGTAGGTGAGTTTGCGAAAGAGATGTTGCTTCAGCAGGCTTTGTTCGATGTCATCAAGATCGATTCCCAAAGAGACGCACCGATTGGCCAGTTCAGCTTGGAATCCGTGCAATGCCCCGCAGGCATGGGACGGTTGCAAACGCCCGGGACGATCATGGCGACCAATTTCGCCTTGTGTATCCACGCCGATGTGCGGCAGGGCAAAATACACATAGCGTTCACGCCCATCTTCATTCGGCGCATGGTGTTGCGCGGCTAAAAATCCGGTCTTTCCCAGAAAGAGCATGCCGCCCAGACTGGAAAAAATAAAGGCTTCTCCCCAGGTTTTTTTCACGTCCTCGACGAAGGGCAATGTCAGTTCATCCCGGCACAGGCTGACGAAGGCAATGGTATTTTCAGCCCGGAAGCCTTCAGCCTGCAAGAGATCATAAGAGCGTTTGACAAAATCCTCTTGGGGTATCGCCTTCGGAAAGTGTGTGGAGAGGACTGTGTTAAAGCTTGCCATGGATTTGCCTGGCTACATCGGGAGAAAGAAAAATCCAATGCCCAAAATTACATAGACTCCCAATAACATCACGCCTTCCATCCAGTGGGATTCTCCATCTTTGGTGAGGTTCCCGTTGACGAGAATCGCGATGACAATGGCCGCAATTTCAAATGGCACGAAAAGCAAATCCAAGGGTTTGGGGCCGAGAAGGTAACTGACGAATACCAGCATCGGCGCCACAAACATCACCACCTGAATACTCGCCCCGACGGCAATGCCCATGACCAGATCCATTTGATTATTCCTGGCGAACCGCACCGAGTTCATCAGCTCTGCCGCATTCCCGAATACGGCCAGAAAAATCACACCGGCAAAGATGGGAGTGAGGCCGATGCCTGCGGCGGCGGGTTCAATCGCTCCGGTTAATATTTCGCTCATGAAGGCAATGCCCACTGTCACGGCGGCCAACATTCCAATGGCTTTGTTTTTACTCCATACCTCTTCTTTTTCTTCCTCTTTTTGTGGTGCGCTCCCTTCGATCGGTTCTTCGGCTTCCGTGCGAAATAAATGCTGATGAGTTTTCAGGGTAAACACCAGGCTGAGGAGATAGGCGATGAAGAGCACAACGGCGATTTCGGTACTGAGTTCTGTTTCCTGTTTGGAAGTGAAATGAAACAGAGCAGGGACAATGAGTCCGACACCTGCGAGGGTTAAGAGTCCCGAACTCATCCCGGCCGCCGTCGCATTGAATTTTTGTTGTTTATGGCGAAGACCGCCGAGGAGTATCGCAAGCCCCATGCCGAGCAACAGGTTTCCCAAAATGGATCCCGTGATTGAGGCTTTGACCACATCGTACAGCCCCGCTTTCAAGGCAAAGATCGAAATAATCAATTCCGGGGCATTTCCCATTGTGGCGGCCAGTAATCCTCCCAGGGTGGCCCCGATGTAGACCGACAGGTTTTCCGTCGAGCGCCCCATCAACCCGGCTAAGGGCACAATGGCGAGGCCCGAGACGATGAAGACAAGAATGGGGTTGGCTTCATACCAGTCCAGTCCTATTGCAATGGGGATGAAGACCAGGAGTAAATTAAGTCCCATCGTTGCCCTCTTATTGAAGTGGTTAAGGGAACCCGAAATTTCGGCAGTGTACTAAATACCTACCACACTATTCATTACCTGTCTGTATAAAAGTATTTTCGCGCGCGAGAATTGAAACCTCCTTGAGGGCGGAATGTAATGGATCCCCAACTCACAAAGAGAAAAGAAATCCGAAATAGAGTATGGCGCTTCCGCTCAACAGCCATGGCCGCCAATGTCCAAGCCATTTCAAATGGACATAACATACGCCCATAGCCAAGAGCGCCAGGATCATTGGCGTCAGAGCTTGAGAGTCCAGGTTCCAGTCGGTCCCCACCAGTCCTATGGCCACAGGAATGGTCCCCTGAAACACCATGGCCCCGGTGATAATACTAATCGCGAGGGTATCTTTTCGGTGTTGGAGCCAGAGCACACTATTGGCTAATTCCGGCAACTCCGTGGCCAGTGGGGCAATTAATAAGGTGAGAAGAAGTGGTGAGACCGCTAAGGTCGATGCGAGATTCTCCGCCACGTACACGAAGATTTGAGAGCCTAAAATCAAGGTTGTGACGCCAACCACTCCTTGCAAAAGAATGATCGCGTAGGAAGGGAGTGTGGTCTTTCGTGCAAAAATCAGGGGAACGGGATTGAAATCTCCACCGGACTGACCGGAAAGCTTTTTTACGACATAGAAAACATACAGACCAATTAAAAATACTGCGCCAACCAGGTGCAGCCAGCGATAAGTGAGAAAGGCGCAACCAATTCCCAAACTAAATGCCAGGAGGAAACAACGCAAATCGGTTCGTACCGCTAGGACATTCAGCTTAAAGGTTGGTGGACGTCTGCCGTATCGAGAGAACACCAAAAGCAGGATCGCCAGGATTGGCAAAATCAGCGTACTCTGGGTGAAGGGAGCACCAAGAATCGCGCCCATTCCCACATCTGTTTTGGGAGCACCCGCAGTTAAAAAGAATGCACTAACAGGAATGGCCGTTTCCGGTAGAGTCGTACCCAACGCCGCATAAATGCTACCCACGGCACCTTCTGAAGTGCTGGTCCGTTTCCCCAGCCACTCAACAGCGTTGGTAAATACGGAACAGCCCCAAAGGATGATCAATACCGCGCATAGGAAACCACCCACATAAAAAATAATGTTCATGATTCAACGCGGAAACGATATTCGGATTATGTGTAAGGGGAGAAAACGGTAGGAGTAAAGGTCCGTCCGCGACTATAAATAATTCAAATTTTCAATGACAAAAAAGGGATAATAGATAACAAAAGTGCGTGGGGAGTAGCAAGTGTTTCCAGGACAAAAAAAATTCCATGAATTTTTATGCCTGAAAATCTGAGGCATGAACTCCCAGACAGCATCTCATGAAAGGGGATCATGTTGAGTGTCGAAAATGGAAGACCTTTTACTGTTCTTTCGGGTAAATCGTGATCTCTCTTCTTCGTCATTCCCGACAACCTTTGGTATCTAGGCTTTCCTTTGGATGGGTACCCGCCTGAAACCGCGGGTATGACGGCAACAGGATGAATACCTGCCAATGACTACAGGGCAAGCTCCATCTCCGGAGATATGAGCCAGGGTGTTCTGTCAGTGCTGGTGAAATCTCAATTGTTTCCGACGGTGTCTGACAACTGCATGTGTTTCTTACTCTGGGATCAATGAAGTAGGAAAGTCCGAGCGTTGCACCACCTTATCGACCTGAAGGCACCCTGCACCTAAGACGAACAACGCTAGTTTTTCCGACTCTTCGCAAGGTTCCGCCCAACTTCGACTCGGTCGGTATGCCGGTATCTTCTATGCTTCAGGTATTACACAATTCGATTCACCGCGCAGCATGCACAACCGATAGCGAGAAGCGGCCGCCCAATAGATGTAAGTTTTCTCCACATCATTCCATTCGTTGGTCATTCCGCTGAGATCTTTGGTCCCCCCGCGCCGGTCGACGGCCATCGCGAGAATCTTTCCGGTCTGGGCGTCAGTAATCTTGACCTCCATACCGGCCGTTCCCACAAAGCCCGGCTTGCCGCCCACGACCAGGCCTTTGACGCCGGTCAGGATTCTGGTTTGAGGAATAATCGACGTCACCACATCCGCCCCCGGACTTGAAGCCTCCGCTTCGGTAATGGCAAAGGTTGCACGCATGACGCCAGGTCCGGGTAGGCCCACAATGGCATAGTCTTTGGTCAAGGCCTCATGGAGGTGGCTATAGGCAAAATCGGTCAGCATTTGAAGTTTCTCGGGAGAGACATCTTTCGTTTCTTTGTCTTTCCAGACCTCCACGGAATCAAGAATTATCCTGTCGTAGGAACGCCAGTCTGCATCTGGGTTGATGTAGCGAAGCAGGGCCTCATGGTCACCCTTCCCTTCTGTGAGCATGGATTGTTCACTCGCACTCAGAAAACCGGTTTTGACTACGTCTCGTCGTTGTTGCGTGGCCGCGCATCCCTGTAAAAGGAAAAGAAAGATGACCAACATCAGGGTTGTGCGATGAATATTCATCTTCATGAAAGTATTTCTCCTTTATGTGTAAGGAAAATTAGTACGTTGTACAGTTAAGAAGAACACTACTGGTCTTCCCCCAGTTTCACGGACGGGTTAAAGAAGACTGTGGATCGTGTTGCTCCCTAAAATTCTTCGGGGCCAGTCCCTGAGTAAAGGAGTGGCTCCGCTGATGATTGTAAAACCGCTCAATGTAGTCAAAAATATCGGCGCGGGCCTCTGCCCGGGTTTGGTACTGCCGCCGATGGACTCGCTCTCGTTTGAGGAGGCCAAAGAAACTCTCTGCCACGGCATTGTCATAACAACTTCCCACGCCACTCATACTGCTGACAATCCCATGAGCCTGGAGAAAGGCTTGAAACTCCTGTGAGGTATACTGGGTGCCTCGGTCGGAATGCAGGATGACAGGGGCCGCACTCGTCCGCTGCCACACGGCCATCAGCACGGCTTGGAGGACCAGGTCCCGTCCCAGTTGTGGCTGCATCGACCACCCAATCACTTGCCGAGAGAACAAATCGAGCACCACCGCCAAGTACAGCCAGCCTTCTTGCGTGGGAATATAGGTGATATCCGTCACCCATTTGGCATTCGGACCTGGGGCTGAAAAATCCCGGGCCAACTGATTCGTGATTCCAGCCGGTCGGTCTCCAGATCTCCGCCGTTTCCAACGCGTGGGAGCAGGAATCCCTCGCAACCGCTCCCGTTGCATTAAACGGGCAACACGATGTTTCCCACAGCCCTCGCCTTGCCTGCGTAACACCTGCCAGATCTTCGGGCTCCCATAGACCCCATCACTGTCTGCATGGATGATGCGAATGGCGGCCGTCAGGCGCTGACAGTCTTGAGCCCAGGGACTCGGAGAGCGGCGCTGCCGGGCATAAAACCCACTCGGGGAGACGTGGAGGAGACGACACATCAGACGCAGAGGAAACATGGTGCGACAACGTTGAATCATGGCATCCCTTATCGGGAGGTCTTGGCGAAGAACGCTGCCGCCTCTTTTAAAAAATCCCGCTCGCGAGTGACCAGGGCCAATTCACGTTTGAGGCGAGCCAACTCTTGATCGTGAGGCATCCCAGTGCCTGGAAAAGCTTTCGCCCCTCGCCGTCCGGCCTCCCGACACCACCGCCCCAACATGGCCGCATTAAGGCCTAAAGCCTTCGCCACTTGGGTAATCGCCCCACCGGCCTGTTTGGTCAGTTGAACGGCTTCCTGCTTAAACTCTTGGCTGTACTTTCTCCGTTGCTCCATGACACACCTCCTTGCCTAGTATGAGGCTTTTTAGATGTGTCCGTAAATTCGGGGGAAGACCACTACCTTAGCAATTTCAGGGAAACATCCCAAATAAGTACATTCAGAGAACGTATGGTTCATGTCGTTCAATGTACGTCGCTACCAAGCCTCTGAATGGCCAACGTGTTAATCCGGGAGTCTCTGTCAATAATTACAGCGGACGCAAAAGAAATGTTGGCAGTAAAGAAAGTCCTCTTGGGTCTATGGCATGTGGCAACGGACCGAATATTTGAGCTATGCTGGCGCCATGTATTTCGCCATGTAGCTATGGGGATATTGGGTTGGACCAGAACGACAGCCCGGGTTAGCCTGCCCGTGAAATCTGCCCTCGCATGTATGTCCTGTCGCGCGTCGACGCGCAGGGGGGAAGCGTGGTGCAGGCACGAGAAGGGATCTTTTGCTTGGTGAGTTGTCAGGAGGGAGGAAACGCATGACCAGAGGTTGGGCTACACCCTATCCCTATCCGGTGAGAGATACTCGGGGATGGACATGGTGCGGGGAGACATGGTTTCTCACGATGGTGATGATCATCGCGGGGGTCTTGAGTCTGAATCCAGCGGTGGCTGCAACAGGGGAGGAGAGCTTGAAGAAGCAGAATTCCACGGTGCTGCGTCTGAGTTTGGATGATGCGATTGCCTTGTTTCTCCGTCAAAATCTGGATCTTCTTCAAACCAAATATGGCATTGATACCGCCAAGGCCAAACGAATTACCGCCGGCCTCTTCCCGAATCCCGAACTCTCCATCAATACCCTCAGCGCGTACACCCAGGATTGTAACCTGAGTAAATGCGGAGGAATTATGCCCGTGATCAGTCAACTGTTTCTGGTGGCGGGTAAACGCGGATTCCGTGTTGAAAGTGCGGAGTTCGGGACGCAATCAGCCGAAGCCGGATTCGAAGATACGCTTCGACAACTCAGTTTTGCCGTGAAGGATGCCTATTATCGGGTTCAAGTGGGGCATCGCCTTCTGGAGGATGATGAACAGAGGTCCAGCCGGATCAATGGTGCTATCGAGAAACTAGGTGGTACATTGGCAAAGACACAAAATCCGGAGGATTTAATCCGCCTTCAAATTCGAGCGGTTAAAACACATGCTAATATTATCCGGGATATTCAACAGATTGATTCGGACCGATCCGATCTCCTCCTGCTCTTGGCCCTCTCACCGGAAACGGAATTAGAACTGACGACGGATCTGACGTTCGAGCCGATCGCCCCCGATATTGTGGCTCTGAAGAAGCGCGTCGAGGATGCCAGACCGGATCTTCGCGCCAAGCGTCTGCTCTTGGCCAAGCGCCGTTCAGAATCGAAGCTGGCGATAGCCAACCAGTACCCGGATGTAACGGTGGACCTCGGGTACAATGTCCAGGGACCTCAAGGACCTGACAACCAGCAACAATGGACCATCAATTTGGGCATGCCTATTCCCGTGTTCGACAGAAATCAGGGAGGCATCAAGGAAGCAGCCGCCACAGTGCATATTGCAGAAGCCGACCTGCGCAAGACCGTGAATGAAGTTCATCACCAAATAAACACGGTCTATCGGCATTTAGGGCAAAGCCGTCTGCTGGTCGAGACCTACCGCGCGGGTGCCTTCGAGGCCAGCGAAGCCTTGTTCAATAGGGTGGAGCAGGACTTCCATTCGGGAAAGACGACGATTCTGCATTTGCTCGATGCCTTTCAGGCAAAAATTGATATTGATAAGGCATACATCAACGCACTCTATGAATATCAACGCGATATTCTGCTTCTCGAGAGTGCGGCTGCTCAGCCAGTCAGCTAAAGATCCCGGCCTATGATGTGTTCCCAATCTTCCTTTTGTCCTTTTTCACGCGTTCGCGACCCCGCAAAACCAGTGCCGGTGATTCGGTTCTTCCTGAAGGCATGCATCATCATGGGCTTTCTTGGCTGGCTGGGGTTGGGAAGCGTTGGCAGCGTCATGGCGGGAAAACAGGAAGACAGGCCTGCAGAACAGAAGCCCGCAGTCCAGCGTCTGAGTCTGGATGATGCGATTGTCTTGTTTCTCCGTCAAAATCTGGATCTTCTTCAAACCAAATATGGCATTGATACCGCCAAGGCCAAACGAATTACCGCCGGCCTCTTTCCGAACCCGGAATTTTCTATCAATACCCTGAGTTCCTACACCCAAAATTGCGAACTCTCTGATTGTGGAGCGATTAGCTCCGTCCTGAGCCAACAGTTTGTCGTGGCGGGCAAACGCGGTTTCCGTATTGAAAGTGCGGAGTTCGGCATGCAATCAGCCGAAGCCGGATTTGAGGACTCGCTTCGACAGCTCAGTTTCGCCCTGAAGGATGCGTATTACCGTGTTCAGGTCGCACGTCGTCATTTGGCTTTCGATCAAGAGACTCGTGATCTCCTCTCTCGTGTGGTGGAAAAAATGACGGATGAGTTACAAGGGATGGGCAACTACAAAGACCTTACCCGGCTCAAACTTCAAATGGTGGATGCACAATATGAGTTAATCCGTGATGTTCAGCGAATTGATTCCGACACCGCCGACCTCCTCTTGCTCTTATCCCTCTCCCCCGAAACTAAATTGGACCTCACAACGGACCTCACGTTCCAGTCGATCGCCCCTGATATGAATGCATTGAAAACACGGGTTGAAGAGACACGACCGGACGTTCGGGCCAAGCGTCTTTTGTACGCGAAGCGTCGCGCCGAATTGAAGCTTGCTTTCGCCATTCAATACCCGGATGTGACGGTGGACCTCGGGTTCATGGTCCAGGGATCCAGGGGACCTGACAACCAACAGCAATGGACCTTCAACGTGGGTATGCCCCTTCCCGTGTTCGACCGGAATCAGGGCGGCATACAGGAAGCTGCCACCGTCGTTCAAATCGCCGAGGCCGATTTGCAGCAGACGCTCAATGAGGCGCATGCTCAAGTTGACTTGGCACATCGTCATCTGGTCCAAAGTCGTCGGTTAGTGGAAGCCTACCGGGCCAGGGCGTTGAATGCCGCTCAGTCCCTGTTCGATACCGTGAAGAAATCTTACGAAGCCGGGAATAGCGAAATTCTGTCCTTTCTTGATGCCCATCAGATGAGAAACGATATTCAAGAGGCATACCTTGATGCTCTCTACCAGTATCAACGTGATATCCTTCTCCTCGAAAGTGCGGCCGGACAAACCATTAGCTGAGTAGGATGGAGTGACCAATCTCAGTTCTCCTTGACTTTTTAGCCGGCTTTGCTGAAACTCGTCCATGTCTTTTTTATGTTCCACTGACCGTTTCCTGATCCAATAACAGGGGCATTTCCTTTCTCAAGCTATGGGTCGCGTCATTGCCATCACCAACCAAAAGGGCGGGAGCGGGAAGACGACAACCGCCGTGAATCTTGCCGCGACGCTTGGCGAACTCAAGCGTCGAGTTCTGCTGGTGGACCTCGATCCCCAGGCCTCAGCCTCCAACTGGTATGGGATTGCCGAAGAGGGAAAGGGGCTCTATGAGGCCTTTACGGAATCCAAAAATCTCAAGGATCTCATTCAATCGACCTGTGTGCCTCGGGTTGACATGATCCCTTCTTCATCCTGGCTGGTGGGGGTCGATAAGGCGTTGGCCGGGGAAGTCGGAGCAGAGATGATTCTCAATCGTCATCTCGCTGACCTGTCTGATCACTGGGATTATATTCTTCTTGATTGTTCTCCCACGCTTGGCATTGTGACCATCAATGCGTTGGTAGCCGCCAAAGAAATTCTCATTCCCGTAGAGACACATGTGATGGCCTTGCGTGGATTGGCTCATCTGCTTCAAACGGTGGAGACGATTCGTGTCAGGTTAAACTCGGCTTTAGCAATTTCCGGGATTCTAGCCTGTCGGGTCGATGCTCGCACGCGGCATGCATTAGAAGTGGTGGCCCAACTCCGTGAGCGTTTTAAAAAGCAAGTGTTTAAAGTGGTCGTCAGAGAAAGTATTCGGTTGGCGGAATGTCCATCATTCGGGAAACCCGTGACATTGTATGATCCACAGGGGAATGGCGCAAAAGACTATCGGGCTTTGGCAAAAGAGGTAATCAGGCAGGAACGGGTGTGACTGATTGGGAAGTATTCAAGGTACCCTTTTTTTTTTAGGAGAGGTCGCGTATGACGAAACGACGTACAATTGGAACAAATCCACTGGATGAGATCATTCCGAATCCATTGGGAGCTGCGATACCTGGTCAACAGGAAGGTCCGGACCAATTCGCGCTTCAGGAATCGCGAAAACAAGGAATTGCAGGCAAAACCGCCGGTCAGCATTCTGTGCCCGATCGCGTGCAACATGACAAAAAAGAGGTGAGATTCCTTCATCTGGTTTCAAAGGATGAGGGTCTAAAAGGGAATTTCAAGAGCTCCCAAGCGGTTCCTGCAGCAGCACCTCAAGTAAGAATTGAGATGCATCCGGCGACCGGTCATTTATCTGAACGCCTTGTTGAACTCGAAGAGGAAAACCTTTGTCTGAAGTGGGCATTGGGATTGATTCTCGCGCCCTTTGTCCTTTTAGCCTTTTTGGGCTAGATCCGATTCAGTCAGATGACACCTCTATGCCGGGTAAAAGGGGCGGGTGCCTTTTCTGGTTTTCCTCAAGAAGAATCTTGCCGGACCTTTTTGAAATTCCCCTGAGAAACCTGCTTAAGGTCATGGGCAGTTTAGTCACACACACATCCCCCATTTTTATGCGTTCTGCTTTAAACAGGATCAACTTCACCGTGATCTTGGACTTCCAAGGTCTTTGATAAGATTCATCAGCATCGGAAGGTGCTCCTCATGAAAATCCATTGCTTCCGACTCCAAGAAAAGGGTTTGCTTCAACTCACCGAGGAAAGACCTACGGCATCATGGCTTGAGGATGGAATCGTCCGTTTATTGGATGTGGATTACCCAGATGTTACCAAAGATCTGCGTGAACTCCTTTCCCCCCTGAATCTGGAAGGCGCTCTGCTGGACAAGATCGAATCCCAAGCCGACGGTGTCTGTGTTGAAACATTCTTGAACGCCTTGTTTCTTCGATACCCACGCCCGGCCATTCATGACTTTAAGGATCTCTATATTTCGATGATCTGTGTGCGAGAAACCCTCATTATTCTCCACAATGGAATGCCCTTGTCCCTGGAACAAATTTTCGCGAGGATCGACCGGTTCGGAGGGATCGGAACCACTGCCATCACGGACCTTCTTCTCCATATCCTGTTATTGGTCATTAATCGTGATATCGAATTGTATCAGCAAACTCGACAATTGATCGGGGAATTGTCAAATAACTTTGATCAGTGTCTTAACACCGAAGTACTCAATGATATTCAGAATCTGACCAATCAGGTTAGCCGTCTCCAATCAACGACTGAAGATCGTCTCATTTTCTTGGGAGGCTTACTCACGTTGAAATCCCCTCTATTGGAATTGCATGACGTGCGATTGTATTTTAAAGAGGCCATGAACGAATTAATGCAAATGCAGCGTTGGTTGGAACGTCTGGAGGGAAGGCTACAGGGTTTATCTCAATACTACAATTTGTCGCTGCAGAATAGCACCAACAATCGTCTTCAAGTCCTGACAGTCATTTCGGCCATTTTTATGCCACTCACCCTTATTGCCGGTATTTACGGCATGAACTTCACAAATATGCCCGAACTTCAGATGCACTACGGCTACTTTATCATTCTCGGTTTCATGGTTTTGCTGGGTGGGGGATTGGGAATATTTTTTTATGTACGGGGCTGGTTTCATTAAAGGCCCCTTTCCATTGGCGTGACATTCTTGAAAGAGTGGTTGGGAGGCCTTTTCATTCCCAATGGTCAACCCTATTTGTCAGGGGATCGCTCATCTCCCGGTTCCGTGGCCTCACTGGCCTTGGTTTGCGGGCTGTCATCAAGAATCGATTCAAACTCATCCCAGGAAATGGCACCGTCCTTGTCCTTGTCGAGTACCTTCAGGACGCCTTCCATCCATAGTTTTCGGGTCAGGAAGTTTCCGACCTTGGCATCGGCTAAGAGTTGCTCCAAGGCGGATGAGCCGATCTTGAAATCCTCTCCATCGATTTCATCGTAGTGGTCGAAGCCTTTACGAAAGTCACCGTCAAACCGTTCATTGACCAGTTGACGAATTTTGATTTTCAACTCTTCCTCTTCGGCTCCCACTGGTATCTCCTTTCTATCGTTTGCAGGGCTTGGCATCCGCATCGGCTTGGTGCGGGACCTTTCGAAAATCGAACATAAAACCATCTGAGCTTTTCAGTTGGAGTTGATGACCAATGAAGGCATACCGGAGGATGACTGTTTCACCTTCCGGCTCAGTCAAAAGGAGGGTGTGGTCTTGGACACGATAGGTTCCGAAGTGGCAAACCTCTTGAGGGGCAAGCCACACAAACCCACCGGCCTGGTCAAAGATAAGGGTGATAGGTTTGTGCCGGTCGTCGCCCAGAGTCTCAGTAAAGAAGGGCGACGGATGTGTCATTTCTGCACTCACCCACGACCCTGTCAATACCAGGTCCTGGGAGGCACAGGCAAAAAGGCCGACCCCCCACCATATGGTTAATATGACCCAGAATCGGCTCAGTGATAGCTGTCCCTGTTGATTGGAATTCATCATCTTTTTCTCTGACCGGATGCGTGTTCTTGTTCTAAGTCCGATTACTTCTGTGAGAAAAGACGTGTCCAGAGCGGGGCGAGGAACCAGAAGGCAATCGCTCCATTGACGCTGTTGAAAGAGATGAGGATAGAACCTATCGCGAAAAGTGGTGCGGGGTACATGGCCCACAAGTTCGGGTTCGTCCAGAGCTTGGGAGCACCCTCCAGATGCCAATCGCGTTTGGCGGCCACATACTGGTGGAGGATAAGTAAGGAAAAACTGGCCAGACCAAGAGTTGAGGAGAAAATGATGACCGCAACGGCATCTTCTTCGTAATGTCCGAGCAACGAGGCCGCGTACGGGATGAGGGATACAAACATCAGATGAACAAAGTTTAACCAGAATGTCTTTTCATCGCATTTCCCAATGTGCTTGAGAATCCAAAAATTCCGCATCCACAGAAACGCCGCCATATAAAAACTGAGTATCCAGGCAGCAAAGTTTGGGATCTGCTCCTGCAGATCGGAAAGAAGCTGTCCTGTGGTCAGTCCAGGAGTTTCCGGCACCTTCAGATCCAGCACCAGAAGCGTGATCACAATTGCGTACACACCGTCAGTGAGGGCATTGAGCCGTTCCAGTGAGGTGAGATGGCCTAAAAAAATCCCTCTGCTCCAATTCCTCATATGCGTGTGGTGTCCATGAAAATGAGTAGACTCTCAGACCTTTTTGATCTTGAGCATCCAAGAGTGTGAGTGACGTATTGTATGACGTTGAAGGGGCTGCCCGGCTGACGGAACCGATGAAAAATTCTAACGCAACTTGGAAAATATTACCTCAAAGAAGACGACGAGTGCCACTCCGATCGTCCCCCGATTGTACGGATATTCCCCAAAACCATCGGTGCAGGCAAAGAGGAGGATCAAGAGAAACACATTAAGAGGGAATAGCGTGAGAAGTTCAAGCCTGAAGGCATGCCGCGATAAAGGCTGGTCAGGGGGTCGACAGGAAACATAAGACCAAAAAGGCCTGGACCGCGTTCAATCCCCCTTTACCGAAATGGTCAATTCCTTTCTCAGGTGAAGTGTCCAGGCTTAGAGTGTTTGGGTTTGTGATCGCTTTTCCCATCAATGTGCTGTTCGCTTGGCTCATGGAAATGAAACTGCCGTAGCTCATACTTTTGACCATTGAACAGAAACATACTGCCTGGCATATAGTTCACCTGGACGGTATGGCGGTTGTTGACCACATGGACAGGCGATGACTGATAATGGAACAACAAGGATGACGGAACTTCGGGCCCCTGAGAAGTTTAGACCTGGATAGGGGATTGTTCACGACCTATTTCGCATACAGGTATCCTATATCCCCCAATGCTCTGGACCATCGATGCCCAGGTAATCCCAATGGGCCTGATGTGCAGGGTTTTTCGCGGAAGCCGGGATGTCTTCAGCTCTGGATATTCCGGACGGACCACCTATCAACACCAACCCTCCTAGCAAATAGACACAAGGTCCCCTCATCAGGAAAAAGAAAGAGATGGTCACCCGATTTTCCCGAAACTTTTCAGGTCTTTTCATGTGAGTGGCTTGAGACCTCAATGAACGACAGTTTTCCCGTGAACGAGAGGAGCTGCCTGACCCGACTGCCTGATCACCGTAAACGATTGGATCCTCCCTCCGGTGTATCGACAATAGGAAATTCATCTACCCGAGGATTCGGACGTCGACCCATCGGGGTTATGCATGTGAAGCGGATAGACGGTCTTCCAATCCTGTTTCATGTCCACCACCGTCCACCTTTTGCTTTTTGCTTCGTCAAGTGCCTTATCAAGATGGCCGATGGATGACTTGCGGTCATAGGCCCATTCACGTTCAGGGTCGGTGTGGTGGATGAGAGCCATGAAGCGCGCTCCGCTCCCGCTCGCCGTCCACTGGAGCATTTGAAGATCGCCGTCCGAGTTGCCGAAGGCAAGAATGGGTTTCCGTCCGATGTGTGTTTGAATGCCGACAGGTTTACCGTCCTTGTCGTCAATGAAATCGATTTCAGGAAGTTTGACGAGCATCGGATGCCCGTCACGTACCGCATACTTCAGCTTGCCGCTGCTGCCGACGACCTGTTCGGGTGGGATTCCATACACCTGCTCCGTCCACGGCCGCATGAATTCAATTCCGCCGCCCGAAACAATGAACGTCTTGAAACCATTCGTCCGAAGATACGCCAGCAACTCCAACATGGGCTGATACACCATTTCACTGATCAAACGTCCAGTCTGCGGGTGCTTCGCGGTCGAAATCCAGTCTTTCACGGTTGCCTCGAACTCATTCGTCGTCATCCCCGCGTGGGTGGCCATGACGATTTTGAGGATTGCGTGTTCACCGCCAGCCAGAGCGCCCTTTACATCCCCTTTGAGCAGAGAGGCGAACGGCTCCGTGGTTTTCCATTCGGGATGTTGTGGCGCGAGTGCTTTGACGCGGTCAAGTGCAAAGAGTAATTGGAAGTACATGGGCTGTTCCGCCCAAAGAGTGCCATCGTTGTCAAATACCGCAATGCGAGCAGCTTCAGGGACAAAGTCGGGACCTGGCGTGGTGACACGTTTGACGAAATCCACGACCGCCTGTTTGTTCATGCCGTCGTTCCAGGATGGGAGATCCTCTGCGGCATAGAGCAGGGTTGGGGAAATCATCGCGATGCAAAAGAACGCGGCGGCAACGAAAGTATGGGTATGGTTGGTTTTCATCCGGGGTTCCTTTCCGTGATTGAAATGGTGTTTGGACGTGTTCTATTGATCAGGTTCATGGGCGTGATTGAAGGCACACGATGCACCATATGGCCAGCACAGTGTGAAGCAGACCTGCAGGCCAAAGACCACTTTTAGAAAGCCCCAAGCCCATGCCCGCATACACAAGGACTGCAACGACGGCGATGTTGTAGACCAACATCGCCGACACCAACCCTATTGCCGCGTCGCTCTGTCCGTCATCGCGCGCAAACCAGCAGGCGACACCAAGGGAAAAGATCGCGGCTCCTGCAATGCGAGCCACGATGAGACCGCCATAAGTATCGAGCGGAGCACCAACCAGAATCGCAGCCGGTGTCGATGCGGCGAGGACCAGCGCCAAACCAGTCCCTGCCTCAAGGATAGCTGTCATGATAAACAGAGATCTGAGTTGCACCGGAAGTGTTTCCAATGAGTGTACAATGGGTTCGCCCGCATCCACCGGAGAGGCGGATGCGGACTGAACCCTGGACTACAACATCTCAGTCGGCTCGGCATCACTGATGAGAGCCCCCCGTCACGGCTTCCATCACGTGGTCAAGATTGAAGCTGCCGGGCTTCTGGCGTGGTGGAAATTCGCGGAAACTCTGGAGCCACTTCCCGACGTAACCCGCTGCCGGTGCGAACATGAACATGTGCTCGGCAAACCAGCGATCGTAGTCCATGCCGATTTCATGGGCATGCTCGAAAGGATCCATGCGCAGATTGGTGAGCATCGGGGCGCGCAGCTTTACGAAGGGCTCCTGCCAGACACGTAGTCCGTCAGCGTCCTGCCGCAGGAAGGTCGCTTTCCAGTTCCCATAACGCAGCGCAGCGACGTTGCCGTCGTCGGTCCAGTAGATGAATTCCTTGCGGGGCCACTGGCCCTCGCCCTTAAGTGCGGACAGGAGGTTGTAGCCGTCGAGGTGCACCTTGTAGGTCATACCGTCGACTTTTCTGCCCTTCAGTAGATCTTCCTTGACCGTGGTGTCGCCTGCAGCGGCGAGCAATGTCGGGAGCATATCTTCATGCGCAGCGATGGCATTGATGACCGTGCCGGGTTTGATGACACCCGGCCACTTGATTGCGGTCGGCACGCGGTAGCCACCCTCCCATTGCGTGTTCTTCTCCCCGCGGAACATCGTCGTTCCACCGTCCGGCCAGGAGAAGGATTCCGAACCATTATCGGTGGAATACATAACAATGGTGTTCTCTTCGAGGCCCAGTTCCCTGAGCTTGGCAAGCACCTCGCCCACGTGGCCGTCATGCTCGACCATGCCGTCGGCATAAGTTCCCAGGCCGGTCTTTCCAGCAGACTCCTTCTTCAAGTGCGTGAAGATGTGCATGCGGGTGGAGTTCCACCAAAGGAAGAACGGCTTGTCCGCTTTCTTGGCGCGCTCCATGAAGTCCAGTGCCTTAACGTTCACCTCTTCGTCGATCGTCTCCATGCGCTTCTTGGTCAGGGGGCCGGTATCCGTGATGCGCCCATCGGCATAGCTGTGAATGACCCCGCGTGGACCGAACCGCTTCTTGAATTCCGGATTTTTCGGATAGTCGGGATGCTCCGGCTCTTCCTCCGCATTCAGATGATACAGGTTACCGAAAAACTCGTCGAAGCCGTGGTTCGTCGGCAGCATGTCATCGCGGTCGCCGAGATGGTTCTTGCCGAACTGGCCGGTCATATAGCCCTGGGCCTTGAGCAACGTGGCGATCGTCGGGTCTTCCTTTTTCATCCCCTCGGGAGCGCCAGGCAGGCCGACCTTCGTGAGGCCGGTGCGCATGGGCGACTGCCCGGTAATGAAGGCCGCCCGTCCGGCTGTGCAGCTTTGTTGGCCATACCAATCCGTAAACAGTGCGCCTTCCTTTGCGATTTGGTCGATGTTCGGGGTCTTGTAGCCCATCATGCCCATGTTATAGGCGCTGATGTTGAACCCGCCAATGTCATCCCCCCAGATGACCAGGATGTTGGGCTTTTTTTCTTCTGCCTGTGCTGTCAGTCCGCCGAATGCCAGTCCGACGGCCAATGTAAGGCTGGTGAGAAAGACTTTCATGTTTTCAATTTTCCTTCTGTTGCCGATGTTACAATTGCACGTTCCTTTTTACTCTGGATGATCTTGCATCGAAAAAAAATCCTTCGTCAGCGATGGAACCCCAATGAACATGTTCATCGGAGTTGGCTCAGTCGGCGATTGCTAACTTATGTCTGGCGGTTGCCTGGCCTCTCTCCTCCGCGGCTTTGTCGGCCTGTTTCATTTCCTTTAAATCGATAGTCACTTTGTGAATTGATCCAGAAAACCGATAGGGCGCCGGAATCCCATAGTCCTCAACAACAGGCGTTTCCCCATCTTCACCCACATCGGCTCCTTCATCAGCCGAAAAGATCATGGCTTGTGTATGTTCAACCCGGCCTTGGGCAACTTTCTTCTCATTGACAAAGATCGTTCCCGTTCCTCCCTTGCCCAAACCGCCGCCGTCATACGCGAACTCGAAACGGATGGAAGCCTTCCCAGCAGGCAGCGAATCATCCGCGGCAATGGTAAAGCGCATTAAGCCAAGGAAGTTGTAGGTATAGATCGGTTTGCCCTCCCTCAAATACAGGCTCCAGCCGCCGAACCGGCCTGCCTGAGCAAGAACCACTCCATTGACGCTTCCCTCGGGAATCTCCACGTCGGCCGTGATGGAATGCGATCGGTTTTTGGTGTTGATGAAGACATTTTCCGACATGCCCGTCATCCCCTCGTACACGGAGAGTGACGTCCGTCCGGCCATGAGATCCGGTCTGCCGGCAAGGGCGGCATTGACGCGCTCGATCGTTCGATCATCAATCGGAAGGACGTGATACTTCACCGCTTCCTCTAAGAACAGGTCCTGCAACTCTTTGAGTTTGGCGGTATGCTTGTCAGCCAGGTCATTGATCAAACTGAAGTCGGTCCGTGTGTCGTAGAGTTCCCACTTATCCTCTTGAAGAGGCCGGCGGGGTTTCGATTCCCATGGCGCCCGATGCAACGTCCCCGCCAACCATCCGTCATGATAGATTGCACGATTGCCGAACATTTCGAAGTATTGAGTCTGGTGGCGGTCTCGCGCCTTGGCGTCATGAAAGCTGTAAAGCAGGCTCACGCCTTCGATGGGAGTCTGAGGAATGCCGTTCACCGCTTTCGGTTCCGGCAGCCGGGCGGCATCCAGGACGGTCGGGGCGATATCGATCACATGATGCCACTGCGTGCGCAATTCGCCCTTTGCCTTCACCGACTTCGGCCAATGGACGATCATTCCGTTCCGCGTGCCTCCGTAGCTCGAGGCAACCTGCTTGGTCCAGGTGAACGGGGTATCTCCCGCAACCGCCCATCCGGCGGCGTAATGGTTGTAGGTGGTCGGACTTCCAAGATCATCATAATGTTTCAGGATATCTTCTACCTTCTCCTGTAGCCCGTTAAAGTAGGTCATCTCATTGAACATGCCGTTCATTCCGCCTTCCGCACTTGCCCCGTTGTCGCCGAGGATATAGAAGACGAGGGTGTTGTCGAGCTGTCCCATGTCCGTAATGGCGTCAACCAGTCGGCCGATCTCGGTATCCGTATACTCGGCAAACCCGGCAAAGACCTCCATTTGGCGAATAAAGAGCTTCATTTCATCCGCTGTCAGCTTGTCCCAATCCTTAATGGCTTCCGGTTTAGGCGCGAGCTGCGTGCCCTCAGGCACGACGCCCAGTTTGATCTGACGAGCCAGGGTCTCCTCTCGCACCTTATCCCACCCCTGATCGAACCTGCCTTTGTTTTTGGCGATCCATTCCTGAGGCACATGATGCGGGGCGTGCGTGGCTCCAGGTGCAAAGTACATAAAAAACGGTTTGTCAGGGGTCAGCGATTTTTGAAATCGCATCCACCTGATGGCCTGGTCGGTCATGTCGGTCATGAAATGGTAGTTCGGATCCTTCGGCACTTCGACCTTGGTCATCCCATCATAGACAGCCGGTGACCACTGGTTTGTCTCTCCCCCCATGAACCCGTAGAACTTATCGAACCCATTCCGGGTCGGCCAGCGGTCGGTTGGCCCGGATGGACTGACTTCCCAGGCGGCGGTCTCGTGATTCTTTCCGAATTGCGCGGTGGAGTAACCGTTGTTTCGAAGCATCATGGCCAATGGAGCCACGCTCTCGGGACGTCGGCCGGTATTGCCCGGAAAGGCCGTCGCGGTTTCCATGATCGAGCCCGTGTTGGTCGTGTGGTGATTCCGGCCCGTCAGAAGCGCGGCACGGGTCGGGGAGCAGAGGGCCGTGGTATGGAAATGATTATACCGGAGCCCATTATTGGCTAAACGGTCCGCAGTCGGCATTGAAATGGGCCCCCCGAAAGCGCTGGACTGGCCGAATCCCAGATCGTCGATGAGCACGATAAGCACGTTTGGAGCGTCTTCGGGCGCTTTCACTTGAAAGCGCGGAGGTGGGGTGGCATTGCGGACATCCAACTCAGTGACGGGAGGGTATTCCGGCTCGTGAATCGGGAGTACTGTGCGGTCCAGCTTATCTGCGGCCCAGGCAGGAGCACTTACAGCCGCCATGGCCAAAAGCATCCCCGTCCGTATGGCGGTATTGATAAAAAGCATTGGGTCTCGTTGCATATGTTCTTCCTCTCCTAATTTAAAGATACATCGCTGCATTAGTCTTTACACGACGGACTCAGCCGACGTTCACGAGGGGCTATTTGGTTTCAATCGTTACATGCTCTATGCGGCCATTGAAGGCAAACGGCACTTGGTAGTCCTTCGACACGGCAGACACGGTATCGCGTCCAATGTCGAACGGCTCCACGCTGTAGCGGAACGGCACTGTTTTTCCGATGCGCCCGCTCCCGGTTTCCTTGCCGTTGACGCTTAGCGTGATATCGGCTGGTTTGCCTGGACCAGGCCCCACAGGCGTGAACTCAACACGCACGCTGGACTTGCCCTTCGGCAGCGACTCGGACGACTGAACGCGCGCATGGTCCACCTCGAAAAAGTTGTAGTAAAATGTCGGCTTACCGTCCTGCACATAAAGCGACCAGCCTGATGTGACGCCGCCGATAGCAGCGAGCACGCCGGCGCCGCCACCTTCGTCGACTTCCACCTCGACGGTGATGCTAAACGGAACTGCGTGGGTGTTGAGTACGGCGGACTCGCTGATGCCGGTGACACCCGGGCCGTAGCTGAATTTCTTCAGACCGGCTAACGGATTGGGCCGAAGCGACGCATCGAAACGTTCGGCCAAGCGGTCATCGAGCGGCAGGACATTGTATTTCTTTGCCTCGACGAGGAAAGCGGCCTGCAACTCCTTCACCCTGTCTGGATACTTGGCCGCCAGATTGTCAGCCTGGGAAAAATCTTCATCCACGTTGTACAATTCCCAGGGGTCGCTGTCGAAGGAACCGAGGCCTACGCCTCCTGTCTGCCATGGGAGGCGACCGTGCCGCGTCGTGGCTATCCAGCCGTCTTTGTAGATGCCGCGGTTTCCGAACATCTCAAAATATTGCGTGGTGCGGCGGGACTTGGCCTCGCTATCGTCGAATGAGTAGCGCATGCTGACACCTTGAATCGGCTCCTGCTTCACGCCGTTCACGACATGTGGTTGCGTGATGTGCGCGGCATCGAGCACAGTCGGAGCCACATCAATAATGTGATGGAACTGGGAGCGCAACTCGCCCTTTGCGGCAATGCCATTCGGCCAGTGCACAACCAGGCCGTTGCGCGTCCCGCCGAAGTGCGAGGCGACCTGCTTGGTCCATTGGAAAGGCGTGTCGGCGGCCCAGGCCCAGGCTGCGGGCACATGGGGCTCGGTTTCCGGCCCGCCGATTTCGTCGAACTTCGCTTCGAGACCGGCCAGACCCAATTGGACGCCGTTCAGGCTTGCCACTTCATTGACCGTGCCTTCAAGCCCTCCTTCGCCGGAGGCGCCGTTGTCACCGACGATATAGAAAATCAGGGTGTTGTCCAACTCGCCGGCTTTTTCGACGGCAGCGAGCAGGCGGCCGACTTCCACGTCAGTATGTTCGAGGAAACCGGAGTAGTTTTCCATCAGGCGACGATACACGCGCCTGGCATTTTCCGGCTGGTCATCCCAGGCCGGCAGTTCCTTCGGTCTGGGCGTCAATTTGGTGTTTGTCGGAATGACGCCCAGTTCTTTCTGACGAACAAACGTCTCCTCGCGGTACTGATCCCAACCCCCGTCAAACCGGCCTTTGTATTTGTCACGGTAGGCCTTGGGCGTATGATGTGGAGCATGGATGGCTCCGGTGGAGAAGTACATAAACCATGGTTTTTCGGGATTCGTGGCGTTCACCTGGTTCATCCACCCGATGGCGTCGTCTACCAGGTCTTCGGTGACGTGGTAGCCTTGTTCCGGTGTCTTCGGTTGGGGGACCGGTGTGGTATTGCGGTAGAGTACCGGATAATACTGGTGGGTCTCTCCGTTCATGAATCCATAGAAATATTCAAAACCCCAGGTCTTTCCGGTAGGCCAGCGGTCGAAGGGTCCTGATGGCGTGATTTCGTTATCGGGCGTATTGTGCCATTTGCCGAAGGCGGCCGTCGTGTACCCGTTCTGCCGGAGAATTTCCGGGAATCCGGCCGTGGTGTTGGGCACAATACCGGTATAGCCTGGAAACCCCGTGCCCAACTCGATGATCACGCCCGTGCCCACGCTATGATGATTGCGCCCGGTGAGCAGTGCGGCCCGTGAGGGCGAACAGAGGGCAGTCGTATGGAAACGATTGTAGCGCAGCCCGTCCTTCGCGAGCCGGTTGAGCGTGGGGGTGGCCACCGCACCGCCGAAGGTGCCGGCGTGGCCAAAGCCGACGTCATCCAAAAGCACGATCAGCACATTTGGTGCGCCTGCCGGCGCCTGAAGAGGTTTCGGAAAGTCCGGCTTCGAATCCTTATAGGTCTTGCCAATGGTACCATGAAAGGCCGGTTCCGGCTTTGGTAGGACGTCCTGCGCGAACACATCGTCCGCACCTAATCCTATTGCCAGCGCGAGCACCATAAGTGATATAGACCCCTTCCACTCCACTCGGACCATGTTCATTTACTTCTCCTTTGCGTGTGTAGCTTTTCTATCGAGCGATTGCTCTTCTTTGGATTTCAATGAGCGGACCGTGCGAAATCCAAGATGATTGGTTCCCGTGTTGATTTCACCTTTTCCACGTGTGCCGACCATGTAGCGGGAACAGTATTGGTCGGTGCACAAAAACGACCCTCCACGGTGCACGCGCTTTTTTTCGCCGGGTTCGGTGGGATCGAACGGGGAGTCGGGCCCTTGGGGATTGTGTGCGACTCCGCCGGCTATTATGAGTCGTGCGTAATAATCGGGCCGATACCAGTCGCTCGTCCATTCCCATACGTTTCCGGCTACGTCATACAGTCCGTACCCGTTCGGGGGAAATTTTGCCACCGGCCCGATGCCCGTATACTGATCCTTCCCTGTGTCCTGTTGTGGAAAATGACCCTGAAAGCTATTGGCCATCCATTGGCCGTCTTTTCGAAACTCATCGCCCCAGGGATAGACCTTGCCGCTTAATCCTCCGCGCGCGGCGAATTCCCATTCCGCTTCAGTCGGGAGTCGCTTGCCGGCCCACTTCGCATAGGCCAGCGCGTCCTCATATGCGATGTGCACAACAGGATATTCTTCGCGACCATTGAAATCACTCCCTGGACCAAGCGGATGACGCCAGTTTGCGCCTTTAATGTAACTCCACCATTGAAAATGGTTATCGAGGGGCACAGAATGGTCCGGTGGAGAAAACACGACGGATCCGGCCACCAGGTTCTCCGGAGGGGCACCTGGAAAATCCTCCGCGCGTGGTGTGCGCTCTGCGACCGTGACATAGCCGGTGGCGTCAACGAACTGCTTGAACTGCGCATTGGTGACCTCGGTTGAATCCATCCAGAATCCATCGACGTAGACACGATGAATCGGGCGGGAATCCCGCGTCGCGTGCATGCCGACATCGTTTATCTCATCATCGGATAAATCGGCTGCCCCCATGGAAAACTCACCACCGGGAATCCAGACCATGCCATCCGGCGCAGGTTCAGTTGGACGTGATGAGGCTATGGCATCATCTGAAGCATTGGCGGCTGAGATCCCCGGGTTCACAGATGAGGTGGAAGGCGCACTGGAGACCGATGAGGCTCGTCCGGACTTCGCAGCAGAAATACCCATATCGCAGGTCATGCTGCTTTGCTGGTTCACAATAGGCGATCGGTCTGATTGTGCCGTGCTATACCACCAGGCTCCGATGACCAAGAGGACGACGAAGGCCACTGCGCCAATTGGCTTGAGCGCATTATATAGGGAAGGTTTCCCTTGATCCTTCAAACGGCGTACGGCTTTCATGATGACTTCACACAATTTGAGAAAAAGAATTGAACTCTTGTTGCGGTGAATTGGGACTCACACGAATCTACCAGGACTTGTCGATCTTTTCTACCTGTTTCGCGCCTATCGCACGAACGGCGTTTGTGAGGATTTTTGTCTCCATAATGTGGTTCGACCGTGATAAGGACCTATTTGATCAAATCCTCCTCCCTGATTCTGATACGTAGTTCTTTACCGATGGCCCTAACTGTACGTTTGGCCGCCCCTTCGATTTTGGTCCTTCCTATCATTTCACCTCCACTTCTGCCGTTCCCATCACAATTAGGCCGTTCGGGTTGGCAGTGGCTGGGTTCGGCATACTTTTCTTTTGCCGTGGACCAGAATGGAATAGCTGCATGGGTTGGCGCAAAAGGATACACATAGATCCGTTCGGGCTTCACGATTTTTTCCGTGCCTATATGGCGATGACGCCCGACTACGTTGGTTAAAGCGCATCCGATGGTCGACATGAGGACTCACACCGAGACAGCATCACGAGGAAACACCTGCATAATAGAACTCTTATGAGGAGGATATTTTTCGGGATGAAATGATGCGCAACATTTTTTGGCGGCACAAATCCATCGGAGGGATCGGTCAGTCCACCATGCTGATGGGGACAGCTTTTTTGTCGGGGCATCAGGTGATGAGCGATTCTTAACCCCTGAGGGAGGCTCCGGCAACAAGCGGGAACATCTACCCATGAACCTCCGTTTTGCTCATGGCGTTCCCTTCGTCTCCGTGGTGTCCGCCATCATGTCATTGATCGCAGACGCGCTAGGCAGGACCACCTCGTAGCGGGATTTCATCGCCTCAAACGTCCGGCGGCAAAGCCCACGGGATTGGCCGTGGCAATGAGGGCGGCGGTCCCTACCGTGGCTCCCGGGGTTTTACTTCCTCCGGAATGTACGGTGCCGGATCCAAGTTTTCGCGGCCCCTGGACCGTCATTTGGAAGCCTTCGGCCGTTACCGTCAACTCAGATCCCCTGGAGCCAAATCCGAATGCGACGCATTTGGTGGCATCACCCTCGTCGAGCGAAAGGAGATAGCCCCGGATCACAATATCGTTGGTTCCGGGTTTTGTGCCACTTGAATCCCGCAAGACCGGGCTTCCCATGCCGCGGATCTTCTCGGGGGTTTGGGGCGTGGGGTGATGGACATGCTGCCGGGCGAATGCCGAGTCGGCCGGAATCTCAGCGGGCGTGGCGGCGAAGTGGTACACCTAGAGGTGACCAGATCGAGGAAGCTTTTCGCCCACGGCCTGCGGCTGGGTGGTGGAATTAGTTGAGGCGCACCCGGCAGCGATGATCAGTACGAACGGACAGGAGAAAATACGAATACAAGATTTCATGGTGAATTTCCTATGGTGAAGTGGTGGGGTGGAGTTGCTTCCGGTAGGCCTGGAGTTTTCAGAGGACGGAGAATAGCACACCGATTTTCCAAACGATTAATGGTTCACCAGGATGCTTCTGTTCTTTCTCAACTTTATGCACGGCCTTTTTCCCAGCCGTTTCGGTATTTGAAATAATAGAAGATACGTTCCGGCGTCTGGTTGATTGACTCCTTGAATACGGTTCATGTGGGCTACATGTTGTCGGAAACGCATCCTTGGTAAGTCTCGGCAAGTAGGGTCACGGCGTGACCGCATTAGGCGCGGGCTCAGCCAGCTCTTCACAGACCCAGGCTTGAAGCAGGCGGTATGAGACCGCCAACAGCATCGGACCGATAAAGATCCCTACCAGACCGAATGCGATAAGTCCTCCAATCACCCCTGTCAGGATTAAGAGTAGCGGCAGGTCGGCGCCTCTTTTTATGAGGATCGGCCGGATCACGTTGTCCAAAGTACCGACCATAATCGACCAGACCAGCAGGGCCGTCGCCCAGCCCGCGAATCCCGCCCAATAAAGCCATCCAACTCCGAACAGCAACACAAGTAGCGGTCCGATCTGTGCTATGCAGAGCAGGAACATCATGGCCGTCAAAATTGTTGCGAAGGGCACGCCGGTGACGGCAAGGCCTATGCCTCCCAGCGTGGCCTGGACGAATGCCGTCCCGACCACTCCGAGCGCAACGCCTCGAATCGCCTGACCGGCAAGGATCACGGCATTCTCCCCGTGGACTCCGGCCAGCCTCCGTCCGAAGCGACGCACGCTTTCGGTCACCGTCTCTCCGGTCGCGAACAAAATAGCGGCCATGACCACCGTGAGCAGGAACTGCATGGCGATCATGCCGAAACTGCCGAGCTGGTCCACGGACCAACGAACAAGCCCCGCTGCGTATGGCGCGAGCCTATTGGCAAGGTCCTCCTGCCCTGAGGCAGCCCATTCGCCCCACGTCTGCGCCGCTTGCTTGCCGACGAGTGGGATGGTCTGAAGCCAATCCGGTGGTGGTGGCAGCTGAAGCGTGCCAACCGCCTCGACCCAGCCAGCGATGATGTTGGAGTTGGTCACGATGGTGACGATTGCCAGCGAAAACGGTACGACAAAGATAAGGAGGAGAATGCAAGTCATCACTGTGACGGCGAGCCACCGCCGCCCCCATAACCACTCTTGAATTCGCAAGAGGACCGGCCAGGACGCGACAACGATCATCGTCGCCCAGATCACCGCAGGAAGAAACGGCCGAAGAATCCAGAGCGAACCGGCGATGAGCCCGCCGATGAACAACACCGCCAGTACCGTGCGCGTGATGTCCTGTGTGTGGAAAGGGGTATTCATGAGCGGAACCCATTCTCTATTCTAACGAATACGGTACAATTCATAGGAAGCCTCTTAATTTGATTTGGTGTGTGATCACGGCTCCATTGGCCTGGATCGTGACGAGCCGGGATGGTCCTGCTCGCCGGTATCGACCTGGGCATAAAGCCGAAAAGCCATGTGAATGCCATTTCCCTTTTGTCTCCTGAACATCCTGACGAAGATACAGCGGCTCGTATATATCAGCGACCGCGGCGGGCGTGATAGAAATAGGTGCCCACACTGATGAAATTCGTCGCCACCGCGATGATATTCCAAAGGCTCACGGGTCTCAAACAATTAACAACCCATAGTAAACCCAGAGGATTTGGAACGCCCCCATAATGGCAGCCATCTTTGGATTCATGCCCTTGCTTGACCTCCGCTTGAGCATTCAGATTAAGTCGGGAAGGGCAGCAAAAATGGTTCCTAAGCCCGCCACAAAGCCGATGGTTTCAGACCGTCGAAAGCTGGGGAGTAAGAGGCTTTCCGTATCCGGTATGGCTAACTCTCCACAGCCCGCAAGGATGAACCCGCTGAAAAGAACTCTAAGGATTTGAAGCCTCTTTGGAAATACCATGGTCATGATCGGGAATCAGCAGGCGAACCGCACGGCGCTCAACCATCCCGTCGAAGTCCACCCTGAATTCCCTTGACGGGATGGGCGCGCCCGCGGCTTACTCGGAGCAGTTGGCGGCTCGGCAAAGAACGTCGTGGTGGTGAAGAGCAGCAAGACAGGGGCGAGACGAAGAGACTTCAATGGGGGGAACTCTTCTATGTGCGGGATGTTGTCATTTGATTATCTCTGAATATCGGATACGCTGTTCACTTTTGCTCGATCTCACCTTCATCATGACGGAATCTAGGATCTTCCAGCGCTGCCTGTCACCGCTTCGGAGAATCGGATGAGGAAAAAGGCGATGATATACATCATCATCAGTATTGTAAATTGCCCGTCACCTGCTACGCCAAATCCACGATCTTTCCCCGGGATATGCAGTCGCCCCACCATGATTGCAAGTGAAAGGTCTTCGGGCTTGGCGGCAACGTGCTGCATGGTCAGGGCGAAAGGCTTCCCACCTGCGGGAATCTCTCCTTGCTCCCCAGCTAAGGCTTTGTGTCAGCTATATGAGCCCAAAAACCTGGATCATATTTTTTAGTTTCTCATACTCGGTGAAAAAGTTTTTCGGTGTGTAAATGGGTCTTTTTTTGAGATGACATCATACAAAATTCTTCGTCAATATTTCTGGCCATCTGCCGGCACTAAATTCCTGGTAGACAATGTTTCATTCCCAATATATCCATGGATTGTGTGAGAGCCTGTCCCCCCTCATTCATGAAGTTTCACAGGAAATCTGCTTGCTAAGGAAGCACGTTTCTGGCTCCATGGGCAAACGGAGAAAGATTTTGCGTCAATTCCTATATCTTTCCAGAGGGACGCTTGAGTTGAACTTTCCTTCGAGACCAGAGGGTACAGTCAACGGGCACAGGTCTCCAACACTGACTCTCCAGGTAGAGCTCCCTTCATTCCCCCGGGGACCGTTTCTAGGAGGTATTCTGACGGGTGGGCATGACGTTCTCTGCCGGTTTTTGAGCAAGGATCTGGATGGGATTCCGGCTAAGAATTCCCTTGATTGCAGAGGGTAATTGCATTCCGTAAGCCTGCCGCGGTCACGGATGAACTGCCAGCGATGCGCACTGGTGACAACTAGGCCGATGATCAATGCGGATACTCATGGCTCCCCGCGTGGCGGCTTTCATCAAGCTCAACTATGTTGACGGCTGTTGGGATGATACGGCTCCTTCGGTTGAGGGGCTTGGCCTGGCGGACCCACATTTGGTCTGATCCGGTTTGTTTACTTGATCCACCCCTGTTGTTGGAATCTTGGCTTGATCTTATCGGCGATTTCCTTGGCAATCGCCTTTTCCCGGCCCTCAATCTTGGCGCTACCGCTGTATTCCCCGTATGCCTTCATCCCGCCGCCGACAATAAGGCCCACGGGGTTGGCCGTGGCAATGAGGGCGGCGGTCCCTACCGCGGCTCCGGGGGTTTTACTTCCTCCAGAATGTACGGTGCCGGATCCAAGTTTTCGCAGCCCCTGGGCCGTCACTTGGAAACCTTCGGCCGCCACCGTCAACTCCGATCCACCGGAGCCAAATCCCACCGCGACGCGCTTGACCGCACTGCCTTCGTCGATTGCGAGGAGGTAGCCCCGGATCACCAGATCGTTGATCTGCGGGGTTGTTTCACTCGAAGCCCGTCTGGCCGGCAGTCCCATGTAGCGAATTTCCTCGACCAGTTGCTCCGCAATGTGAATGCCCACCCGCCGACCGGCCTCGATCTGTTCGGGGGTTTGGGGAGTCGGATGATCGGCATGCTGTCCGGCGAGCACGGAGTCGGCCGGAACCTCGTTGGAGCTGGCAGCGAAGTCGTACACCCAGATGTGATGGGGACGAGGAACCATTTCGTCCACGAGTATCTGGCGGTTGGATGTCTCGGTCGAGGCGCATCCAACTGTAACCACGAGGGACAACATCCATACTGCGGAACGCATTAAGGCCTTCATGGCGGATCTCCTTTGGGAGTGTTGAATAATAAAGATTTTCAGGGGCAAATTTGCCCAGGATTAGATTACTCATCAAAGGCTCCGGGTCGGTTCAAAAAAGTCGGTCCAGCAAGGCCGCAGCCGTTTTTACGCGCGGAGCGTACGCTGAGTACGTGAGCACGGAAAAATGGCGAGAACGCCGCTGGCGGCTTTTTTCAACAGACCCCCTTTGGTTAGAGGGCATGTGCATCGCCTTTGGTCTCACACCGGACATCGGGCGGGGCAAGGATCGGGACCCCGCCGCACATGATTAAATCGATGGATCGACTATTCATTTCCTGCTGGTCGATTATGACCGTTTTTGATTGTTAAGGCGATTTCTGTTTTGGGGTTTATGTCCCCGGATTGTACCAGATGGGTGAAGTGTACGCCCTTTCCTGGAGCACCATTCTGGTATCCGGTAGGGGTTTCACGCCAAAACGTTTCGCATCGTAGGCGGTCCAACGAGGCGTCGGAATCTCAAGGACACGTGCATAGTAAAAGGCACGAACCGATGGGTCAAAATCCGGATCCGTCCAGACCGTGATTAATTCCGGATCACCGATGGTGTTGGTCCAGATGGCGTTTTCGAGATCCACGGTGCTACCCACAGGTGGTAGCTTGCCTTCAGACCCGGGCTGGCGTTTATCGGCGTCCCCCCAAACAACATCGTAGACCTTTTCCTGAAGAGCCCCGTCCTTGCTCAACCATCCTTTGATTATTTGGATGCGGTCAAGGTTCGCGCCGATTGGATCTTTGAGCGCGGCGACAAGAAACGTGGGCGATCGACCTTGGGGGGCGTCGCGCAAATCACCGCCCATCGGAACACCTTTTGTGTAGCCGATATTGGCGGGTATCCGGTTGTGTGCGTCAGCAGGTTTGAAATCGAAGCCGCCGAAGAAGCGAACAAGCATGCGCGGTCCGGTCGTGGCATACGTCTCCTTTCGTTCCATCGCGTCCCAGAGCGCCTCGCGGGTATTCTCTGTTGCCCAGACCCCGGCGTATCCCGCCGCAGCGACCTCCCAGTCCATCACCTTCACCCCGGTTTTGGGATTATCAAAAAAGGCTTTGGTCATCCGCTCCGGACTGGGTTCCTGGGGGGTGGTTTTGCCAAAGAAGTTCTCTTCTTCCAGCGCGGAGAGACCGGTGTGGGCATCGCTGCTGCCGATCAGGCCGAACTTGAATGGATTCGTGCCGAATTTCTCTTCAAGCATGAGGCCGTTTTTCAGGCCTGAGCGGGCATATTCGAATTCGAGCATCTCTTTTGTTTTGGCCACGCTGCCGTCAAGATTGCCTTTATCCCATGTCTCGAAATCGGCAAACTCATCATTGGGTGAGAGGAAGGGGTGAGCCTCCCCGTCGCCTTTGGTCTGAGTCGCCTCGTAGAGGCGTTCCCACTTCGCCCGGGTCTCGACATACCCGCGATCAATCGTTTTGCCAAACGTCTCGATCGTCGGAAACATGAGGCCGTTGCTCAAATTGCCATTGTGGGCAATCGCCAGCACGCTGCCGCCGGTTTTTTGCTCATAGGCGGCCATCCATTTCCAGAGATCCTCGGGATTATCACTACCCATTGGTGGATAGACGGTAAATGGCTCAACCTGGCTGGCCTTATCACCATTGTCGCGGAAAATGATGTTGCGGTGCAGGTTATTGCCACCGGTGTTGGATGTCCACTCAAACCCGATAAAGGCGGTAAAGCGGCGTGGTTCGTTGAATTCCTCGGCGGCCTTGATCGTTTCCTGCCATGCGTTTCGATAGGGCCGTGTACCGGGAAAATACATCAACGACTTCGGAAAGGTTCCGTGCGAAAATGACATGATAATCTCGATGGCTGCCTCCGCCCCCTTGCCGGATTGAAGCATGTCGTACCACTTTCGTCCGGTCGGGTCGGCCAGCATCTCGGGCTTTCCTGCGAAGAGATCGGGGAAAAACCCCATGTTGTCGGAATGATCCGCAACCACAAGAAAGTCCAGCGGCCGTGAGAGCTTCACCGGTTGGCCGTTCGACGCTGTGACTTCCTCGCCTCTGGCGAACTGATACGCATCACGCGGTGTCAGTCGTGCGCCAAACGCCCCGGCATCCATCGAGAACGACGTGTGCAGATGGGTATCGCCGAAGAAGGGTCTCGTAGGAAAACTGCGGCCGGCATAGGGCGAGTAGGGGGGCTTAGATGGAAACGCCTTTTCCACCGTTTCCTTCTCAGGGGCACTGAGTCCAGGCGCGGCGCCGGTAGCGGCATCGGCCAGAAGAACACTCAGGGTACAAGCCATCATGCCGCTGAGGATCGTTTGACCAACAACTCGTGTTTTCATCGGGCGGCCTCCTTTTTAAAATGCTGAAAGGCGTTGAAAGACCCAGAACATCGCCACACTGCCGATGGTGTATGGCGGGATATATTGGGTCCATTGTGGCATTCGAATGTGAACCTGTCGAAAAGCTGCCATGACACCCATGACGGCAGCGATAAACAGCAATTGACCGGCCTCCACCCCAAGGTTGAAGAATAACAAAGCCACCGGAATGTGTCCCTGGGGGAGGCCCACTTCGCTCAAGGCCCCCGCAAACCCCAATCCATGCAGGAGTCCGAAGGTCAAGGCGACAACCCAGGGGGCACGCGCCGTGATGCCTTCCCGTCCTCGACGTGTATGAATGATCTCCGCTGCCACGAAAACGATGGAAAGCGCGATGACCACCTCGACCGGTGCCGGCGGTACATGGATGAACCCGAGTGTGGCGAGGCCCAGCGTGATACTGTGTGCCAGGGTGAAGGCCGAAACCGTTTTCACCAGTTGCCACGTCCCGGGAGAAATCAGCAATAGTGCCATCACAAAGAGCAGATGATCCATCCCGATAAGAATGTGCTCAACGCCGAATGTCAGGTATTCGCGGGCGACATTCCATCCGCTGAGGTTAATGGGTATCTGCGTCGAAGGTTCCGTCGCCGTCAGCCGTTTCACCCACATCCTGCCGTCGGCATATTTCACCCGTACCAATGCATCGGTCATGGTTCCTTCCAACCCGGCAATCCGAACCGTTTGGCCTTGCAATGGCTGGTTGGCCCGTACCTGCCATGTCTGCACGGCCGCGCCGCCTGATTCGCGCGTGGTGATCGGAGTGAGATTCTCTGTTTGTCCGGAAAACTCCGGCTTGAGCGCCAGACGCCTGTCCCCCCGCATGGGGGTTTTCCAGAGGACGGCAATCTCCCCGGATTGGTTTTCCCGCAATTCCAAATAGGCAGGTCTGACCTCGTGTGCAAAAACCATCAACGGCGCCAAACAGAAAATTGCGAAGAGTGAAGCCTGGAACGCCAGATAGGGGATCCGAGATTCACGATGCGAAATGCGGGATAAAAGGCTCATATATTATTGTTCCGTCTGGCTCTATTCAGGTTGTTCTTCCCGGACGGAGGGATGGTGAGCGGCGACGCTCTTCATGAGTACGTTGTGCTTGCCGCCTCCTTGGTCCGGTTGTTCATGGAGCCATTCATGGGAGTGTTGAAAAATGCCGCCAGCGGCGTTCTCGCCCCTAGGCCGTGCTCACGTACTCCTCCGTACGCTCCGCTCGTCCAAGCGGCTGCGGCCTTGCTGGACCGGCCTTTTTGAACACTGCACTATTTTTCTCTGGTGAGTCTCCATGACTCAAAAGCGAATGAAACGGCAAAATTTTTAAAATATTCAACAGTCCCATTCATAGCGAAGAGGATCTTCCGCGAGCCTGTTTCATGGAGTGTTTCAAGGTGGTCCATGGTTTCGTCCTAAGAGGGGAGGGCATTGGTCAGGCATCGAATGAAATCAGGCTTGTATTGCCGCTGGCCATAGGCTTCGACGATGTTGCCCTAACGGACTTCATGAAACGGCGAATTTGCAACCCTCTTCCTCGTCAATCCCAAGGTTCGGGAAGCCATTGAGGCGTTTCAAGTGAATATCCCAGACCATTCCCTCGCAAGTTGCCAAACCTCAAATGTTCCGGAACTCGTCTGGTATCCCCTATCTCGTCCTCCGAATTACGGTTCCCTTTCCTTCAATAACGTCAGAGGGCCAATGAGTGACTTGATGCTTTCATCGACCACCACGTCGTACTTTTCTAATAGGGCAGAGAAATACCGCTCTTGCCCTTCCCGCTCGCGTTGTTGGCGCCAGAGAGTCACCACATCCTTTTTCACCATCCCGAAGTCGGGCAACGCTGCGGGTTCTTTCTTTGTCACGTGAACCAAATGCAGGCCATAGCCTGACTCAAGGGGTCCGTGCCATTCTCCAGGTTCGACCGTAAAGACGCGGCGGGTGAATTCCTGACCGAACACGCTGGCCACTGCCTGCTCTTCGGCTTCATCAAAATCGTACTGTGAGAGAAAGCGATCACCAAAATCATGTGGGTTTCCTATCCCCGCCTGCGACAATTGCTCAAGGGCTTCGAGTGCATCAGCACTTGTCTTCTCTCTTCGTTTATCATGGTTGAAAAAGACATGCGTGAAGGTAATCCTCTCCGGGATCTGAAAATGTTCAGGGCGGGATTCAAAAAGTTGACGAAGCTCTTCCTCGCCCGGCTCGGCGAGCGGTGTCGTATCCTGCACCATGAAATTCATTTTCTGCGCCAGGCGTCGCCGTACGATGGTATCATTTTCATCCAATTTCAATTCCCGAGCCTCCCGTGCCAGTAACTCCTCCTTGATATACCCGGCGACTAGCCCCTGGAGTTCATTCTCGTCTGGCGGACGACCCCATTGTCGGACCCAGGTCTGTTTCAGCCATTCGACCTGACTTGCTGTGATGCGGACCATCCGCTCTTTCTTCGATTCAACGGCGGGTCCATCGTGAACCAATCCGTATACGGCAAATACGAGGGCTCCTGCCAGCAGGAAATGTATGAGGGGCTCCTTGAGTAAATTGTTCATCTTGAATTGAGGCAAAGCACGAGACTATCAGGATTCTTGACCTGCCGCCCGTTCATGATCTGGACCGCAACAGGTGACCCGGTTGAATCATCCGCCCTCCTTTTGGCAGCATCCGGAAGACCGGCACAACCGCATCCTTAACCGAGCCGACATTTCCTCCGACTTGAATTGACTGTCAGGTTGGGCAATAGCTTATTGGATCCATCCCTGTTCCTTGAATTTTCCCTCAAGGTGTTCGGCGATGGCATCTGCCGTTCGTTTCCCAGCACCCTCGATCGTATCCTTTCCCGACATTTGCCCATACACCTTTGCCCCTCCGCCGACAATCAATCCGATTGGATTGGCGGTAGCTGCCAGGACGACAATAGGTAAAGCCATTCCCGGCATTTTATTTCCCGCGGAATCCATCTTCCCGGATCCGAGTTGCCGGGGGCCATTGGCTGTCCACTGGTACCCTTCCGCAGCCGTAGTGATTTCAGCTGCCCCGGATCCGAAACCCAAGGCCATACGTTTGAGGGTACTGCCTTCATCGAACGTGCCAAAATACCCCACAATCAACAGGTCATTGACCCGGGGTGTGGTCTGTTTACCCGCTATCAAGGAAGTAAGACCCATCTGCTGAATTTTCGATACCAGTTCCTCCGCGACGGTGAGACCCAGTTTGCGTCCCGCCTCGAGATGCTCTGGCGATGGAGGTTCGCCAGGGGGATCATGGTGTTTGGCGGCCGAGGACCAGGCCGGGAGATCTCCCTGGGTGGCGGCAAAGGGATACACATAGATGCGGTCCGGCTTGGGAAGTTTCTCCTTCCCGTACATGGGATGTGTTTCGGTGATCTTGGTTGAGGAGCAACCTGCCGCCACAGTCATGGCAAAGATACCTAGGACGAGACCCGTGAGGGATTTCATGACAGACCTCCAGTGGTTGGATGATTATTGAATGTGCAAATTGTTTGTGCAGGATTTTCCGTTAGGGTATTGGATTAGCAAGAATGCTTTTCAATCGGTAGTTGTGACAGTTCAAAATGGATCAGGAAAAATCTGTGAAGCTTATCAGTGGGGCATTGTAGGTTAAGCAGCCCTAAAAATCGAGAACATGCCACAGGCTTTTTGGTCTGAGCTTTTTCCCTTACACAATTTTTGTGAGTCTGGGGGCGGAAAATATCGTGGCGAACACAAATTGTCTGCCGTTCGGCTATTGAAGTGATGACGAGTTGAAGTGCCGGTTAGAGCACGGGCTTTTTGATCGGATTTTTTAGACGAAAGTGCGGATCAGGCTTGGTCACGCGTGGCATGGGAACCGGCTATCATTATTCATGACAAGCCATTAGATTCTGAAAGATACCGAACGCGCTTTGCTTTTCCCAAAGAACGAAGTCGCTGCTCGAATGTGCTGTATGGAAATAAAGAAATTTGTGGTCCGGGATGAGATGCAGCTTTTCCCATCGTAAAAATTTTTGCTATATTGACCCGCATCGTTACATTTTTGCTTAAACAAGGAGGAAGATTCTATGAAGCGATTGGTGAGCGGAATCATAACAATGGCCGTTCTCATTGCGGTCACGTTGCTCCCAAGCGGGTATGGGTATGCAGAGGAGGGTAGCGTTAAGGCGATGTCCCCGTGGAAGGGGGTCGGCTTTGCCTTTCCGGTTGGACCTGATCAAGTGTATATGGTGGCCGTTTACAGTGGCGTGATGTTGATGGATGACGCCAAGGGAGCGCTCCATGCGGCGTCGATCGTCTGTCCAGGCACCGTAGATGCCGATATGAAAAAGGGAACGAAAACGGGTTATGCCAAATGCGTTATTACAGGAGAACAGGGCAATCGTGTCTTTGCGGAGTTCAATTGCACCGGTGATGTGGAAGGGTGCCGGGGGATATTTAAGATCACCGGCGGCACCGGCAAATTTGCCGGAATTACGGGTGAGGGCGAAATGATTTCGAAGATCCAGGCGCGAGAAATTACGATGGTCAGCGGGGTTGAGTCGGCCCAACAACTCGGAGAGGGAGTCGCGGTGTGGCCTAACCTGACCTATCATATTCCTGACCAGAAGTAAGTGCTGAACGAATCATTCTCTAGATGTGGAGGCATTGATGCGTACGTATATGGTCTTGGGGCTGGCGCTTGGATTCGGGATGCTTCTCCATGTGTCCCACTTGTCGGCGCAGACCTTTGTGTTCCCTGAAAAGGGACAGAGTCCGGAACAGCAGGAATTGGACGACTTTACTTGTTTTAAATGGGCCAAGCAGCAGACGGGCTACGATCCGGAACATCCGGACCTGGCCGCAACGCCGCCGCCGCCATCGGGCGGTGGTGCGATGCGCGGGGCGATGGGTGGTGCCGCACTCGGAGCCATTGGCGGAGCGATTGCCGGCAATGCAGGTGAAGGTGCGGCGATCGGTGCCGCTGCCGGCGGCGGAATGGGCATGATGCGACAACGGCGGGTTGAGCGAGGGTATCAGGAAGAGGTCCAACAAACCTCGGCTAAGAACCAGCAGACCCGGGCCACCTTTGACCGTGCGCATAACGTGTGTATGGAAGCCAAAGGCTACAAGATTGGTTAGGGCATTGGTCCTTGACCGAATAAAGGAGAAAACGATGAGGGTACAGCGGTCGTGTATTATCCTGTCATGCGTGGTCATGCTGGCAGGCTGTGTGGGCACTCAGCAGGGTGGGCGACAGCCATCGGGTTCTTCTGTCGACTCCGCGCCTCCTCCTCAGGCGCGGACCTTTGTATTTCCGGAAAAGGGACAGAGTCCGGAACAGCAGGAACAGGATGATTTTACTTGCTATAAATGGGCTAAGCAGCAGACGGGTTACGATCCGGAACATCCGAATCTGGCTGCAGCGCCTCCTCCGCCATCAGGCGGGGGTGCGTTGTTCGGCGCGATGGGTGGTGCCGCGCTCGGTGCTATCGGAGGGGCCATTGCAGGCGATCCAGGTATGGGAGCCGCCATCGGTGCCGCTGCCGGCGGCGGGCTGGGCATGATGGGACAGCGGGGTGCTGAGCAAGAGTATCAGCAGCAGGTCCAACAGGCCGGAGCCCAGAATCAGCGCACCCGGGAAACGTTTGATCGTGCCCATCGTACCTGCATGGAGGGAAAAGGGTATAAGGTCGGCTAAAGCAGACGGTCCCTGACCACCGGGATTGTGCCGCAAAAAAATTTCATTGCCCCGTGCTTCATCTGTTTGTAACGTAAGTGGGCCAATGCCAAAGCGGTGGAACCCCAGGCTCATACAGTCAGTCGAATATACCTTGCCCTTTCCACCGCGATCAGGCCGAAAATGGGCAGATAGCCATCATGATCCAATACCAGGTGCAACTCCACCCAGATTGATGCGCCGAACTTCCCTCAGTTATTCCTCAAAAGACACAGATCGATCACGGAGGAATCCAAGCTGACCGGTGTATGCTTGAATTGGAACTTGCATGTCCCGCTTCCCTCAGCCGTGACAACTTCATGGGGCCTGCGGCTTATCCGCACAAGGGGCATTTCCAATCGGAGAGAATTTGCCTAAGACAGGGACGAATGAGAGGGGCCAGTCATACCCAAACGGACCAGTTTCCCTTCACCGCTTTTCAGGCCCCCCTTCGATCTGCACCGATGCTTGGGGCAATAAGGTCGAGCAGATTTCTTTATGAGAGATCCTGGACATCGGGAGATGGAAGGTCCCGTTCGTTCCGCTTGATAGCCGCATATGGATGTAAGGAACAAGTGAAAGTTAACCGTTCTGTAACAAACCCTTGACCCTTCCGCAATAAGTTCGAGGTAGGCTAGGTCTCTCAAATGAGAAAAAAATCGTCCATGCAAGGGGAATCAATATCATGCTGTTTCCTTCTGCATTGTCAGGACTTTTTGCTTAACACAAAGGAGGATGTTCATGAGGACAGGGATGATCGCACTTGGAATATTTGGACTCGTGAGTCTGCAGATGGGATGCGCGGCATTACCAGGCTCTGATCTCTTGTCGTCCAAAGCGAATGGGACAAAGACGGTGACCACCGACCAGCAGTTCGATGAATTAGCTGACAATTCGTCAAGTTTCCTGAACGAGGAAAAGAAGCTCGCAGGTGCAGTGGTGAGTATTGATCAAACAGACGAAGGGTATCTCATATTAGCTGAATGGCTGCCCTATCCAAAAACAGAACTTGCGGAAGGACCCAAAATCGGTCAATCCGATATGAGCAGACATTTTCTTATTCGTTTTATTGGAAAACGGGAAAAAGAATTTTACACCACTCGGGGGAATATATTTCTTTTAGAAGGGACGGTTGAAGGAACAAAAAAAGCATTAGTAAATGTTTTTGGTCCACGAAAAGATCTGCTCTATGTTAAGGCGAAATGTATCCGTATCTGGGACACCGGACAAGATAGGGACCCCTCCAGCCAATTGGACTCCCAGTATCCTCCACGGATAAGTAGAACACTCTGTGCGGATTAACATCAGAGTCCTCTTGGGTTGGGGATTGTACTTTTGCTCCATGCCATGGCCGCAAGGGGATGTTCTTCCTCCCTATACGGCCAAGGAGGTTCCGAAACAGCGGGAGGATAAAATGGAAAAATGATGGATGCCGGTTAAGCGGGCTTATCTGGAAACAGGATTTGAAATTGGAGCTGTAGCGTCCAATCGGGCGCCCGGTCAGGTTTTTCCAGATAATAAAATCCCTGGAGTTTGATGTTGATCGGACGTTTTTCTCCACGGAACACCACTTTTCCGAATCCGCCTCCAAGGGGTACCGTCCACCGGTTCCTCCTGTCCTCCGCCTCCCAGTTTGCGGTGATTGCCGGGGTAGAGGTCAGGTACCAACCATTGGAAAAGTTGTAATTCACAAATGGCTGAAGTGTAAACAGGTTGACCTTCGGGCGTTGTTTCTCTCCCGCAAATGACCAGACATTTCTGATGACGGCCCCCACTACCCATGGGTCCGGTATGCTGACAAGCGCAAGCGTGGGACCCACGCTCCATTTTCCCAGGCCCAGATGATCATCAGTCGCGGTATTCAAAATAAAAGTCGGGCCTATACCACCAATCAGTTTAAACCGTCGTTTGGATTCGTCACGGGCAAAGAATCCCGTGTACTCAATATCTCCTAACCCGGTCATACTGCCCGTTTTATCCTCTATGGCATTGGCCGGAATATATGGGATGGGAATAGTGAGGCGATTGAGGAGGGCCCAGTTGCCAAATCTTCTTGTGGTGGAGGCCTGAAGATTGAATACATTGACGAGATGGTTGTTGGCCCCGGCCCCGAAAAGCGTACCATTTACAAACCCCACCCGCACAAGGTCGGACACGGGGTTCTGCACTTCTTCGGCTAGTTTTGTAATCTCCTCCGCATGGGTTGATTGACTTCCGAAGAATCCCAGGATCACTCCTATCATGACCCAGCTTCTACATGGTTTTTTCGAGGCCACCGAATATTCCTTTGAGCCCACTAACAATCATGCAGGTGATAAATCGTGGGGAATAACCAATGGGAGGGTTGGGTAGAATCATGAATCGTGTGATTTTTGGGGAGTGTAGCATGGACGTTTGAGAAAGATCTGTCTTGTATTCAGCCACCTATTCCCGGCAAATTGAAACCCCAAGTAGGAGGAACCTTTGTGGCCATGCGAGTAGATTCGCACCTTACCGGGTTTTTCTCCTCAGAGACGAGCTCCCGACCGTTGTCGACTCCTATGGCGTAGGTGGCACACAACTGTGTTCGCCGCGCCATTGGCACAGGCGATAGCGTAGAGTATTGGCCCAGTATTCAAATGATTCTTCGACGTCATTCCATTCTGAAGTGACTCCCGACAAAGACTTTGCACCGCCCCGGCGATCGACTGCGGCGGCCAAAAGCGTCCCATGTTCCACATCCGAAATTTTAGCTTCTATGCTGGCACTGCCAACAAATGTTCCGGTCCCGGTTGTGAGAGATTTGGTCCCAGAAATGACATACCCGGTTGGGAGGACACTGGAAAGGGTATCTAACACCGTATTTGAGGCTTCGGCTTCTGTGAGTGCCACACTCAAACGCATGACATGAGGCCCGGCCTCACGAACAATCCGGTAATCTGCCAAGAGCGCATTCTGTAATTTGCCCGAGAGGAGAGAGGTCAACCGAATACGGTCTTCTTGGGGAATGTCCCGAAGAGAAGATCCCTCACCCAGCCAGAGTTGGATCGGGTCAATCATGATTTTGGAATAGTGTTTCCAATCTGCAACCGGGTTGACGTATCGCAGAAGGGCTTCACTGTCTCCCGCGCCTTTTTGAAGCATCGAATAATCCTCGAGAAACCCGGATCTATTGACCGTGTTTGCCTGTTGAGTTGTCGCACAAGCCGTCATGGCAAAAAAAACAAGAGCCAGTAAAAATCGCTCACTCCTGGGCATGAATGCTCTCCTTTGTCTCGACAAATGGTTTGATGATTTGGAAAACGGCGGAATGAAATTTTTTGTTTCTCCGTTAGCTTCCTTGGTGCTTGAGAAGCCTGGCGGATTGCAGAAAGGGGCATATTTGAAATTTTCCTTATGTGTAGAAGCCTTTTTCAATAACATGGGCAATGGTCAAAAATAGGATAGCCATTGGAGGGCAATGTCAGGTGAGATTGAGCCTGAGGCTAAAACAAAAAACAGACGTGTGATCAATCCCGGTAGTTCGTAGTGGAGGTTCATCCGACCACACGATTGTGGTTGTACTTGATCTTAACTGTAATCAAGTGTTGGATTCCATACATTAAAAATAGTCATAATGGCACTTCGGACTTTGCACATGATAGGTTTTAGGTATATGACCATGCTGAATACAAAGCTTCACAAACCCACATGGCTCGCTTGTCTTGTGCTGTCGATCCTGTTCCTGTTCGTAATTCCTGGCTCTGAGTCAGGGGCTTCTCAGGAGTCGGAGAATCAACTGTTCAGCCCGAAGTTTCCTCAGGCTCTGAAGCCGTGGACGGGCGATTGGGATGGGATGGTCAGCCGCAATCAAGTTCGGGTGCTTGTTCCTTTTAGCAAAACATATTACTTTTTGGACCGCGGCAGACAGCGTGGCCTTACATACGACCTTATGAAAATATTTGCTAAGCAGATTAACCAAGATTTGCAGCGGAAGATCGTGCAGGTTCAGTTTATCTTCATTCCCGTGAACCGTGATGAACTCATTCCGGATTTGCTCAATGGGGTAGGGGATATTGCCGCTGGTTCTCTTACGATTACACCTGAGCGAAAGAAACGTGTGGATTTTTCCGACCCGCTTCTCACCGGGGTGCGCGAAATTATCGTCACGGGTCCTAGCAGTCCTCCGCTCTCTAGTTTGGATGATCTGGCCGGCAAGGCCATCCATGTGCGGAAGTCCAGTAGTTTTTACGAACACCTTGTTCGCTTGAATGCCTCGTTCGCCACTACCGGGAAGCCGGAGATCACGCTCATCCCTGAAGAGGAGAATCTTGAAGACGAGGATCTTCTTGAAATGGTGAACGCCGGTTTATTGCCAATGCTGGTCATGGATAGTCCCAAGGCGGAATTTTGGGCGAAAATTTTTGAGCATATTCGTCTGCATCCGGACATTACTCTTAATGCCGGCGGGGAAATCGCTTGGGCCTTTCGCAAAAACAGCCCAAAGCTGAAAAGGGTGATAAACCGGTTTGTGAGTAAAAATAAGAAAGGCACCTTAATCGGGAATTTGTTATTCACCCGGTATTTAAAAAACACCCGGTACGTTGAAAATGCCGTGTCAACGCAAGAACGCAAAAAATTTCAGAATCTCATGCATGTATTTAAACAAAGTGCCCGACCGTATGGGTTTGATTGGGTGCTTGCCATGGCCCTTGGCTATCAGGAGTCCATGTTGGACCAACGAAAGCGAAGTTCTGCGGGTGCAATTGGTGTGATGCAGCTCTTGCCCAGTACCGCTCGGGATCCCAACGTCAATATTCCCAATATTAAACAGCTTGAGCCTAATATTCATGCCGGAGTCAAGTATTTGCATTTTCTTCATGACCGGTATTTTAAAGACCCCAAAATCAGCCTGTTGAATCAATGGCTTTTTGCCGTAGCCTCCTATAATGCGGGACCTGCCAGGATCGCGAAACTTCGGACGAAGGCGCCGTCGATGGGCTTGAATCCGAATCAATGGTTTAAAAATGTGGAGATCGTGGCGGCGAAGCATATTGGTCGGGAGACCGTTCAATACGTGAGTAATATTTACAAATATTTCATTGCATATCGCCTGATTCTGGAAAAAGAGGAAAAGAAATCAACAGTGCAATATTAAGCTCTGTGAGGGGCACCGACCGGAATAGTCTTCCTTGGGTAAGTGTGGACATCTAGGAGCATCTTGAGACATTCCCGCCTCATTCTTCCCATTCATCCCGCTCCCGGCTCCACTTATTTGAAATAGAATACTGCCTGCCACATCAATTGCAACCCGGCCACTTTCATTCCGTTTCTTCCCTGTTCTATGGGTTGACCGAATTCACGTGCGAGGTCGTTTCGCCAGCATAGCCTTGGGTCTGGCATTAGTCACATGGACATTATTGGGACATGTGGCAATCAGTGAGGCTGATGTCGTTTTTCTTGAAAACGGTGACCGCGTGAGTGGGGACCTTATCGCCTTGGATGACACGGTTCTCGCTATCGACACGGATTACGCCGACATTGTCAATATCGACTGTGATGATGTTGCGGGATTAACTCCTGACAGCCCTCTCTGGTTGGCGTTTCATGATGGGGCTATAATTCCAGATGGCTTAGGCACTCCGGATGGGGATCGCCTGATCCTTCCGGCCTGACCCGGATGGCCCGATTCAACTAAATCAGGTCAGAGCGATTCATCTCTTTGAACTGTCCTACCGCGGCAACCTTGGGCTTGGCAAAAACGTTTTTTCCCAACATCAAACCAACCAATAACAGGCTCATCCTCATTGTCATCAGTTGTCCTGCCAGTATGGTTCCCATACGCTTTTCCTCCTTTCGGTCTTCATTCTCTGCATTCGTATACGTTGGGAGTGAGTCGGGAGCCCTTAAAATAAAACTTGAAGTTCAACATGACGTATTGACATGTGTGAATCGTAGTGGGCTTTTTGCTTTTTCATGGTTACTTTTATGAAAGGATTTTGTTAGGATTTTCCGCTCTCAGGAATACTTGAGAGGTTCCTTCAGGTTTTCGCAAGCTTGTGTTTCATTGCCCTCAAACAAAAAAGATCGGTGCCTGAGGACGTCGCCAAAAACCTGATTGGTGAAGCGCTCAAAACCGAAGGAGCGGACGTCAATATGCGGCACGAATATGCGGAAAAATTCACTCACGTGATTCCTGTGATCAACGTCGCACGGTATTCTTCAAACGGAGAACAAAAGCCGGACTGCGATTCAAGGGCAAACTTGCGACGAATATTCACTTGATCTATTCAGGAACAAACGGAACGGTGTGGTTGCTCTTGCCTTCAATTAGCTTTCAATCTTTTGATGAACATTGTGAAGTTTTCCATTTTACTCCTTGTTGAAGAAAGGAAATTGCTTATGGTTCAAAAACGCCTCGCGAATATCTCGGGTCACAGTCTTCTGGCCTTGGCCGGGCTGGTGTTATGTGCGGGACTGTCGCCCGCTTTTGCTCAGGACAAGCCCAATATCCTGGTCATTTGGGGCGATGATATCGGACAAAGCAATGTCAGCGCCTACTCGAAAGGCATGATGGGCTACCAGACCCCGAATATCGATCGGGTGGCCAACGAGGGGATGATCTTCACCGACTACTATGCGGAACAGAGCTGCACGGCAGGGCGCTCGGCCTTCATCACCGGCCAGAGCGTATTTCGTTCCGGTCTCAGTAAGGTGGGCATGCCCGGCGCCGAGCTCGGCATGCATAAAGACGACCCGACGATTGCCGAGTTACTCAAGCCACTGGGCTACGCCACCGGCCAGTTTGGGAAGAACCACCTGGGCGACAAAGATGAGATGTTGCCCACCAACCATGGCTTCGATGAGTTCTATGGCAATTTATATCATCTCAACGCGGAGGAGGAGCCGGAGCTTCCTGACTACCCGAAGGAGTCTGACTTCCCCAATTTCAAAAAGAATTTCGGCCCCAGGGGGGTCATCCACAGTTTTGCGGACGGGCGAATCGAAGACACCGGCCCTCTCACCAAAAAACGCATGGAAACCATTGATGACGATGTCGCAGCTCGGGCTGCGGAATTTATTGAAAAACAGCACAAGGCCGGGAAGCCGATGTTTGTCTGGGTGAATTTTACGCACATGCATTTCCGGACACACACCAAGCCGGAAAGCCTCGGTCAGTCTGGACGATGGCAGAGCCCCTATCACGACGCCATGATCGACCATGACAAGAATGTCGGCCAAGTGCTCAACAAGCTCGATGAGCTGGGTATTTCGGACAACACGATTGTGATGTATGGCACTGATAACGGGCCCCATATGAACACCTGGCCTGATAGCGGTATGACACCCTTCCGTAGCGAAAAAAACTCTAACTGGGAAGGGGCCTATCGCGTTCCTGCCATGGTGCGCTGGCCTGGAAAGGTCAAGGCTGGTTCGATCTCCAACGAGATTATGTCACACATGGATTGGATGCCGACGTTCCTGGCTGCTGCCGGTGCCCCGGATATCAAGGAAAAGCTCCTCAATGGCCACCAGGCAGGGGATAAGAATTTTAAAGTTCACCTCGACGGGTACAACTTTCTCCCGTATTTGACGGGTCAGACGCAAAAAGGTCCTCGTACAGAATTCTTTTACTTCTCCGACGACGGAGATCTTACGGGTCTCCGTTATGACCATTGGAAGGTAGTCTTTGCTCAACAGAGAGAGGCTGGCACCTTAAAACTCTGGGGAGAACCCTTTGTGAATACGAGAATTCCATGGCTGTTTAATTTACGCATGGATCCGTACGAGCGGGCCACCATTACCTCCAACACTTACTGGGATTGGTATCTCGATCATGTGTACCTATTGTTGCCAGCTCAAAAAGTTGTCGGAGAATTTTTAACAACATTTAAAGATTATCCGCCACGTCAAAAGGCGGCTAGCTTCACCATCGACCAGGTGATGGAAAAGCTGGCTCCCCCAACAAACTAATTTGTCTGAGAGGATTTTAGCAGCAATCCTTGAGCTTTTTGTCGATCGTGATTGCGAGAGGACCGGGCTCAGTTCATCACTGAGACCGGTCTTTTCGTTGCAGATAAGAACACGACAGCGTAGTTATAAGGCAAATTCAATAAAAAGAGATCTGGCCATGGTCTGAAAAATTCACAAAATTCGATTTTGGTTTCTTGGACGGACCGTGTGTCTGTCGGTCTTCTCCACCATGGGTTTTGCGCAGGGCCCATTGCCGTGCAGGAATGAGAGACAACCCAAACAACACATTCTCGATTTCGTCAGGAATTTTCGTGCCAACGAATTTAAGCCCTTCATTGTCTCCCGTGTCGGATTCGAGTTCATGCGTCCATGGGCAGAACAGCTTGCTGGTGACATCCGACGAACCGGTCTCGACCTCGATCCTGTTGGAAATGGCGGGAGAGGCAGAGGAACTGGTTAGCATACTTGTGGATTTCGTCCTGCATCGTTCCTTGGAAGAATCCCCGAATCCGTTCGCGGGGCGAGCACATCCTTTCTTGGCCGTCTGTTTCCTTGAAGGCTGATCAACTGGGCCGACTGCGTGACATTCTTGAAGCGGCTCTTTCCAATCCACCCACAAAACTTACCAAGCTTTCAACAGTCGAACCTTCAACGGATTCGGTGAAATTTTCTTCTTCTATTCTATGTGAAAAATCCGCCTAGTGACGTAATGGCAAATATTGACTAAACGTCAAATGTTTGCTACAAATGACTTATGGCTGTATCAGAACGGAAGAAACGTGAATATGCCCAACGAGAGAGTTTGATTATTGATACGGCCAGAAAGCTCTTGCTTGACCGTGGCTATCTGGATCTCAACATGGATCAAATCGCTGAAGTGACAGAATATTCAAAAGGTACCATCTATCAACATTTCTCATGCAAGGAAGAAATTTTAGTGGCGATGCTTTCCGAGTCAGCCGATAAAGCCGGGCAGTTTCTTCTCAGGGGTTCAAACCTGAAAGGCAATCCGCGTGAACGGATGGCAGCCATGGCGTTGGGTTATGATCTCTTTGTGTGTCTGAATCCGGACCACTTTAAGGCGAAACTCCTGGTTCAAAATGAATCAATCATGAGAAAGGCCTCGCCGACTTTTCAAAAAAAAATGGATGCCTCGAATCAGGAAAACATGCGCCTCGTGGCCGGCGTGTTGCGTGATGCGGTGGCGGAGGGACATGTTCAATTGAAAGAGGGCATCACCCCTGAGGAAGTCGCGTTTGGTTTATGGACAGGGGCCTTGGGGGCATACGTGTTAATGTCCTCCGAAGTGAACCTTCATGCTCTGGGAATAACCGATCCGAGAAAAGCAGTTTGGGAAAATATGCATGCGTTACTCGATGGATTCGGCTGGCGTCCATTGTCCAGCGAATTGGATTATGAGCAGACCAGAATCCGGATTTTGAAGGAGGTGTTTCCCCAGGAAGCCGCTCAGGTAGGAAAGGCCTGAGGCAACTCTTTTTTTATTCTCTGTTGACGAAAAGTCAAAATTTGACGAAGAAAAACATTGTATAATAAGGGAGGATCAATTGCCGACTGCTTTTCTTTTTGTTGTAAGAGCAAACCTGATTTGGATTAGAAACGAAGCATGTGGTTATGAACCGTTTACCATTCAAGGAGGTGTCCAATGGATAAAGTTATGTGGAAGGTCTCAGGGCTTGTATTTGTCACCAGCTCCCTGGTCGGTCTCATAGGTGGACTGCTTGCGGCTCCGCAGTCCGGTTTACGAACCCGGAAAAAAATTCACCGTGGGTATGAGCATATGAAGAAGGATATTAAGGGGCAAGTGAAACAGGAGGTCCATGATCTTAAGGGGGCGGTGGCCAACGTGGCGAGGCAAGGGAATGCCTATCGGGAAAAATTGTTGGCCTGGAAGGGATTCTCAGAATGGCAACAGGGGTTTTTAGATTTCCCACGGGCTGCACCGGTCAAGGTCCTTCGCTGGCATCCCAAAGATGTTCAGTGATAATCTTTCTGGAGTCGCAACGTGTCAATTACAAACATGCTTTGAGTGGTCATCCTGGGGGGTAGAGACCCCAGGATGCGGGGATGAACAAAAAACTCTTTTATGATAATCGTGAGGTCATCCAAGTATCGGCATTGGTGAATAGTCATCATAAACGGGAGAGCAACAAGGGAGTAGATTTATGCGGACATTGATAAGTAAAAGAGTGGTACTCGCCACCATTATGTCCCTTGCAGGGTTTCTTCAGGGCGGTCTGGACCGTGCATCTGTCCAAGCTGCCGTGAAGGGGCAGGAGGTGTTGATGGCAGAGGTGCATCCACCTCGGGAAATTGGGGGATCCTATCCCAATTTATCCAATAACGATGGAGAAGGTGCGGAAGAAAAGGTAAGAGGGGAAAGATTGTTTCAACGCAATCTTCAAAGTGGGGTATTGCAGCAATCGGGGAATGGAGCTCGTCTTCAACTGAAATCTCCCGGCAAGTTGCCGGGGATTGAATTGGGGGTCGAAATGCACAGCCTCCAGGCTTTTCAATCCGTCATTCCGTCAGAGAATCTGCCGCAGGGCCTGGATGTCAAACAGAAGCAACCCATTCTGCTCCGCCCTTCCATCAATGCTCCTGACTATAACGGTGGGTTCCTCCGGTTTACATGGTAAAACCGGAAATTATTTTTTACTCTTGTGCTGCCGGCGCAAAATGGAGGTCCACTTCTCTGCTATCGTCGAAGGGGATGGTGAAGTTGCCGGGGGATTCAGCGAAGGCTGTGCCTTGGAGATGATACCGCAGTTTGGCGGCCGTGGAATTCATTCCTTGAACCTGACGAAGGAAGCTGTCGAGGCCGGTAATCACCTCTCCCGTGACCACCTCGGATTCCAATCGCGGGACGATCACTTTTGCTGGTGACATGCCGTTGCCGAATTCCTTGTCGTTCAGCTCAATATCAAAACGAATACCGTTGAGACCCAGATCGAAATTATTGGGATTCTGGATCCGGAGTTGCACCTCAAAACGCTGTTCAAAGAGGGTGACATCTTTCGGAGTAATGCCGGCAATAGAGATCTTTGGTGTCTCAAAATTCCCAGGGAGAGTTGAGCAGGCCGACATAAACCCGATAACGAGTAGGATGAGGACGGATATTCGCAACCTCCTGCTGAACACAATCGGCATAGATTTTTTCCCTTCATGGGTCTGTTGAAAAAAGCCGCCAGCGGCGTTCTCGCCATTTTCCCGTGCTCACGTACTAAGCGTACGCTCCGCGCGGAAAAACGGCTGCGGCCTTGCTGGACAGACTTTTTTGAACCGACCCGGAGCCTTGATGAGTAATCTAATCTTGGGCAAATTTTCTCTTGAAACTATTTTTATTCAACACTCCCTTCATGGTGAAAGTGCGGGTACGCCGCACCAGCAAAGAATCTTCCGTCTACTTCTGTCCAGTCCACAAACGGCCAATACCACTCTAGGGCACGACCGCTTGTCATTTGCTATAGCGTACTTCATTTGGTAAAACCCGTTTCTGCGAGTGGTAGTCTCATTGAACGGGGGAAGCCAAAGGTGTTCCGGAAGCAAGATTCCAAGCGAAGGGGGCGTGCTTTCGTGCCCCTCGCATCCCGGTGGCGGGGTTTCGCTGGTTCGATACTGGTCGTTTTGTTTGCGGTCGTGGTGGGCAATGTGCAGCCAGCGAAAGCTCAAAGTGCGGACACCTCACCAACGGGAATGGTGGCATTCTTTCCACAGACCGAATGCCCTGCGGGGTGGGAAGTGGCCGATTATCTGCAGGGCAGGCTCGCCATCGGCATCGTCGACACGGATGAATGGACACTCGGAGCGCAGGTGGGCACGGCACTCAAGAATGTCACCGCGCCGTCCCACGACCACGAGTTTGATGTCACCCTGACATTAAGCGAAAAGAAGCTTAAGGCCGGGGACTGCGGCGGGGATACCTCCGGCGCTGCAAAAAAAGGTGACTATCCCGTTAACGGTCCGACAGAGAGCGGCGGAAGCGCCGACTTGCCGTTATATCAGATCCTCGCGTGCGAGAAGCAGGATAGCGGGGTGCCGCCGCCGACGGATGGCTATGGTACTTCGGCGCTTGCCTTCTTCAATCTCTCGTCCTGCCCGACCAACTGGACGGGGGCGACCGCATTGTCCTCGGGTTCGACCACGTACAGTAATGTGAACGGTTTTTTCGTCCTGCCGTTCGAGAACCCCTCCGATGGGACCGTCGGCAGTGCGGTCGGCAAACCTTACACTGATGGGGAGCAGCGCACGCATACGCATACCCTTAATTCGAGCATCACACTCGGCGAGGTCAAGTACGAAGGGTTTGCCGGCAGTTGTGGGAAACTAACCAGCGACGGCACGCACAGTTTCAGTGGCACAACGGATGCTGCGTTCGACAACGTCCCGTACACGCAGCTTCTGATGTGCGAACGCTATCCGAACATGAGCGCGACCAACCCCCCAACCGGCGTGCCGACCAATATTGTGCTCTTCTACGCCGTGGAGGAATGCGCCCTGGGCTGGAAAGCGAGTGCCACGGGAAGCGGGCGCTTCTTTGTCGGCCTACCGGAAAATGGCACCGAAAATGAGGCCTTCGGCAGTGGTAACCCCATGGTGACGCCGGGCGAGGGCATCTCCCACGACCACGCGATCAGTGGTTCGGTCACGATCTCCAATCAGAAGGTTGCTTTAGCAAAGGGAACCGATTCTGATCCCTACGGCCAGAAGGGCACGTATAGCTACGGCGGCAGCACTGATGTGAGTGCCTTCTCCCTGCCATATGTGGTCGCAGCCGACTGTCAGCCATGCAGCATCAATGATACCAATCCGCAATGCCAACAGGCAGCGCCGTCCGAAAAGGAAAGCGTCGAAGCCGACGCAAAAGGGATGTGAGACCGGCTTCGCCAGCATGACAAATTAAACGAAGCCGACGAAGCACTGCAGCGAAAATGCGCTGACAATGGCGGTTGTTCAGCAGCCTGTCAGAGCCATGATGGTGTGAGGGAACGGACATGGTCGCAACCATTCAGAACATCACCGTCGGCGTAAATCTTATCGACGACTACCTGTTAACGCAGGAAGCGCCTGTGGCCAGCCAACTGACGCGGCAGCTTTTCACGGTCGTGCAAAATCCCGTCGGCACGGCGGACAACGCCTGCGAACTCTTGACCATCAATGGAGACGGCGACCCGGTGCACTTCTACCCCGACGCGTCGTCCCAGTCCGGCTGGTCGACGACAACCATTTCCGTTACCCAACCGACCAACACCGGCACATGCGACCGCATCCTGGGTTTTTATCATAAAAACGTACTTAATGCCTTGTTCTACTATCCATTGACGAGCGGGTCGGGCAGTGCGGTGGTGTGGATGCAGTCTTCACAGCCGGGAACATGGACCACTGCACTCCTTTCCCCGATGGCAGAGGACTGGATCGGCTTTACCTATCAGACCGACCAGTACGTCGACTCCGACGGCAACGCCTATCTCTATGGGATAACCGGCAACGTCAGTCCCCATGCATTTTTCATCATAACCTACGCCACTGATCCACAGACGGGCCAACTGGCTTGGATTCCTATCGCCGAGTTTTTTCCGAGCCAGTTCTCGCCCGAGATCACCAGTCCGGACACCGCCGCCTTTCTGATGACCGAAGGCGCCGGTGGCGCGGGCACCGTGACCGTTCTTTGGGTGGACGACGATAACATTTCGCATCAGGACGCCACCCTCACCTGGACACAGAATTCATCTCAGTTTCAGTGGATAGGGGAATCAGCCACGTTCAATCCCAATGTCGGCACGTTGACCGCGAATAATCTCTACAGCATTCCCAGCGATCTCGGCAGCGGCCATCTTCTGATTCTCGACAACAATAGCAAGCTGTATCAGGTCTCGGATTTCTATTCATCCAATCCGACCATCACGGCGCTGACGGGAGACACAACCGAAGGCCAACCCGGAAGTGCCACCGCTGTCGGCATCGGCGTCGACGCCAGCAATATCGTCACGATGTTCATCGTCGAGGGTAGCAGCAGCAATCTGTGGTACCTGGAGCAGACTGACACTTCGTCTCTGAGCTTCGGTGCCTGGTCGAATTTGGGCGGGACCCTCTACGCCGTCAACTGTCCGCCGTATATGCGCGCCGGGCCGGAGCTGTTCAGCGCCGGGATTGGCACAGGTACGCCAGCCGCCTATCACACCGATCAGAACCTTTCCGATGCCGGCGATGGAACCTACATCTGGTCGACCCGAAAAATCTCGGGGCCGCCGCCGCCGTCCGACACTACGCCGACCGATACCGCGACCTACTCGATGGAGCTGCAGGCCTTCGACTCCGGGCAGAATCCGGTCGCCAATAGCACGGTGACGGTAACGGCGGACCAGGCCGTCACCGTGATCTGGAACGCGATGGCCTCGCACATCAGCCCCAACACGCCTCTCCAGGTGGGCTTGGACGCCAATGGCCAGGCTACCGTGCTCTACGAGGCCGTGGGCCTGACCCCGCCTGTGATCACCTTCACCGCCTATGATACCAGCGAGGCCGTGAGTGCTTCGCGATGGTGCCGCGGCGACGTCGTCCAATACATCCAGTCTTTGGACGATTCGCCGCCACCGACGCCGGACGATTCAGTGGCACCGCAGTTAAGTACGGTCACTGGGTCGGAATTGATCAGCAACAACCTGACCGGAGGGGATTACTCGCAATCGGGACCGGCCGATTCAGCGGCTCAGGCGATCAATTCAACCGGCGGATATATGATACAGAACGCCAATGACCAGAATGGGCAAGGCACTATCGACGTCGGCCGCATCAAGGTCCCTCACTGGCAGATCGACTTTACCCATCCCGACGGCCCGCGCTTTCGTGTGCTAAGTGCTGAGGAAGCTGCAGACCTCCTTGCCTGCCTCCGCAAGCCGGGCGAGGCCCCCGGCGGTATCGGCAAAGCGTTCGGCGATGTAGCACACTTTTTCAAGCATGAGATCGACCAACTTGAACAATTCACCGCGACTCTCCAGAACGATGTCCTCACCATTGTTTTTAATGATTTGGCACCCTTTGTCATCTCCACGATCAAGCAGGCAGGAGCGGCTTGCCAGACCATCTTCGCCAAGATTAGAGACCTGGCCGACGAGATCTACACGGCGATGCAGGAGGTGATTGCCTGGCTGAAGATGATGTTTGACTGGAGCGATATCTTGAACACGCACACGGCGATAAAGTCCACGGTCACTCAGACATTGACCAACATGCAGAACAGTATCGCCGGCGCCGAACAAGACTTCCCGAATTATTTCTCGTCACTCAATACCGAGATCACCAAGGTCTTTACCGATCTTGAGCAGTATTTTGACAACTCCACATCGTTCAATGCCATGGCCAATAATGCCCAGACGCAAGCCGCGGCGCTCTCCGGTTCCAGCGGCAACGTTCTGGCCGCCACAACAATTCTCAACAAGGAGCGAGAGTACGCCTCGAAGTGCAAGTATATCTATAGCCGGTCGAAGTCTTACTTCGGCGACATCGCCCCGGCTGCGCTGGCGGGGCTTCCGCCGCGGCTGGGAGACGGTGATCCGACGCAATCAATTCTTCAAGCGGTGCAGACTTACATCCTCGACCCGAAGGACTCCCAGGGTCACTCGTACTTCACGCAATACTTCGACACATTCAATAAGACAATCATGAACACCGTCTCCGATCCAAGTGAGTTTTTTGATCTCATCATCTTGTCTTTCCTGGAAGCGGCTAAGGATCTCACTCTTTTCATCGTCGATGCGATCGAACAAGTCTTGGAAGCGATTATCAAATTATTGGGGCAGGCGCTATCGGCATTCGAGGGCATGCTCAACGCTAAAATCGACATTCCTATCATTTCGTGGCTGTGGAAGACCTGGATTAGTCCCGGCGATGAACTGACGCTCCTCGACTTGTCCTGTCTGATCGCCGCCGTCCCGGCCACGATCCTGTACAAGCTCTTGTACGGTGATAACAATCCGCCGTTCAACAGCACCACGCTAAATGAACTCACCAACGGGGGGCTTGCGTGGCCGACGATGCCCGGCTTCATCAACGCGGAGATTGCCGCGCCCCAGCAGTTGGTCCGCACGCAGGCATCAAACGATTATATCGTGCCTCTGCAGGTCGTCGCCGGCCTCTCCCTTTTCTTTACCGGAATCGTGACGGTCGCCGCAGATGGCAAAGCCGCCAACGGGGAGGCCGATGACACTGCCAAGACTCTGTCAGTCATCTCAGTCGTGCTGGCGGCCCTTCAGGCGGGGGCCGGTGCGCCGTACGATGTTTTTGCCGAGGCGCCAGCGGATCGAACCAACGCCGATAATTGGGCTATCGGCGCCTGGACAGCATCATTGGTCCAGTTGTCTTGCGATACGTGTTTCGTCGCCCTTGGCGCGACAAATACATTAACCGAGTTTGTCGAAGTTGTCGGTCCGACGGCAGACACGGCTTTGGGAATTTGTGAGGAAGCGTGTGGCGTCGTGGCCTGCATTTACCAGAGTGACTCGGGGTCTTACTCGGGGTGGGATTGCACGTTGGATATCGTTTCTCCTATCAGCGAAAGCCTCAGGGCCATGCTCGACTGTGGTCAGGAGGCCGCGACATTCCTGATGGTGGCTGACACGGTCCTCTACCTGGGCACAATGGCGGTCTCCATCCCCGCCGCCGACAGTGATTGAGCCGGGCAAGTATGGTATTGTCCCGGTCACGTTTTCAAGTATGCCGTTCAATGAGCCAGAAGGTCTTTCGAAGCCTGCCGCAGTATCTTTCGGGCAAAAATGGCGATAATGCAAGATGACACCCGGATTGTTGATTGTCGTTTCCCAGGTATATCAATCTTCCGGAATCTTCTGCTTAGTTCGCGAATCTCATGCCTCTTGTGTGTCAGGTTTTGCCAAGAGCAAGAGTAACGTGCTCCTCAATCCTGACACATGCTCATAAAGGAATGTTCCTGCGACAGAGAATAAGGTACGTCGGTCTTTCTCTGGGAGCATTCCTGATTGTTGGAATGGGGGGCTGGGGCACCTTCGCGTTATATTTTGACGGGCCGGAATCTGACATGCTCCGGACATTCCTGGCTATATGCTTTGCCGTAGCCAGCCTTGCGGCGTTGGTCGGCTTTTGCACCAGTCGATTTCGATGGATGGCCACTGGATCCTATCTCAGCCTGTTTATGGTGCTTTTTGTCTGGTGGAGCATGATCGAGCCGTCCAATGATCGCGTGTGGCAACCGGAAGTGGCCCTCCTTCCCTATGCCTCTTTCGATGGAGATTTGATCACCGTCCACAATATTCGAAACTTTGACTATCGTACTGAAACCGATTTTACGCCCGCCTATTACGACCAGACCTACGATCTCACCAAACTGGATTCCGTGGACCTTATGGCCGCCTATTGGATGGGTCCGATGATCGCGCATATTTTTCTCACGTTCGGATTCGGTGATGACCACCTGGCCATTTCCATCGAAGCAAGAAAGGAAGCCACTGAAGGCTATTCTTCCATCAAAGGATTTTTTAAACAGTATGAGCTGATCTATATCGTGGGCGACGAACGGGATCTGATCCGGGTCCGGACGAATTATCGAAAAGATCCTCCTGAAGATGTGTACCTGTATTCAGTAGCCGGATCTCCTGAAAACCTCAAACGGATTTTTCTGGGGTACATGAATACCATCAACGAACTCCGCGAGCGACCGAAGTTCTACAATACCCTCACCGCTAACTGCACGAATGTCATCTGGATGCACACGCGTTTAAATCCCGGCCATGTGCCCTTTTCCTGGAAAATTCTGTTAAGCGGGTACACTCCTGCCTACCTCCACGAGCAGGGAAAATTGGGTGCCGGTCCTTCATTCGAAGCATTGCAGGCTCGTGCCCATATTAACGAACGGGCCGGGCAGGCCGACCGAGCTCCTGATTTTTCCAGTCGCATCCGTGCCCATCTTCTCTCTCCCTGATATCCGCAACCAGGATTTAAGTTGATTCTCAATCTGCAGCCGTTGTGCTATTTCAGTTTTACCAGTTCCCACAGAAAGGCTGAATAAACTTTCCGCTAGCGTTTACTTTATTTTACGCCTTTGCTACGCTTGCTGCCGCCGATTCAGGCGAAGATGTGAGAGAATTCCATTCTCTCATCTAGCATTCATCATCATCTACCCACAACCAAGGAGTATTAGCGTTATGAAGCAGTTCATCATGTGTACCATTGCCGCCGTCATTCTGTGCGTGACTCCAGTTTTCGCGGAGAATGCACAAATCACGAATATGCAAATTCTGATCGATAAGGTCAAAGCCGATAAGAAACTACTCATCGCCAGCAATATGGATTTGACGGACAAAGAATCCAAGGATTTCTGGCCGCTCTACGAGGGCTATCAAAAAGAACTGGAGAATTTAAACCAGCATTTGGGCGGACTCATCAGCGAGTATGCCGAGGCGTACAATAAAGGGTCCGTGCCTGAGAAAGTGGCTAAGGATCTCATCAACGAATCAATCAAAACTGAAGGGGCGGAAGTCAAAATGCGGAGGGAATATGCCGAAAAACTGAGCAACGTCCTTCCGGCTCATAAAGTGGCTCGCTATCTGCAAATGGAGAACAAAATCCGGGCTGCGATCAAGTTTGATCTTGCCGCCAATATTCCGTTGATGGATTAGTCCAGGATTCAAGAATGTTTTCGGATTTGTGCCTCAGCACGGCTGCTATCGGTTGAATTTCTACGTTCATCACAGATAAGGCGACTTGCTCCTCCGTGAATGGAGGAGTAAGTCGGTCGTCCGAAGATGAAAACGGCTGAGTCAATCCCGAAAAAAAATGATTCGGGATTAGCCGTAGTCAGTCTTCACCCAATTTTCTCAAAGGAATCGCAAGGAACATGACTCGTACCCAATCTCACGGTCTCTGGTTTTTTGTCATCTTCACCGCCGTCATGATGACCGGTTGCCAGTCGCCGGTAGGGGTGACTCGTGTCGATTCTGAGACCGTTCGGCACCAATTAACCAAAAACGCGATTTCTTCAGGGGAAACCAGCCCCTATACCGAAAATGTGCTCCGTGTCACCGATCTGACTGAGGCCTATTTTGATGATCCCCGTGAGGCGTTGAACACCTTGCACCATATCTTCCTCGCTGAAGAGCAACGAAAAGCTCCCGTAGCGTTCGCGCTCGCTGAATTGTCTTTTCTCTATGCGCAAAAAACCAACCAACCGTCCTATTATCTGGCCGCGGCCTTGTATGCGTATCTATATTTGTTTTCCGAAAATTCGAGCAATCATTTCAACCCATTTGATCCTCGTGTGCGGATTGCGGCTGATTTGTACAATAGAAGTCTGACGTCAGGATTCATTTCAAAAGAGCGTTCCGTCATGATTCTGCAATCGGGAAGCTATGCCCTTCCCTTCGGAACCCTCCAGGTGGCCCTTCCGGAAAATCGGCTCCAGTGGGAAAACCGGACACTCACCAATTTCATCCCCGTTGCAGAGTTGGAAGTCCGTGGATTACACAACCGGTATCGGCAAGCCGGAATCGGAGTTCCGTTAGCGGCCGATCAAATCCCCTTAGGGCAGGAGGAGGGTTTACAGATTGCCAAAGGCAAAATGCCTGTCACGGCCTTCATGAGGCTTCCCAATCTTATGGAACAACTGAAGAAGGGGACTATTCAGGGAGACTGGGAGGTATATAACGCCTATGACCGGAGAACGATCAGTATCCAGGAAAGTGATGTGCCGTTGGAAATTGAATTTACCTCTTCCCTGGCAGCCAGTTTGGCCGATGATCGGGTCTGGGCACGGGAACTGAAGGGGTTTTTTATGGGAGATTCGTTGGCCGGTGAGTCAGGAGAATTAATTGCTCTGGAGCCGTATAGACCAGGCCGTATTCCGGTCGTCTTTGTCCATGGGACGGCCTCCGGCTCCGGAAGGTGGGCAGATATGACCAACGATCTGATGGCGGACCCCTCAGTTCGTGATCGATTTCAGTTCTGGTTTTTCACATATGATACCGGCAATCCCATTTTGTATTCTGCGGCTTTGCTGCGGGAAACCCTGCAAACAACCGTGAACGACCTGGAACGGAAATATCAGGATCCTGCTCTCCAGGCGATGGTCGTCATTGGACATAGTCAGGGTGGGCTGTTGAGCAGACTCACGGCCGTCGAAACCGGAAATATCTTTTGGGATGAAGTGAGCAACCAACCACTTGACGACATGAAGGTTTCCAACCAGACCCGGGACTTACTGCAACGAATGCTGTTTATTACCCCACTTCCCACGGTCAACCGCCTTATCTTTATTGCTACGCCCCATCATGGGAGTTACGTGGCTGGAAGTTGGGGTGCCCATCAACTGGCCAAGTTCGTAAAGCTGCCGGGCCGATTGATGTCAGGTGTCACAGATCTCCTGTCGTTAAAACTCGACACACTCAAGCTGGATTTACAAGGAATGAATGTGGGAAGTGTGTCGGCAATGGAGCCGGGAAGTCCGCTGGCGAAAGGCCTGGCTCAGACGCCTTTGGCTCCCGGAGTTTCGGGCCACTCAATTATAGCAGTGGAAGGCGATGGTCCCGTGGAGGACGGTAACGATGGAGTGGTGGCCTATCAGAGTGCTCATCTGGAGGGAATGGAATCGGAATTCGTGGTTCGTTCCGGCCATTCCTGTCAATCGAATACCCATACCATCCAGGAAGTCCGACGCATTCTCCTTCTTCATGCCCAAGAACGGTGTGAAACCCATAGCGTGTGTCACTGATGAGTTAATCTCTGTCATCAAGATCGCGGGTCATGCCGGTTCGGGATGAAGAGGATGAACCGGCCTTATGGGTCAATATGTTAATTTTTCTCTCAGTTCGCTATACTCCGCGTCTAAGCGCATCCCTGTTTAGGAATTGAAAAAATCGTCAGATTTAAATTTTCAACGAATGGAGGAATGTTATGAGCCCTGTCAACATCGGCTTGGTGCTGATTCTGTTGGTAAGCCTTTCCGGTTGCGCCAGCACCCAGCAAACTCGGAACGTGGAACAATCCGGATTTCTTGGAGACTATTCCATGTTAAAAGAAGGGAAAAAGGACGAAACCCTTCAAATCTATAAAAATCCTCAAGCCGATTGGAAGAAATACCACAAAATTATTCTTGATCCCGTGACTCTTTGGATCGGCAAGGATTCCCAATTACAAGACGTTTCCGCCGAAGATCGTCAACGGATGGCGGATCTCTTCTGGGTCAAATTACATGAAGCCTTAAAAACCGATTATGAAATCGTGACCTCACCCGGTCCGGATGTTATGCGTATTCAGGCCGCTATCACGGAAGCCGAAACCTCCAATCCCGTCTTAGATACGGTTTCAAGCATCGTTCCTCAGCTGAGAGTTTTAACCGGAATAAAAGGTTTCGCGACAGGCGTGTCCGGATTTACCGGTTCGGCGAGTGTGGAGTTGAAAGTCACAGATTCCTCGGACAAGACGCTGTTGGCCGCTGCGGTGGATCGCAGGGGAGGGACGAAAAGTCTGAGCGGAGTCACCAATTCGTGGAACGACGTCGAGGAAGCCTACCGGTATTGGGCGGAAAAAGTACGCTGGCGGGCATGTATGCTTCGAGGTGAAGAAAATTGTGTGGAGCCTGAGGCCTAATGGCCCGGCTTCCCCAGCATGGTTCGGTCGAATCATCGATGTGTTCACAAAAAAGGAGATGCGTATGAGAGTTGTGCCCTGGTGGTCGAGTTGCGTGATCCTTGCATTGACATCCTGTGGTGGAGGGAATCTCCAGCAAATGGATGCTACACCTTATGCTGAAATGATCGAACGTCCTAACGGCGAGTGTCCGCACTCAAAGGTTGAACAAGGTATTGTCAACAAGCATCCGGAGGCGACGGTCATGGTGACCGTTTCCGAGATTACTGGAGACAAGGTGATCACGACTTCCCAAATACCTGTGAAAGGTGGTGAAACCGTGTATATCGGGTGCGCCGTCCTGCCGTCGGGCCAGGATGCCGCTCGTAAGATTCTCAACGTCCAATTTGAATAAGCGATTTCAGGGCCATGTCGGAAGCGTGGCCCTGGACTTCTTCTGCAATGCATCCATCGGATAACGAGGATTGATGAAAGTATGTTTTTGGTGAAAGTCCGATTTCATATCCTGTGTCTACTCCTGGTAGGAACATTACTCCTGCCTGTAATGGCTCAAGCCGGAGGGCTCTTCCTGACTGAAATTGGCACTCCCGACGTGGGACTTGCCGGAGCGGGATGGGCGGCCCGCGCACAGGATGCGTCAACCTTATTTAAGAATCCCGCCGGCATGTCCCTCTTGGAGGGGGCTCAATTTCAGGGTGGCGCCCAACTCTTATATGGCGATGTTGGATTCACCTCCGACGGCAAATCTACCCCGTCCGGCGGGGGAGGCGGGAATCCTATCGATGTGTTTCCCGGAGCCAGCGGGTTTTATGTGCATCCCCTTGGAGATGATTGGAGAGTGGGCTTTGGCATCTTTTCCAATTTCGGTCTGGGATTAAAATATAAGGGAGAATGGGTTGGGCGCTACTATGTCAAGGATGCGCTGCTGGCCGGAGTCAGTTTTATGCCCACCGCCAGCTATCGGGTGAATGAATACCTGTCTGTCGGCGGAGGGGTCAACGTGATGCTGGGCGCCGTCAAACAAACCGTTGGTATCAACAATCTCGGGAGTGCCAATGACGGTCAAATGCAAATCAAAGATCAGGCGGTCGGGGTGGGAGGCAATATCGGTATTATGTTCACGCCGATCCGAGGGACACGTTTCGGCCTCACGTATCAATCGCCCATTGATTTGAATTTTTCCGATAAGCCGAAATTTTCAAATCTTGGTCCCATCGGCACCACCTTGCAGAATAACGGTCTGCTGAACAAGAAGCTCGATGTGGGTATTACCGTCCCCCAATCGCTGATGTTCAGCGCCTACCACGACCTGACGGGGGCATGGTCCATCATGGGTGACTTTGGATGGCAGGACTGGTCGGAATTCGGGAAGGTGGATATCGGCGTGGATACAGCCAACGCCACAAACCTTACCGCCAATCTGAACTACCAGGATACCTGGCATGTGGCATTTGGAACCCAATATCGCTTGAACCCCGCATGGGTGGTCTCGACCGGGTTTGCCTACGATAGTTCCATGGTGAAGGATAAAAATCGTACACTCAGTATGCCCGTTGGCGAAACCTACAAATTCGGGCTGGGAGCCCTCTGGCAAACGACGCGCACTCTCAATCTTGGTTTTTCCTATGAACTGACCTGGATAGGAGATATGCCGGTTGATCAAAATCGTGGACCGCTTTCCGGCCAAGTATCCGGGAACTTTAAGGATTCCGCGATGCACTTTTTTGCCTTGACCGTCACCTGGGGAGAAGGGGTGAAGATGGGGCCAGGAGGAGCCTAAGGCCAGCGTCGTTTTCGAAGGCGCCCCGACAGCAGGGCGCGCGGGTGGACCGTTGGTTCATATGTGATCCCTTCCTCCTGCACGACGATCATGACAACATGAGGCAATCATTTTCTCCAACTATTCGCTTTGGCATTGGGTGAAGGGTTCGAGAAGCGGCGCTACCTGAAACATCGTGTGAATAGGAATGGCAATCCCGCCAGGGATCCGGGTTTCTTTCGAATCCTCCCTCAACAGTCGATCTCCCCCTGTACATCGGTACCATTTTCTGCTCTGTCGTCGATGAACGTTCCATCACCCCAAAGACTCATTTTCGTAAGGTGATTAACAGACGAGCACACTAGTGGTGGGTCTCGGACTCTATGAGAGCCGGGACCATGGTCATAAAAATTGAAACCCGCCCGGGCACCAAAACCTGCGCCGGTCACACGGCCATTCAAAAAGTCTCCCTAAGACGCACGCTGTGCTCAAACCAGAGCCGGGATGGCTCATTTCGCACAAAACATTCTGCACATATCAGTATCAAAAAAAGGTGTGTTGAAAGAAGCATGAGTCGAATGTGAGTAAACATGGCTGATGGTGCCCAATTCAGGTTTGAAGATTTTCTCGTTTTCTCTGTGAAATCGGTTTATTGCAAAAGGTCATGAAAGGTGAATGAGATTAGCCATTTTCGCTATCCCTTGGATATAGTGGGAGTCGTGAATAGGACCGTGAAAAAATACATGGACCTGAACAATAGAAAATCAACCCTGAGGAGATAAGATGACAGATCGTCCATACGCCCGTATTGTGTTTATCCTGCTTCTCACGATCATCGTGGGTGGTTGTGCCCTCTATGCCGGGATGCAGCTGGATCAACAATTCGGGCCTTCCTCGCCGCAAAACCGGCTGACGAACACAACCGAGGTGACAACCGTCAGTTATCGGCAGGATGTGAAACCGATTCTTGAGGCCCGATGTATCGTCTGTCATGGATGTTACGATGCCCCATGTCAACTCAATCTCAGTGCCCATGAAGGGATTGAACGCGGTGCCAACAAAGAACTGATTTATAACCCCGGTCGATTATTGGCCATGGAACCCACCCGGCTTTTTGTCGATGCGCATTCACCCTCCGAATGGCGGGAGAAGCAGTTTTTTCCGGTGTTGAACGAACGGGTGCAGACAAAAGAGGCCAATCTCCAAGCGAGCCTGATGGCGAAGATGTTGCTCCTGAAGCGACAGCACCCGCTTCCCGCTGTCAGCCCGCTCCCCCCCAGTTTTGATTTTGGCATCGAGCGGCCTCAATATTGCCCGACGCTTCCGGAGTTTGACGCGTTCGCGCGGGACAATCCCTTATGGGGGATGCCCTTTGGATTACCCGGTTTAGGCGATGAGGAACATGCCACATTGATGAAGTGGTTGGAGGAGGGCGCCGACGATGAAGCACCAGCTCCGGTGACCGCAGGTGTCCTGTCAAACATTTCGGAGTGGGAAACGTTTTTGAATGGCCAGACACCGAAAGAACAATTAATGAGCCGGTATCTCTACGAGCATCTCTTCCTGGCCCATCTTTATTTTGATGACCTCACCCCCAAGCAGTTCTTTCGTCTCGTACGATCCACAACCCCTCCAGGTGAAGGCATTGATCTCATTGCCACCAGACGGCCTTATGATGACCCGAAAGTGGATCGTTTTTTTTATCGCTTTGAGCCGGTCCAGACCACGATTTTGGCCAAAACCCACATGCCGTATGCGCTCAATCCCGACCGGATGTCCCGGTATCGCACCCTCTTTTTAGAACCGGCCTATGGGGTGCCGACCTTGCCGTCTTATGCCCCGGAGACGTCGGCCAATCCTTTTGAAACCTTCAAATTGATTCCGGTGAAATCCAGGTATCAGTTTCTGCTCGATGAAGCCCAGTTTACCCTGATGAATTTCATCAAGGGACCTGTCTGCCGGGGACAGGTGGCGCTCAATGTAATTAATGAGCGGTTCTGGATAGTTTTTTCAAACCCCAATAGCACGACCATTGCTCAGGGGGCCCAATTCCTTGAAAAAGAAGCGAAGAATCTTCAGATGCCCATCGTCGAGCAGAGCAACGCCACACCCCTGGGGACCTGGCTGAAATATTCTCAATTAGAAAAGAACTATGTGGCCGGCAAAATTAAGTTTATCCAGCAACATGTCTCGACACCGGAAGCCATTTCACTCGACCTGCTTTGGGATGGCGATGGGCAGAATGACAATGCGGCTCTCACCGTGTTTCGACATCTGGATAATGCGACCGTCGTGAAAGGGTTTGTCGGCGAGGAGCCCAAGACGATGGTGTTACTGGGGTATCCCTTGCTTGAGCGGATTCATTATCTGTTGGTTGCAGGGTATGACGTGTATGGCAATATCGGTCACCAGTTAAATTCCCGCCTGTACATGGATTTTTTGCGAATGGAGGGGGAGCTGGATTTTCTCACCCTGCTCCCGGAACGGACGAGAACCCAGGAATGGAAATACTGGTATCGAGATGCCGGGGATAAGGTCGAAGATTTTGGTGCGGTATATTTCAACAGCATCAATCGTCAGACAGGAATTCAGTATCGCACGGCAGACCATAAATTAGAATTAATCGGGATGGTGCGCGAACGCCTCGCGCCGGTCTTGCACAGGCCATATGCGATTGAGGATTTTGGTAATGACCACGTCCGTCAACAGCTGAAAAAGTTATCCCACTTCCAAGGAACAGCCGTGTCCTGGTTGCCCCAGAACGCCATCTTATCAATTGGCGGGTCCCAGGCTCAGGTGGTAACTCTCATCCATGATAACGGGATGAGCAATGTGTCCCATCTGCTCTTTGAACAAGAACGGCGTTTGCCGGAAGAAGATACCCTAACCGTGGTGCGAGGGTTTTTGGGTGCCTATCCCAACGCTTTTTACCAGGTCGACGAATCCACACTCGAAGAGTTTGTCAGCGCCGTGGAACATCTCGGTAGTGAGGAGGATTATCAAGCTCTGCTCAATCGTTTCGGTGTCAGACGAAGTGATCCTGATTTTTGGAAGCATAGTGATGCCATACAAGCTGCCTATAAAAACGAGTCACCCGTTGAAGCAGGGTTGCTTGACTACAGTCGTCTGGAAAACAGGTAAGACGTGGCGAGGGAATGATCATGCGTTCAACGATGAAGACCACCCCCGGACAGGGAAAAAACAACTCTCGGTTGAGAAGAAGCGTTGTCTAAAAGTTAAAGAGTAACCATGACGATCCAGCGCATAGGTGCTTCACCCCGGCGACCGTGATCGTGGAATTCTTGCCTCTTATCCCCTTAGTTTTTGTGGTGATCGGGAAACTGGAGAGAGGTTTACTGAATATCTTTTTGATATTCGCGTATCCCGCGTTCCTCGTCTAACCGTTGTCGAAGTTTCCTTGCCCAGTAGTCAAATATTTCCAGCACGGGTCCCAGGGAATCCTTTTCGCGCGTCAGGAGAACCTCTGAGCTCATCCGTTTTTCAACATAAGCAACCAACCGTTCCTGGCTCTGTGTATCCAATATCTCGGCCTCAATCGCGGCCTCTCCCTCCAGGGCATTCATGCCGGAAATTTTTTCGGCACCCTGGATCAGGAAATCGTTGGCCAGGGGAAGCAGCGGGATCGACGATTCCAGTGCCGGGCGCTCCAACATCACATCCGTCAAGGCTGCGCGGAGGCGCAGGACCCCGGGACCGGGATCTTTCACGATCACATAGCCTCCTGCCAGTGCGCGGCTCATGCTTTCCTGGAATGCCAGAGCCAATCTCCAGGCTGTTAACCCATCAAGGCCACCATACTCAGAATGTTGGCTGGGAAAGATCACCAGGGGATCCAGCATGATGGTGTTGTAGTCTTTGAAATTGACGCCTGGCTTCCGGTAGGTCCAGGCACCGCTGTCATCCGGGGAAGGACGAAGGCTGTTGTAATCAGTTAAAAAACCGGAAAAATCCAATGATTGGGTTTTTTGCGCACAACCGGGCAGACTGAGGACCACACAGAAGAGAAAACTCAGCCTCTGTATTTTTGAAAAGGTGTTCACTCTGGTATCCTACATTTCCTTTTGAGATTGAAAGTTGACGAGTATATCTCGTCTATTCCATAAAGACCATATCAAGGCCACATTTCCACTCAACTCCATTTAGAAAAAGAGGGTATCTCATGATGAGAGCATGGCTGGTGGTTTGCGTTGGAAGTCTGTTCCTCTATGGATGCACTGACGTGAAGTATGTCAAGGCCGGTGCCACGGAAGCGGATTTAGAGGCGGATCGAGTCGATTGCCGCAGTCAAATCCTGATGCCGCCCCCCGGCCCGGGCATTCCCAGTGGTCAAATGGGAAAACCAGGGGTGAGCCAAGGGTTCATCACTCGATCGGCCGAGCAGTCGGCACAACAAGAAGTTGACCAGTGTTTGCGAGCAAAGGGATGGGAGCTGGAACCCCAACCCAAGTAAGTTGCTGAGAGGATGTAAGCGTAATATGGCTGTCGTTGTGAAGAACGACTCGTGACAAAAATTTCACTCAAAAATACGTAAGGATGTAACGAGACTATGAATTCAGCATTGCATGATAAGACCATTGCGAAGGAATTGAAGATCACCGACAAGCAGGTCACGGCCACGGTGAGTCTGCTGGATGATGGCGCCACGGTGCCGTTTCTTTCACGGTACCGCAAAGAAGTCACCGGCGGGTTGGATGAGGTTGTCATTACCTCCATTCGGGACCGCGTGGCGCAGCTTCGAGAATTGGATAAACGGCGGGAGGTCATCCTGGCCTCGCTCGAGGAACAAGGCAAGCTGACCGATGTGCTGCGAGAGCAGGTGCAGGCGGCCACGACCATGACCGAATTGGAAGACATCTATTTACCCTACCGACCCAAGCGCCGCACCAGAGCCATGATCGCCAAAGAACGAGGATTGGAACCGTTGGCGTTGAGCCTCTGGGCACAAGATGCCCAATTGAATGTCGAAGCGGAAGCGCAGAAATTTTTGAATCCGGAACTGAGCGTCGAGACGGTGGAGGACGCGTTGGCCGGTGCGCGCGATATCATGGCCGAATGGATCAGCGAAGATCTGCAGGCTCGCGCCTCCATGCGTGCCCTGTATCTGGAACAAGGGACTTTCAAGACCACGGCTGTGCGCGGAAAAGATGTGCAAGGCAGTAAGTATCGGGATTATGTTGAATGGGAAGAACCGGTGGCCAAGGCGCCATCCCATCGTGTGCTGGCCATGCGGCGTGGCGAGGTGGAAGGTTTTCTGACCTTTCGTGTGCTGGTGCCGGAAGCCGAAGCCCTCTCAATTCTGCATCGCCTCTTTGTGAAAGGAAAGGGGCCCGCATCGGAACAGGTCATCCTGGCCGTCAAAGATAGCTTTACCAGGCTCCTGGCCCTTTCCATGGAAACCGAAGCCCGCTTGGTCACCAAAACCCGGGCCGATCAAACGGCCATAGAAGTGTTTGCCCAAAATGTGCAGCAACTGCTCATGGCGCCACCTCTGGGACAGAAGACCGTCCTGGCCATCGATCCGGGATTTCGCACCGGATGTAAAATGGTCTGTTTGGACCGACAGGGCACCTTGCGTCATACGGAGACCATCTTTCCGCATCTGGGAACAGGCGGAGCCGCTAAGGCGGGAGACACGGTGGTGGAGTTGTGTCAGCGTTTTCAGGTTGAGGCGATCGCAGTGGGCAATGGGACGGCCGGGAGGGAGACCGAAACGTTCCTGCGCGCGCTCAAATTGCCATCCGCCATCCCGATCGTCATGGTCAACGAAAGCGGCGCGTCCGTCTATTCCGCGTCTCCGGTCGCCCGGGAGGAATTTCCCGATCACGATGTGACGGTGCGCGGCGCGGTCTCGATCGGGCGGCGTCTGATGGATCCCTTAGCCGAACTGGTGAAAATCGATCCCAAGGCCATCGGCGTCGGGCAATACCAACATGATGTTGATCAGAGCATCTTAAAGCAACGGCTCCAGGATGTGGTGATCAGTTGCGTCAATCGGGTAGGGGTGGACGTCAATATGGCCAGCCCGCAACTGCTCACGGCCGTCTCCGGCGTCGGGCCGCAACTCGCCACGAATATCGTGGCCTATCGACAGGAACATGGTCCGTTTGCGAGCCGGACGGCATTAAAGAAAGTCCCCCGCCTGGGAGCCAAAGCGTTTGAACAAGCCGCAGGATTTTTACGCATCACCGATGGGGAGCATCCGCTGGATGCCAGTGCCGTGCATCCCGAACGGTATGCCGTGGTTAACGCGATGGCGAAAGATTTAGGCTGCACCGTCAAGGATCTCATGAGGGATCCTGCCAGACAACGCACGATCGATCTCACTCGATACATCACGGAGGAAGTGGGTAAGCCGACCTTAACGGATATTCTCACCGAATTGGCCAAACCCGGCCGTGATCCCCGTCAACAATTTGAAGCCGTGAAATTTGATGAAGGGGTGCAATCCATCGAGCAGGTTAAGCCGGGCATGATCATGTCCGGGGTGGTGACCAATGTCACGGCCTTTGGCGCGTTCGTCGACATCGGCGTGCATCAGGATGGGCTCGTCCATATTAGTCAACTCGCCAACAAATTTGTCAGTGATCCCAACACGGTGGTGCAGGTCAACCAACAAGTCAAAGTCACCGTGCTGGAAGTCGACATACCCCGCAAGCGCATTTCCCTTTCCATGAAAGCGGCCTCAAACGGGAAGCTCTGAGTCGCGAGGGTCATTTCGCTAAGCCATGTGGCTGTGAGCTGGCCCAAGATTCTTCGTTACACTCAGAGTTGGCGTCCCTCCTCTTCAATGAGGCCAAACGTGGCGTCAATGGTTTTGGCCACTTTTGCCGAAACAGAAGTGGCTCGGCTGCCGGGCCGAAACCCGGCATCGGTCAGTCCTTGCAGCTCATTCCAGGCGTTCGTTGAAGGTAATCCAACTTCTTTCCGTCATTATGCCTGCGCTCTTCCCTCTTTGATGGAAATTTCTCAAAAAAAACTTCCCTATGTTTTCCGACGCCTGCCGGTTGGCCCAAAGGAGGGACGCTCTTGGCTGCGGTTTCAACCGGTCGCTGCAACATCTAATCTCTAATAATAGAGAGGAGGAT